>NZ_JBYTCJ010000024.1:0-84336 GCF_058790155.1 Neobacillus sp. FW104-15D2
GTTCTGGACAAACCGAGAGTACTTTGTCTTATTTTTTTTGTCTACTTTTTTGCTTACACATACTTTTATACATCATCATTTAATGCACGACTTCGCTAAGGAATGCACGAACTCCAGTAGGAATGCACGACTTTGCTAAGGAATGCACGTGTTCAGCCAGGAAGGCACTACTTCGCTAAGGAATCTCCTTCCTTAATCAATGATTGGGACTGCCTTCTTCATATTGCCTGCTGGCAGCTCATTTCTCTAAATAAAGCAAACCTGGATTACACGCATTTCCGGGTGTGCTATCTCATTAAAAATTCATTTGACAACCTTCCTAAATGTCCAATAAACTTAGGTATCTGAGTACCAATATTTTCTTGGAAAACGGGATTACAATATTTTTTCTTTTACTAAAGGGGGATTTTTATGACAGAAAACGGCCAAAATTTAAAACTGGTTACAACGGCACTCCTGCTTGGTATTTTGATGTCAGCGATGGATAATACAATCGTTGCAACGGCTATGGGGACGATTGTGTCTGACCTGGGCGGGTTTGATAAATTCATTTGGGTAACATCTGCCTATATGGTAGCAGTTATGGCTGGTATGCCTATATTCGGTAAGCTTTCGGATATGTACGGCCGCAAACGCTTCTTTATTTTTGGACTGGTGGTTTTTCTAATTGGTTCTGCTCTGTGCGGAATTGCTCAAACGATTATTCAGCTTAGTGTTTTCAGGGCAATCCAGGGGATCGGCGGCGGTGCTCTGATGCCAATTGCCTTTACGATTATTTTTGATATTTTCCCTCCCGAAAACAGGGGGAAAATGACTGGTTTGCTCGGTGCTGTTTTCGGGGCATCCAGCGTACTTGGTCCTTTACTTGGCGCCTATATTACTGATTATATCAGCTGGCATTGGGTATTTTATGTTAATGTTCCGATAGGGATTGTTTCGCTGTTCCTGATCACTCGCTATTACAAAGAATCGCTGAAGCATTCGAAGCAAAAAATCGACTGGCTGGGGGCAATAACCTTAGTCATTGCAGTTGTAAGTCTGATGTTTGCCCTTGAACTTGGCGGAAAAGAATATGACTGGAATTCAGCCCAAATTATTGGTTTATTTGGAAGCTTCCTTATATTTTTCATTGCTTTCTTTTTTGCTGAAATTAAGGCGAAGGAACCAATCCTGCCTCTTTGGCTGTTTAAACGGAGATTATTTGCAGCATCACAGCTTCTTGCATTTTTATATGGAGCGACCTTCATTATCATGACTGTGTTTATCCCTATTTTTGTTCAGGCTGTTTTTGGCGGGACTGCGAAAAATGCAGGGCTTATTTTGACACCGATGATGCTTGGCTCTGTTGCAGGTAGTTCTATTGGAGGAATCTTTTTAACAAAGACTTCCTACCGTAACTTAATGTTTATATCAATCGTTTCCTATATAATCGGAATGTATTTCCTTGGTACGATGACACCGGAAACTTCGAGAGCCTTAGTTACCCTTTATATGGTACTTGTGGGATTTGGAGTAGGTTTCTCTTTTTCCCTTCTTCCTACAGCCTCTCTACACAACTTGGAGCCACAATTCAGAGGGACAGCAAATTCGACTAACTCTTTTCTTCGTTCCTTTGGGATGACACTTGGAGTTACCATATTTGGAACCATCCAAGGCAATATCTTTACCGATAAGCTAAAGGAAGCATTTAAAGGCATGGCAGGTGGCGGAGATGCCTCCTTTAAAATAGGCGATCCCCGACAAATATTCCAGGCTGGAGAACGGTCAAAAATACCTGGATTCGTTTTAGATAAAATTGTTAACGCCATGTCTATCTCGATTACCCACACATTTATGCTTGCTCTTATACCGGTGGTAATTGCTGCCATAACCATTTTCTTTATGGGCAATGCAAAGGTAGAAGTTTCAACAAAACAAAAGGCTTCGTAAACTCAAAAAGATAGAGGCTGTCCCCATTCTTGGAGACAGCCTCTTCGTATTTAAGCTATAAGATAATTTTTACCAGCGGGTGAAGGATGATCAATCAGCATATATTTAGGTGCTGAGGCCATGTAGACCACTGCTTTCGCAATGTCCTCCACTTCTGACTATCTAAGCTGTGCAGCTGATTATTTACCTTCAGATGCTTTCACTTTTTGGTCAACAAGTTCCATAAAATCCTTTTCAATTGCCTTCAGTTTTCTCTGGCTTTCCTCAAGGCTGGAACTGTTTATTCCAAAATAGAATTTTACTTTTGGTTCTGTTCCTGAAGGCCTTAAGCAAACCCATGAGCCATCCTTAAAGGTATATTTCAGAACGTTTGATTTTGGAAGGTCAATGGCTTCTTCATTTAATCCGGTTACACGAAGACTAGTTAAATAATCCTCAGCAGAATGAACCTCCAGATTGCCTAGTTTTGTTAACGGCTCTGATCGGAAAGAAGCAAGGATTCTTTGGATTTGTTCTGCTCCTTCTTTTCCTTTTAACGTTAGGGAACGAAGGCCCTCCAGATAGTAACCGTACTTTTCAAAAACTTGCATCAGGCCATCATAAAGGGACATGCCCTTCTTTTTATAGTAGGCACTAACCTCAGTTGCTAATAATGCCGCCTGGATGGCATCCTTGTCTCTGGCAAAGTCACCAATCAGGTAGCCATAGCTTTCTTCATATCCAAAAAGGAAGGAGTACTGACCGGATTTTTCATATTCCTTAATTTTTTCAGCAATAAATTTGAATCCGGTTAATACATCTATTGTTTCCAGGTTATATGCTGATGCAATTTTCCTTCCGATTTCGGAAGTAACAATTGTTTTTAGGACAACTCCATTGGCTGGAAGTGTACCCTGTCCAGTTTTTTGAGTAAGAATATAATCAAGCAGTAAGGCACCTGTTTGGTTTCCTGTTAAAACTACATATTCCCCCTCCGGATTCTTAACTGCAACTCCAAGCCGGTCCGCATCAGGATCAGTGGCAATGAGTATATCAGCTCCGGTTGCTTTTCCATCACGGATAGCTAATTCAAATGCAGCGTGCTCCTCCGGGTTTGGGCTTTTAACAGTTGAAAACTCAGCATCGGGAAGTTCCTGTTCTTTTACAATATGGACATTTTTATATCCAAGAGCAGCAAGTGCCCTTCTGACAGGCTTATTGGCTGTTCCGTGAAGAGGAGTAAATACTACTTGTAAATCGGTCTCCTCTGAAAGTCCTGGATTTTCGGATATTGTAAGGAGCTTGTCCGTATAGGCTGTGTCAATTTCCTCGCCAATGGTTTGGATTAGACCTTTTTCCCTTAGTTCTGTTTCGCTCGATACCTCTACCATTAATTCATTTTCAATTTCATTAACCTTTTCAATTACCTGATCAGCACTCTCCGGTGGAAGCTGGCCTCCATCAGGACCATAAACTTTGTATCCATTATACTCAGGAGGATTATGACTTGCTGTAATCACTATCCCCGAAAATGCGTTTAAATATCTAACAGCAAAAGATAACTCTGGCGTTGGTCTCAATTCATCAAAAACGTACGTTTTAATGCCACGAGAAGCCAAAGTTTTAGCTGCTTCCATCGCAAACTCTGGAGACTTGTGCCGGGAGTCAAATGCTATTACTGTCCCGCGATTTTTTGCTTCCGCTCCCTGCGTCTCAATAAAAGCAGCCAATCCAGCAGAAGCTTTACGGACAGTATAAATATTCATTCTATTGGTACCCGCGCCTATTTCACCGCGCATACCACCTGTACCAAATTCAAGGTCCTTATAAAAGGCTTCCTCTAAACGCTTCTCATCTTTTTGAATTTCACTGAGCTCTGCTTTTAGCTCAGAATCCAATTCTTCAAATTGAATCCACCTGTTCGCCTTATCTTTCCAAGACATTTAATCTCCTCCTGCATCTAAGTCTGTTTACATTTCTTTCCTTCATAAGAATGAAATATTTTCATGATGAGCTTCATCTTTTATTTTATATGTAATTTAATTCTTTTTCCAATTTTACAATAAGGGAAAAAATAATTAACATCAGGAGGGAGTATTTGAGTTCTTTATTAAAATCACTTAAGATAATAAGGTGTTTTAGAAAAGGATTCTATCTTAGTTTCTTTTTGGCAATGTAAATTACATTGATGCTTTAGCTGACTATATTGATTAGAGCGGAAAGCACAAACCTGAACTCCTCAATTATGCTTCGTATCATTGTACGATACAGGAGCTAACAAAAGAAAAAAAGCCTGCAGCAGCAGGCTTTCCCAGCACGTAAATCTACCATTCGAAGAACAGCAGAACTTAAAATTCTACACAAGCATTTGATTAGCGGGTTTTGAATACATACCAAATAAATCGCTTTTCAAGTCATGGATATTTACAAACTGATCATACTCAAAGGGAAAATAAAGTCCATAATCCTTTAAAACTGCAGCATTTTTACTAAAGAGAGCTGCATGGAAGTCATCGTAAACAGATGCTTCTAAAATAAAAATTAAAGTCTGCAGGCATGCCATGACCCGAAATGCTTCTCTTAATGTACCAAAATGCTCAAAGTGCCGGGCTGAAGCATGCAATACTTTTAAACGCTCGAATTCCTTAATTTCCTGTTCTGAAAAGTAAGCTGGAAATACATTCGTGTAAAAGTACCGAATCAACTCGTCGATTTCTTCCTCCTGGCTGGGCGTAGATGCAAAAACAATTTTCACTTAAAACCCACCTTTGTAAACCTCTCAAAAATTAAAGCTCCTTACCCATAGAATAACATAATCAGAACTGTAAAATCGGTGGTAATTATAACCACACTTTAGGCTTATAAAACAGTAGGTGGAGCTCGGTTTCAATGGTAAATAATAATTTAAAATGGAGGCCTCATCTACATGAATATGCTGGAAACAAGGAGCTTAGGAAAATGGTTTGAAGTAACCATTCCTGAATCTTGGAATGGAGTTACATTAGAGGAGATATTTCGCAGTAAATGGAAGGTCCCCAAAAAATTAACTCATTCTTTTAGGACAGAAAAAAAAGCCTTAATAAACGGTAAACCAGCGAATTGGAATGTAAGCCTTTCTGCGGGAACTAAACTTGGACTTCTTCTTTTTGAGGAGGTTCCCTTTGAAACAGAGCCATCCTACCTGGATGTTCCGGTTTTATATGAAGATGATCATTTGATTGTTTTTAATAAGCCGCCATTTATTAGTACCCATCCCAACGAACCTGATGAAACGGACACACTTGCAAACGCTGCTGCCTTTTATATGCTTTCAAAGGGTGAAATAAGAAACATCCGGCATATACACAGACTCGACAGAGATACAAGTGGGGCTATTATTTTTTCAAAGCATTCTTTAGCAGGTTCCTTAATGGATATGATGCTTGAAAAAAGGGAAATTAAAAGAACTTATCTTGCCCTTGTTCAGGGTCAGCTCCATCAAAAAAAAGGAATCATTAACGAACCGATTGGCAGAGACCGCCATCATCCAGTCAGGAGACGTGTTTCCGCGATCGGCCAGGATGCCATAACCCATTACCAGGTGTTAAAAGGTCATTCATCTAAGAACCTAACCGCTATTAAATGCTGGCTTGATACGGGCAGAACACACCAAATAAGAGTCCACTTCAGTCATATCGGACATCCTCTTGCGGGTGATATTCTATATGGAGGCTTGCCTCTCTTTGACCGACAGGCACTCCATGCTGCAAAACTCGAATTCATTCATCCATTGACATTAGAAAAAATCGTTTGTCATGCGCCTTTTCTGGATAAACCTCCAATCTTTTCAGGGATTAATTTGGAGGATATATAAATAAAATCCTTTCCAATTGATTTGAAAAACTTGGGACACGTTAAGCCCTTTTGGCGAGTGGCATAGTTTTTCTTAAGAGTTCAGGTTTATGTATTGTACAAGATTAGATAAAAAAAATGCCTCCCGAGGGAGGCATTTTTTATTAGTCATGAGACTTGCGGAAGCCTTTCATAATTAAGCTTAGAAGGAATACAAGTACTACGGCACCGATAATAGCTGGAATTATTGCAAAATCAGCTACATGCGGACCCCAATCTCCAAGAAGCAATCCACCTAACCATGCACCTACAAAACCTGCGATAATGTTTCCAATGATACCGCCTGGAATATCTCTACCTATAATGATACCAGCTAACCAACCGATGATACCTCCGATAATTAATGCCCAAAGAAAACCCATTCTTATCACTCCTTAATAGTTATTTAAAATTCCATCTTGTTCATAAACGACTGCCGCAGTCTCAAACAGTAGCTATATTCTAGGTGTCGCTGACGCTTTACCATCTTGCTATTAGCTAACTGCTTGTACTTATAAAATACCCGAAATCATTTTAATTAAACCCAAAGATAAAGAAAGTGGGTAATAAAAGTGTTTTTAAGTAACTCGCAAATTTATTATGCTCCCATTTCCTTCTGGTCATACGAAGAATATTTATTAAAGATAATCAAGTTTCTTCCTATAATAATGTTGTTTTAAAACCCAGCAATCCTTTAAAATCTTTAGCTAAAAAAGTGCTATGCAAAATCTTTCTTTTGTATTGACTTCGTTAAATTTGCCTGTTGATTTTAGTTATACAATAGAAAGCTCGATGAAGATCATCGCATGACAATTCGCCTTTTGCCTGTCACGAGACTCGCTTTCAGCAGATCGGGTGTCTGCCAAACTTCAACTCCTGGCTGCTCGAGTCCACTTCATTCCTAAAGTTGTAGTAAAGAACGACTTTCACGTCGGGCCTTCTAGCGCTTGTCGGGGCTGAACAATGTGCTCGGTTCTTCTTTCTCCAGCGTCACAGATATTCGAAGAGGCAGCCTTCAGCTCGTCGTAAAGCTGCAAGTAGCTGCTGTACACAGATGCTTATCACGAAGTTATTTACAGTAAAAATAAACACACAAAGAGCAGCCTTAAACGGGCTGCTCCATTTATATAAACGGCCTAAGCCGTAAAATATCCATTTTTATAAACGGCCTAAGCCGTAAAATATCCATTTTTATGGATTGTATTCTAAATTTTGGTTAAACCAACTGTGTAGGTTTTGTTCCCGCTTCTCAGATGTCCAAAACCAGTCGAGCGTAAAAAATTATTAATTTTAAAATGATTTATCTGAATATTCTTTTGTTAAGTTTTTGTAAATTTGATGTTAATCAATTCCCTTTTCGACAATATTTTAATAAAATTATCTCGTTTGGTGAACTATTTTGGGATGAAAAATGGGGGTAATAGAAATGGCCTTAAAAAAAAATGATAAGTTTATGGTGCTGTTAACCAATATTTCAACTAATTTAAAGGAGAGCAGCAACTTCTTTACAGAGTATAAATTAAAAAATGTAAGCGACTTGAAAATCTTTTCTGAAAAAATGAAAGAATATGAAACAAAAGGTGATACTTTCGTACATGACGTAATCAGGGAACTGAATGATGCGTTCATCACTCCTATTGAGCGTGAAGACATCCTTCACCTTGCAATCAGCATGGATGATGTCCTAGATGGCCTGGAATCCTGTGCAGCTCTTTTCGAAATGTATTCTATTACACAAGCTGATGACTTCATGCTTCAATTCGTAGAAGCTATTGAAGGCAGCGTAAATGAAATTGACAAAGCAATCGGCCTTCTTACAGGCAAAAAGCTCCTCGCTATCAGGGAACATGCGATTAAAACAAAAGATTATGAATCTAAATGCGATAATATCTTAAGGCAGAGTATTAAACACTTATTCGCAGTTGAAAAAGATCCTATTCGCATTATTCAGTATAAAGAAATCTACGAAACCCTTGAAGATATTGCTGACAGCTGCCAAAGTGTAGCAAATACACTTGAAACCATTATCATGAAAAATGCTTAAGGAGTCCTAATAAATGAGCAGTATATTTATGATTACCATTTTAATTATTATTGGAGCCCTTGCATTCGACTTTATTAACGGTTTCCATGATACGGCTAATGCCATTGCAACTTCGGTTTCTACTAAAGCTCTGAAACCACGCCATGCCATTCTTATGGCAGCGATAATGAATTTTGTTGGTGCAATGACATTTACCGGAGTTGCTAAGACCATTACAAAAGATATTGTTGATCCTTTTACCTTGCATAACGGATCTGTTGTTATTCTCGCAGCCTTGATTTCTGCTGTCCTCTGGAACCTTCTTACCTGGTACTATGGGATTCCAAGCAGTTCATCCCATGCCATTATCGGTTCAGTAGCCGGGGCTGCCATTGCTTCAGCTGGTTTTAAGGCATTGAACTACGGCGGATTTATCAAAATCCTTGAGGCTCTTATCGTTTCACCGCTTCTCGCTTTTGCGATTGGCTATATAATTTACAGCATTTTTAAAGTTGTTTTTAGGAATTCTCATCTGACAAAAACAAATCGAAATATGAGATATGTTCAAGTAGCAACTGCTGCACTGCAATCATTTTCACATGGTACAAACGACGCTCAAAAATCAATGGGTATCATTACTATGGCTTTAATATCTAATAAATATCTTCAACCGGATGCAGACATCCCTTTGTGGGTTCAGGCCTCCTGTGCGATTGCAATGGGATTTGGAACAAGCATTGGCGGTTGGAAAATTATTAAAACTGTCGGCGGTAAAATTATGAAGATCCGCCCGATTAACGGTGTAGCTGCCGATTTAACAGGCGCGCTGGTTATTTTTGGAGCATCCTATGTTCACCTTCCGGTAAGTACGACACATGTAATTTCTTCTGGAATTTTAGGTGTTGGTTCATCTCACCGTATTAAAGGTGTCAAATGGGATACAGCTCAGCGTATGTTGATCACCTGGATTATTACACTTCCTATATCTGCTGCAATTGCAGCGATTGCATACTATATTTTGAATCTAATCTTTTGATCATGAACAAACGGCAGGAAAATATCCTGCCGTTTTGTTTTGTTACCTATTATAAACCTCAAATTTAAAGGACAAATCCCTAAAGTGTTCAGAACGTACTGCCTTTTCATGGAATTCGAGCTGCGCGGTCACCTGATTCGGGATAACTGCACAATACATTCCTGCTGAAATTGCCGCTAGTACTCCATTAGCTGAATCCTCTATCGCCACTGCTTCAAAAGGCTCAACTCCAAGATCCTCCAATGCTTTCAAATATAAGGAAGGGTCCGGTTTTACCTTTTCAACATCTTCCCTAGTTTTAACCACGCTAAAATAACTTTTCAGGTTAAATTGTTCTAAAAAGCCATCTACCCATTCCCTGCTCGAGCTTGATGCCAGAGCGATTTTAAGTCCTTGCTCTTTGGCTTCCTTTATTTTTTCCAAAACTCCTTCGCGGACCTCCAGCATATCTTTTTGACCAAAAAACCGCTGCTTAACCGCTTCCTCCAGCTTATTTCGATCAACTTTTTTACCTGTCCCCTCTTGTATGTATTCATAAAGAACTTCGTCCGTGGTGCCAATGCATTTGGAAAATTGTTCGAGTGGCAGTTCTAAGCTGTATTCTTCAAATAGAATTTCCTTATAAACCTGGTACCAGACACTTTCTGTATCTACTAAAGTTCCGTCAAAATCAAAAATTACTGCTTTAATCATTTATTATTACTCCCCCTATTCCCTTCCTGTATTTGGCTGTAGCTTCAAGGAGGGAAAAAATGTAACTTATCTTTTCATATTAACATGAATACCTCTCATCAAAAAATAGATTCGATTTTCAATCGTTGTCTTCACTGAACACCCATCACATTATTAAATTTGAGGTTCCATTTGTGATCTTAAACGGCTTAAATATTTTAATATGGTAATCATAAACATATCTTTCTGGTTAAAAACACATACCTTGTTAAGCATTTAGGAATGCAGCTTTTGTTTTTTCTTGTTGATTTTTGCAGAAAAAACGAATATTATATAATTTGTTATTATTAATGTTCGTTTTTAGGAGTGTTATCATGTTTAAACTAAAAGAAAATCAAACTAATGCAAAAACCGAGATACTTGCTGGAATAACTACTTTCCTGACAATGGTTTATATTGTTATTGTTAATCCTGTTATTTTATCGGATGCTGGAGTTCCTTTTGAGCAAGTGTTCTCCGCAACGATTATTGCAACTGTTGCCGGAACACTTTGGATGGCACTTTTTGCAAACTATCCAATTGCAATTGCACCGGGTATGGGTCTAAACGCTTATTTTGCTTATTCAGTAGTAGGGACACATGGAAATATTGATTATCCAACTGCTTTTGCCGCTGTGTTTGTAGCGGGGCTGATTTTTATCATTCTTTCCCTTACCCCCTTTAGAAGTAAATTAATTGAAGCAATTCCTGATAATTTAAAGCATGGTATTACTGCCGGTATCGGGTTATTTATCGCTTTTATCGGTTTAAGACTAACAGGAATCATTACAAAACATCCAACTAACCTTGTTGGCCTGGGTGATCTGCACGCACCACAAGCAGCACTTGCCATTGCCGGTCTGGCAGTAACACTGATTCTAATGTCATTGAGAGTAAATGGCGCGATGTTTTTCGGGATGATTATTACTGGAGCAATTGCTTACTTTACAGGTCAGCTTTCCTTCAAAAAAGGATTTGTATCTCTTCCCCATCTGCCGGAAGGGATGATCATTACCAACCCTGCGGATGCATTTGGACAGGTATTCAGCCACAGCCTTTATGCTGTTGTCTTTTCCTTCCTCCTTGTTACCATCTTTGATACGACCGGAACCATGATTGGCGTTGCGCAGCAAGCTGGTTTAATGAAAGGAAAAACATTGCCAAGAGCCCGTGCAGCTCTTCTGTCCGATTCTATTGCAACAACTATTGGCTCCCTTTTCGGAACAAGCCCAACATCTGCATATATCGAAAGCTCCAGTGGTGTAGCAGCTGGCGGAAGAACAGGCTTAACCACTCTTACTGTTTCGATCTTGTTTATTCTATCGGCCTTCTTCGGACCACTCGTGGGAGCTGTGTCAGGGCTTTCTGCCATAACAGCACCTGCCTTGATTATCGTTGGAAGCTTGATGATGGGAAGCATTGCCCATATAAAATGGGATGAATTAGACGAGGCCTTTCCAGCCTTTTTAGTTATCCTCAGCATGCCTTTGACTTCAAGTATTGCCACAGGAATAGCTCTTGGATTTATTTCCTTTCCGCTATTGAAAGTAGTAAAAGGAAAATGGCGGGAAGTTCACCCGCTTGTTTATCTTTTTGCCGTTTTGTTCTTTTTTCAACTGGCATTTTTACAGCATTAAAATTAAGCTGAACCCTACTCTTAGGGTTCAGCTTTTTTATTCTTTCTTTAACCTTCACCACGTTATTAAACTTTTGATTCTATTCCCTCTCACCTATCATATTGTAGTAAAAAAGGACAAGTAGAGGTGTTGTCTTATCCTGCAAAAAGTGGTTGCCGTACTTACCGGAAGTCTCCTTCTAAGCTTTGGAATTAATGGTTTTTTAGTCCCCCACCATTTACTTGATGGCGGGGTAATAGGCATTGGACTGATTCTTCATTATTTTTATGGCCTTCCTACAGGACTTAGTATTATTATTTTGAGTCTCCCACTCTATGCTTTAGCATGGGTATTTGAAAGACGTTATTTTTACTACAGCCTGCACGGATTGATTATTTCCTCGCTTTCTATAGACTTATTTTCCTTTTTAGACGGCCGTTTCCATCTGGGTATTCTGCCAAGCACGATTATAGGAGGGCTGCTCGTGGGAGTTGGAATTGGCCTGATGCTGAGGTATGAAACAAGTACGGGAGGCACTGATCTTCTTGCCCAACTGCTGACAAAGCTCACCTCTGTAAATGTAGGGGTAATCATTTTTTTAATTGATGGCTTAGTCATTACAAGTGGAATAGAAGTCGTGGGACTCGAAAAATACTTTTACTCTTTTATAACCATTATGTGTGTTGGCGTCATGACCTCCTTCACAGCTGTATGGAAAAAAGAGGCCTATTAAGAAAAGCGCAAGCGCCCGTTCAGCGAAGCAACTACCTGAAAAAACTTCCTGTAACGGCTTCTCTGAAAAGGCGACATGCAGCTTTGCGACGAGCTGAACATAAGCTTCTTTGAAAAAGCTGTGGCGCAGGAGCACTTGAGTTCGATGTTGACTTATCGTAGGGAGAAGCGGGATGGACACTAGCTGCACCAAGTATCACCTAAAGGTCATACTTGATGCAAGATATTCAAAGATGCTTTTCAAGGTTGAAAACTCGCTGGGCGCTGGAGCTAGACAATTTAAAAGGTAAACTTTTTACTTACCAATTAAAATAAATTGTGAAATTTTACAGAAAACAGTTTCATTCTCCATATGTTCTATGGTAAGATTTTGAAGTTATTTAGGATAAATTAACCATAGGAGGGTAAAATTTACTATGTATTTGTTCACGAAATGGGCATTTAAAAATAAGGCAGCTGTTGGATTAATGTCTGTATTAGTTTTACTTATGGGACTAATAAGCTATTTCACGCTGCCGATGGAATTCCTGCCGCCAGCAGATGAACCGCTTGTAATGGTGGTTGCTATGGGACAGGGAACAGATGCAAAAACAATGGAAAGCCAGGTTACAACACCGATTGAAAATGCGGTGGCTGGCATTAAAGGTAAGAAGAACATTTTTTCAACAACTGGGGACGGTTTTGCAAAAATCGATATTAATTTTGATTCTAAGACCGATATGAAACAGGCAAAACAAGATGTAGCCGAAGCAGTTAACAGCCTCCAGCTCCCTCCAAATATTATGAAGCCTACTATTGTCCAGCGGAATACATCCATGATTCCAATTGCTGATGTGGCTGTAAACTTCAAGGATGGCCTTACCACTGAAAATCTTAAATTTGCGAAGCAAAAAATTATCGACCCGCTTAAGAGCATTAAAGGTGTTTCAGCCATTCAAACTTACGGCAGCTCAGAATCCTTTGTCTCAGTCAAAGTTGACAATGCACTTTTAGCACAAAAAAAAGTTTCTCTGCAATCATTAATGAGCGTTCTTCAGGGACAAAATGTTTCCGTTGCAATTGGAGAAAAGAATATCGATGGAAAAGCCAGCAATATTAGTGTTGTTGGGAATATTAACAGCGTTTCAAAAATAGAAAGCCTGCCTGTTGCTCCTGGTATTTCTTTAAAGGATGTGGCTTCGGTAACTGTAAAGAAGCCTGAAGGAATGATGACCCGAGTTGACGGAAATGATTCCTTGCTGCTTATCGTCGTAAAAGACAGCAACTCAAATGCGGTTTCTGTAAGTAAAGATCTTAACAAGAAGATTAAAGAATTAAACAAACAGTATGATCAGGCAGAATCAAAAATACTTATTGCTACAGCAGAAATGGTAAAAACTTCTGTTAACTCCATGATGAAAGAGGTTCTTATAGGCGCTCTTTTTGCAACCATCGTTATTATGGTTTTTCTGCGCAACATTCGCTCTACTTTTATTACAATTGTATCCATACCACTTTCATTGGCCTTTACTCTATTCCTTCTGTCTAAATCAGGTGTAACCTTAAATATCCTGACCCTTGGCGGAGTTGCAGTGGCTGTAGGCCGGCTAGTAGATGACAGTATTGTAGTTATTGAGAATATCTTTAGAAAAATGCAAAATGAGAAGTTTTCCGTACAGCTAGTAATAGATGCTACCAAAGAAGTATCGAGTGCGATAACTGCTTCAACATTAACTACTGTTGCAGTATTTCTGCCGATTGGACTTGTTAACGGCGGTTTACAGGACTTCGTGCTTCCATTTGCTTTAACGGTAACTTATTCACTTCTTGCGTCTTTAGTAGTAGCTTTAACAGTTGTTCCTCTCATGAGTTCTGCCCTCTTAAAGAATGCTAAACTGCGGGAGCACAAGCCTTCTGTCAAGTTTACAAGATTTTTAACATGGTCGCTTAACCATAAATGGGTTGTTATTTTGGTATCCTTTTTGTTATTTGCGGGATCTATAGGAACTTATTTTTCAATGCCAAAAGGAGCAACAGACAATTCATCAGCTGATTTTATTCAGGTAGTTTTAAATTACCCAAGTGATACTCCTGCTGAAAAAGTGAAGGAGAATACTCTTGAGCTGGAAAAATTCATTACTGGCCTTAATGAGGTCAAAAATGAATTTACTACTCTTGGAATAAGTGAAGATGCAGCCAAATTTGGTGACGTAGGTTCTCCTACCGCAGCCAGCTTAAATATCATTCTGAAAGATAAGAACGACACGGATAAAGTTATTAAAAAGATAGATTCCCAAAAGGATGAGTATCCTGGGGCAACACTTACTGCTGCTGCCTCCTCTATGATGGGTGGTGGTTCCCCTCAGGTAAAAATTGATGTAATGGGTGAGGAACTTACCAGCATTGAAAAAACGGCAAAGTCTGTAGAAGATAAAATTAGAAACATAAAAGGAATAGAAAAAATCTCTTCAAATGAAGAGTCAAAAAAGACAGTTTATTCTCTTGATGTGGATTTATCCAAGGGAAATACCCAGCAGATCGCTCAGCAGGTAGGAGTAATGTTAAACAGGACGCCGATTGGTACGGTCGAATTAGATGGACAAAGGACCACGGTTTTACTTGACCCTGTTCTAGATCCAAAAAGTCCAGATGATCTCGGCAAGATTCCGGTAATGACTCAATCCGGGATGGTACCTGTTTCTTCTGTTGCTGCCTTAAACAAAGAAGAAAAACCAGCTAGTTCATTCCATAAAGATGGTGACACCTACATCCAAATAACAGCCACGGTCAAGGCTGATAAATTATCCCAGGTCACCGAAGAAATGAATAAACGAATTTTTGGAAATAAAAAAGATGTTAAGGGGATGAAACTACCGAGCGGAGTAAATGTTTTTGTAGGCGGCGCCAGCCAGCAGCAGGCGGATGACTTTAATGACCTATTTACAACAATGGCTATATCTATTGGACTGGTATTTTTAATAATGGTCATTACCTTTAAAACAATCCGTGCCCCAATTGCAATTCTTTTCTCTCTGCCACTGGCGGCCATTGGAGCCATTTTCGCTCTCCTTATCAGCCGAATTGCAGTGGATATTACTGGATTGCTAGGAGCCCTGATGCTCATTGGTGTAGTCGTTACAAATGCTATTGTTCTATTAGACCGTATTAAGCAAAATGAAGAAAAGATGATCATGCGTGATGCAATAGTGGAAGCTGCCTCTATCCGGATGAGGCCAATCCTTATGACAGCTGTAGCAACCATTTTCGCTATGCTTCCGCTTCTATTTAAAAAGGCCGAAACTGGAAACCTCGTTTCACAAAGCCTTGCAATCGTTGTTATCGGCGGACTAAGTGCAGCTACTCTTTTAACTTTGGTCGTTATTCCAGTCGTTTATGAACTTCTTCATTTTAGAAAATCGAAGAAACAAAGAATGGCTCAAAGCTCAGACAGCCACTTATCTATGTAAGACAGAATAAGCACGCTTGGTTTTTAATAGCCAGCGTGCTTTTTTTTCACACAGAAAATACCTCAAATTTTTAATGCTAAAAAATTAAAAATGCAAATTGGTCAAATATGTGAAATTTTTCTTTAATATCCAAAATATAGATGTAAAAGTTAGACAAACAATTAGATTTTGAGGAGAGGATTTAATGGGGAATCGTAAAACATTTATTTTGGTTTTTTCTGCTTTGGGTATTACTCTTAATGTGGTATTAGGAACATTGGTTTCAATGATGAAAATTCCACTTTTATTTTTAGACACTATTGGCACTGTTTTAGTTTCTGTCGTATTTGGGCCTTGGTGGGGTGCAATTACGGGTCTTTTGACAAACGTGGTTTTAGGCACAACAACAGAACCTTCGGCAGTATTTTTTGGACTCGTAAATATAACCATTGCACTTGTTACTGGGTTTATGGCAAGGAAATTTAATTTTGCCAAATGGTACGTTGCCCTTTCAACAGGTTTAATGTTATCGATTATCGCACCATTAATTGGCACGCCGATAGCAGTTGCTTTATTTGGAGGTTTAAACGGCAGCGGTATGGACTTGGTAGTATTATGGGCAAGAGCTGCTGGCCACGATATTTTTGCCTCCACCTTTATATCCAGAATTACAGGAAACTTTGTTGATAAAATTCTTACCTGCCTTCTGGTTATGTTTTTAATCAGCAGGGTGCCTTCCATTCAAAAGACTTATAATAAAAAGGGATCAGACTATGCAGCGTAGTAAAAAGATTCTTCTTGTTTCTCATTGCATTATTAATCAAAATACAGTTATTGAAGAGGAAGCCCGGGCTCTTGGTGCCATTCCTTCCGTCATGGAATGGGCTCTAAAAAATGGATATGGAATTGTCCAGCTTCCATGTCCTGAATTTACTTTCCTAGGTCTTGAACGCCCGCCCATGACTTATGAGGAATATGATAATGAATCATACAGGGACCACTGCGGAAAAATACTGGAGCCTATAATTGACCAATTATTAAACTACCAGCAAAATGGCTATCAAATAATGGGCACTGTCGGTATACAAAGCAGTCCATCCTGCGATCCTGGGCGGGGTGTTTTTATGGAAGAGTTTAAATGCCTTTTGGATGCCAAAAAAATTGAGATAGAGACTTTCTGGCACCTTCCAAATACGCACGAACCGGTTTTTAACGCCGATATTCACAAGTCTAAATAAATAATAAAAGTGCAATCGCCCTATCAGCGTAGCAGCTTAGTAAACTTCCAGTTCATCCTCTTTTGGATATTCAACATGCAGCTTTGCGACGAGCTGAACATTAGATCCTTTGATTATGCTTGGCTCACGAGCACTTTAAAAGTTCGGTGATGGCTTATCGTAGGGAGAAGTGGGATGACACTAGATGCACAATGTATCGTCTGCAGTCATACTGGATGCAAGATATTTAAGGAAGCTTTTCTAAGATAGAACTCGCGTAGCGCTGGGGATAGACCATTTAAAAGGTAAAACTTTATACTTTTCTTGTAAAAAAGGAGGATGCTCAAGCGCAGCCTCCTCTTTAAGTTTTTCCGAACCAGGACTAATCAGCTAGGATATTCAGCACATCCTTATTTTTTATAAGCTCTTTGCCCGCTATACCAGGGTCAGTCATTTCATATGGATGCAGGATAATATCCAGTTCTTCTTCCGTTAAAACCCCTTTTTCGAGGCAGAGATCTCTTACTGATTTCCCTGTTACAATTGCCTCTTTTGCAATCGCAGCTGCCGTTTCATAGCCAACATGCGGATTGATGGCTGTTATAATTCCAACACTGTTGTTGACATAGTCTTCCATTCTTTCCCTATTGGCTGTAATACCTTCAAGACAATACTGACGGAATACGGTAAAGACATTAGTCATTATCTTAATGGATTGAAGCAGATTGAAAACCAGGACAGGTTCCATAACGTTTAATTCAAACTGCCCTGCTTCTGCTGCCAGGCAAATGGTATGATCATTGCCGATCACCTGGAACGCAACTTGATTCAGCACTTCTGCCATTACGGGATTTACTTTTCCCGGCATGATTGAAGAACCCGGCTGGCGTTCCGGCAGCTGAATCTCACCAAGACCTGCCCGCGGTCCAGAGGCCATCATCCTTAAATCATTAGCCACTTTGGACATATTCATCATGCATACCTTTAAGGCCGCAGATACTTCAAGATAGCTATCCGTATTCTGCGTTGCATCCACCAAGTGTTCTGCTTTCTTCAGAGGGAAACCACTTGTTTCAGCAAGGTGGTGTACTACCCTCTCAATATACAGGGGTTCAGCATTTAATCCGGTGCCGACCGCTGTAGCACCCATATTTACCTCATACAGATGCTGACGGGAATTGCCTATACGTTCTAAATCCCTGTTCAAAACCCTCGCATATGCTTCAAACTCCTGTCCCAGCCTGATAGGCACCGCATCCTGCAAATGGGTTCTGCCCATTTTAATGACATCATTAAATTCAATAGCTTTTTGTTCAAATGCTGCGTATAGCTGTTTCATGGCTTCGAGTAAACCTTCCATACTCGATAAAACAGAGATATGGATGGCTGTCGGAAAAGCATCATTTGTCGATTGAGCCATGTTAACATGGGTATTGGGACTAATAACTTTATAATTACCGAGTTTCTCGGCTATTATTTCAAGGGCTCTATTTGCAATTACTTCATTTGTATTCATATTAATCGATGTTCCTGCCCCGCCCTGGATGGGGTCCACAATAAATTGTTCATGCCATTTTCCGTCAATTATTTCATCTGCCGCTGATATGATAGCGGTTGCAATTTTCTCGTTAAGCTGGCCAATTTCATTGTTAGCTATCGCAGCAGATTTTTTCACCATGGCCATTGCTCTTATTAAGCTTGATTCAATTCGGTATCCCGTAATGGGGAAATTTTCAACTGCCCTTAAGGTTTGAACTCCATAATAGGCATGTGCAGGCACTCTTTTTTCTCCTAAAAAATCCTTCTCAACTCTGTATTCTTTGTTTAAATTCATGTTTTCCGCCCCTTTGTATTCCTTGGTAGCTTGTATTATTATATGCTGCACCGGATCATCCTATCATGTCATTACCCTACCTTAAAACGGCTTCTAATGCGGAATATCTGCATAACACTATATTCCTTATAAAAATATTGCTTCCTTTTTATATGGCTTTTCACAAAATGTTCTTATTTCATCTTTTTCTATTTTCATAAATTTGTAAAAAATGATTTTTAAATCTTCCCGATTCAAATGAAAAAAGCTCCCCTTATGGGAAGCTTTAATGGTTTGCGTTATGATAAACTTTTAAGTTCGTGAGTCTTCTCTCTCAGGTACAAGTATTTGGCCAACCTTGCCTATTTTAAGCAAAGTTTGCATTATCGTACGGGATAACTGGCTTGGTTTGTATGGCTTTATTAAGTAGTCCATTGCCCCAAGCGAAAATCCCTTTTCTTTTTCTTCCAGTGCGGTTGATACAATAATCGGGATTTGTGCAAGGTTCCCTTTCTTCTTTACGTTTTTCATAAACTCCCAGCCATCGGTTTCTGCATCTTCAAGGAGGATATCAAGGACGATTGCATCTGGCGTATTTATGTTTAGATACTCTAATGCTTCCTTTGCCTTCTTAAAAGTAATTACATTAAAGCCGCTGTCCTTTAACTCCTGCCTAATAAGCCGAACAAGACTTATATCATCCTCTACAACCATTATGCTATAACCGCTTCCGGAATTAGCCGTCTTATCATGTTCGTGATGATCTGCTGTACTTTCAACGGCAGGAAAACTTGCAGTAAATGTACTGCCTTTCCCATATTCCGATTCCACTGTTATAGAAGCATCGTGGGCTTTCATAATTTCCTGGACAATCGCAAGTCCAAGTCCCGTTCCACCAATTCGTTTTTGGTCCGTATTATCAACTCGATAAAACTTTGTAAATAGCTTATCCATTGCATCTTTTGGGATACCGAGCCCTTTGTCTGCAACATCAACATTTAAACAGCTGCCTGAGTGGTATACCTGGATCTTTATCGGCCCGCCCTCCGGCGAATATTTTATCGCATTGCTGATTAAATTTGTGAATATCTGTTCGACCTTAGCCTTGTCACCCAAGATCATTGGGTTTTCGGGACAGGAATCAAGAATAATCTCATGCTTTGCAGTATTAACCTTTTGGAGCTCAATAACTGTTTTAAGGATAGGAAGAAGCTCAATATATTTCTTATCATAAGCCTGCTTCCCTGCTTCCATTCTTTGAACATCAAGAAAGTCATTAATAAGCGAGGTTAGGCGTACAGCTTCGCTAAGAATCGTAGCAAGATATTTCTTTTGCCGTTCCGGTTTCAGCTCCCGATTAAGCATTAATTCGGTAAAACCAAGAATGCTAGCCAATGGAGTACGAAGCTCATGGCTTACAGTACTAACAAATTCCGACTTAATCTGGTCCACTTCATATTCTTTTGTAATATCCCTATGAACGAAAACAGTACCCAGCTTTTCATTGCCCCTGTATAAATCCTCACTATAAACTTTTATAATTCGGCTATTGGACTTTAATCTATAGATGAAAGCTTTTTCTACCTTTAGTGCTGGGTCCTTGAACTGTACAGTTTCTTTAAGAAAGTCAGAGAAATCTTCATCCTCCACGAATTCTGCGAATTCCTTACTCCAGACATCAAAAGATTTTCCAACCAGAGGGAATTTAGCTTCATTAAATATTTCACAGAATTGATCATTTACTTGGAGGATCCTTCCGTCAATAGCAACGAGCTGTATCCCTTCCTTTACAGTGTCCAGGATGTCCTGATTTCTTTTTCTCTCTTCTTCTGATCTCTCAAATAGCGAAATCTTATCTAGAGAGATACCGATACTTTTGGCCAAAGCCATATACTCTCCTAAATCGGATTCCTGGAATGGTGAACCATAGCGGGTAAACACCATTACCGCTGAAATATGTGCGTCAGATGAAAAAATGGGCAGATACAAATCATGTCCATATAAATTACCATCATGAAATCCCTTTTCGGTTGAATCAAGTTCTCTTCTAATAGCAAAAGGCTTTTTTTCAAAAGTTAATCTTTCATATAAGCCTGATTCCATATGGCTTAAAAACTGCACCTCACCCTTTTTTGAGATGCCATGAGATGCACTGGATTTATCCTTATAAAGAGCAATAATTCCTCTATCAGCACCGATGATTTTACACATCGTGTGGACAATACTATCTAAAACAACTTGCTTATCAAGTGAGTTGGAGATTAAATTCGTCAGCTGATTTCTGTTCCTTAGCTTTTCCTCATTTTGCTTTCGTATTTCAAGTGCTGTTTCCAATTCATATTGCTGGGCCTGGAGTTCATCCTGCTGTGCCATTAATTCTTCATTATGAGCCATCAGATCCTCCTCTTTTTCTTGAACCCTAAGCGCCATGGTCCGGAATGCATTAGACAAGAGCCCAATCTCATCCTTGCGGTCTGATCCAATAATAGGAGAAGAAATCTGCCCTTCTGCAATGTCATATGCAGCTTTTGTTAGCATGGAGAGTGGCTGTCCAACATTTCTCAGCATCAGCCTAACGATTCTCAGAAGCAAAAGAAGAATACCTAAAATAAATACAATAAAGCCAATTTGGATATAGGTTTGCATTTCTGCCAAATGCTTAAAGTTCTGCTCTAACTTTGTTTCTAGATCGTTTATATAATTGTTTAATAAATCCTGAAATTGGTTAACTCTGGATGTTGCCTGTGTATTTGCTGTTTCTATAACAAGATCCATTTTACCATTTTCATAATTACCGAATGCTTCAGGCAAGGTCTGATCGAAATAGTAATGACGGAAAGAATCTATATCACTAATAAGCTTTCCGGTTTCCTCAGATGAATCAAGCTTATCAAGCTTGTTACTTAGTATCCTAATCTTTTCATCCTGGGCTAATGCGCTTGTTTTTAATTTTTTATTGCCAAGAGCTAAATACCCCCTGGCATCAAAAAAGGCTTTATTAAAATCTTTATCTATTGCCTGTACTACCCGTTCCTTTTCTTTTAACTCTATTCGTTGTTCGGAAAAGCTGTTGTTAAGGAAAAAAAGTAAAGCTAATAACACTGCAGCACCAATAGTAAACGCAAGGATGAAAGTCCCCATTAAAAAGATAAACTGCCGCGATAAACTGTTTTTAATTTTCATATTAATATTCATTTACTATTCCCTTAACCTTCTCCAATAGCTGAAGGGGGCTGAACGGCTTTGCCATAAAATAATCAGCCCCGGCCTGAATTATCTTTTCTTGTTCATAACTCTGACTTTTAGCGGAAAGCATTAAGATTTTGACACTCTTATTATTTAACTTGTTTCTTATAGCTTCGATTACCTCAAGACCGGTCAGCATGGGCATCATATAATCAAGAACGATTAAGTCATAATCATTCTTGCTGGCCAGTTCGAGAGCCTGCTGGCCATCCTCTGCCTCATCGACTTCGTATTCCTCATCTTCAAGTGTGTCTGTAACCAGCATTCTTAATATTTCCTCGTCCTCTGCCAATAAAATCCTCTTCATTTAGCGCCTTCCCCGATTCTGCTTGTTTTATATGTTTTCGCCATAACATCATATGATTTTTTTAGGCGTTCATAATAAGACGGCTCATTCCATTCATCCCATGAATACAAATAGGTACCCTCTTGTAAAAGGAGGTTATTTTTTAAAGAAGGAAAGGACATCTGTACCTTGCCATTCTTTGTCTCGGCCACGGCAATCCTTATACCTTTAATGGTCTCTGTACCTTTTAGCCCGCTAGTCCATAAATCGCCCATTACTTCTTTTAAGCTAGGGTCTTTTACGTTTAGCAGCTGCCATGGAATCCTGCCTTCAACCGTCTTTTTATCCTTACTAATGCTTATATCGGTTAAGGAATTAAAATCTTTATGAAGCGGATTAGCATCACCATATTTTAAGACACCTGTTTCATAATCCTCGAAAGGAATGATCTTTCCAGTACTCGGTATCTTTATTTGTTTATTTAAGGCAAGCCTAATAGGATGGAAAATCCCATTGTTTTTTTGTCCGGCGTACGGTTTTAAAGGAATCATCTTTAGAAGTTGCCCGTATTGATAATAGAAACTATCGTAGTAGCTATCCACTAATACCCTCGACTCTTTAGGGCCGTTTAACTTAATTACATAATCTGCTCCGAAGTCTGTTTTAAGTTTTGTCCCATTCTTTAAGGGAATGCTCGTTTGGCCCTGATTTGTCTTCGTATCCAGCAGAATATCTGTTTCATCCTCTGGGTACCGGACAGGTGAATTATAGGTTAGCAGAAAGTATAAATAACCTGGGTCTGATAATACACTGACCTTTTTCAAACTATCATTTTTACGTTTCGACTGATAAATAACTTTGGCTCCAGCCTGCTCCCAGTCACCTGCCTCCCCATCAACCAAAATGGCTTTATCCTTTCTTCCCGGCTCAAATCCCAATAGCCCAAAGTGCTGCTCATTCGTTTGCTGATTCGTCCAGTATGGCCTCCTGTCCGGATTATCGATGTCCATGGTGTTCCATGTCCTCTTAAACCATTCGTCCTGCCAGGTAAATACCATGCCCCCTGCATAACCTTCAGATACGATTGACTGATAAAGCTTTTTATCAATTTCTCCCTGTTCTTTTTCGGAATGGAAGCCTTGGTTAAATCCGAATTGGTTTCTGTGCGTAAGACCACGGGAACCTGGAACCCCATATTCAGCAACAAGCACAGGCATATTATGACTTTGCCTCAAATCATGAAGATATCCTGCGTATGCACTCTTTTCCCCATTTGAACCTACATATTCTGCATATGATTTATCAAGATTTAAAAAGTCAGGATAATACGGATAAATATGGTAAGAAGCAAATAATCCGGAATGGAAATCCTTCGTTGCTGAAATATGATTTGGATTTACTGACACCATATCCTCATTTGCCAACGGTTCTTCCGGATGTTTCAACAAATCGGTTGTTACCCAATTTGTAAAACTCATTGAATGCTGCCAATGGTAATTTTCACTTTCATACTTTGCCGCATAATCCATAGTTTGGGCAAGCCAGCTCTCAAAAGGAGATGCTTTTTCCGTTTTAAAAAATTGGCCATTATATTGGCCTATTTGTTTGTTGGCAGTGTTTGTTGATGATACCATCTGCGGATCCCACTCGATACCAACAATAAAACCAAGGACATATTTTGAAATATCGTATTTGTAAGTCCCTGAGGCATGTCCTGGACGAGGTTCAATCTTGGCGTTCCCGTGAATGATATCAATCATATGTTTAATTTCTGTCCGTGAATCTTCAACATTTTCCTTGGCAAATGCATTTTGCGATTTCACAAGCCCTTCTTCGTTAACCCATGAACCATGAAAGAGGAAAATCGGATTCTTTGCCGTTTGGTTATATTCATAGAAGGCTTCATAAAATGCTGGCGGGTGAAGTGTATAAATCCTAATAGCATTGGCATTCATCCGGCCAATTTGCTGGAACCAGCGAAGGTACTCATCTTTCGAAATAGCTGTTTCACCAGGAAAGTATCCCGGTTTTCCCATCCCAATATTAACGCCCTTTATTAAAAAATTCTTCCATTTGCCATCCTTTTGAATTTGAATATATTCCTTCCCTGTACGGCTGTTTATTTTGATACCTGAGTCCTCTGTTACCTCAACTTTTTCCTGATTCACCTTACGATGCAGACCATTCGCCAGCAATTCCTTCATCATTGGTACGTATGACTTCCAGTAAAAAGAATCACCTGCTGCAAAATGCTTTTTCCATACATCCAAGCCTTTCGTCTGATAAATCCCAGGTACTTCTGCTTCATCAGCAAAGTCACCTGCAAAATAATAAGAGGTGTATTTTACATTTGAATTGGAAATGATGGCAGGAAAATGAGAAGGAATCCCGTATTTGTCCAAGGCTTCTTTTCCTTTGGAGGTAACCGGAAGCTGATATTTTGCGAGAATTCCATCCTTATCCCTGGCTTCATTAATATCAAACCAGTACTCGTAATTAACCTTTATCTCCTGATTAAATCGCTTTTCCCCTGCTTTAGTCAGACTAAAAAGCGCTCCCTCATCCGTTAGTTCCTTTTCATCTATTACTACGACAAAATCATTCTGATTTACAAAAACAAAGCCGCCTCCGGAAAAATTCCACTTCTTTTGTTTTTGGTAATTATCTTTAACCCAAACAGGAACCTCCGGACCATTAAGATTCGTAAAATATCGGCCAATCCAGCCACTCCAGTCTAAATTCAGCAGGCTGGAAATCTTTGTTCTTACATTTTCTTTTGTCGGGCTTCCAAAAGTATTGAATTCAGCTACCAGGGTTTTGCCGGGGACCTGAACTAGTGTCTTTTCAATCTTTTCCACTTCAGATATTTTAAGGCCGCCATAGAGGCTTTGCGACCTGCTCCCTTTCTGGTTTTGGCCCAGGAATTCATTCCTGTACACTCCATATTGGTCGGTAAGATAAATAACATCATATTTATTTAGATTCTTCGGAAGTCCAGTAGTCTTGTATTTCTTCCCTTCCTCTGGCTTAAAGCCCCGGTAATCAGAATCGATAAGGTATCTTTTTTGATCATCCTTAACATACTTTCCGTTATTAAGGACCCAAACTAATCCTTTATGCTCCCGGTACGTTTTATCCGGAACAGTCTTGTCTACTATAAGCACGTTCAGCTTTTTGGAATTCTGGATTTGCCAAAGCCAAAAGGGACTTGTTATGAGAGCCATGAGTACAAAAATGTAAATAAATAAGTAGGTTCTTTTTTTCATTGTGATACACCTTTTCTTTTCATTTCTCCCCAGCTCTTGTCGCCTTTTATCATCTGCCAGATTCCTTCGCACCGCCACAGGACAGTCAGTGGTCTATACCATAAGGTTTCAGTCAACGAATAGAGAAATAGCTTTATAATATCAGACACCTTGGGATACTTTGTGAGGCTCCATTCCTCCAAAAGTACTGCCGCCATTGAAAAAAGAGAGCCGTATAATAAGGAAAGAAGAAAAATGAGAATGGCAAACTCAATATAGATACCACCAAGAAACAAACACAGTATGATAAATAGATATCCTGCTAATTCCACGATGGGACCGAAAAATTCTACGATCCAAAAGTATGGAAAGGAAATAAAGCCGATTGTTCCATACTTGGGATTAAACAGCATCTTTCTGTGTGTCCATAAGCTTTCAAACAATCCGCGGTGCCAGCGCCGTCTTTGCTTTCGCAAGAAAGTGAAATCCTCCGGCACCTCTGTCCAGCATACTGGATCCGGTACATATACAATTTTCTTTTTAAGTCCTCTTTCCTTTAGAAGGCTGTGCAGCCGGACAACCAGCTCCATATCTTCACCAACTGTATCAGTCTTATAGCCGCCTGCTTCCACCACCCAGTGCTTGGAGAAAACACCAAAAGCTCCAGAAATAATCAAAAGAAGATTATGCCTGCTTAAACCGATTCTTCCCATTAAAAATGCACGGAGATATTCAATGATTTGCATTATAACGATTGGCCTATCTGATAATCCTATTTTCACGATATTGCCATTGCGAATGTCACAGCCATTGGCAATCCTTACACTTCCCCCGGATGCAATGACCTCCTCATTGCTGTCTATAATAGGTTTCATAACCTTCAAGAATGCATCATTCTCTAGTACGGAATCTCCGTCGAGGGAACAGAAATAAGGATAGTGGGAAAAATTCAAACCAGCATTAAGAGCATCTGCCTTTCCCCCATTCTCTTTATCTATTAGGAAAAGATTCGGCAGAATCTGAGATTGATAAATCTTTTTTATAGGTTTGGAATTAACCTGCCTCCTGACTACTTTTTGTATTTCTTTCATATCGTATTGCTCGATGACTTTTTTTACCGTGTTGTCTTTAGAACCGTCATTTACAACCACTATTTCAAAAACGGGGTAATTTATACTGAGCAGAGATCTTACACTTTGAACAATTCCCGCCTCCTCATTGTAGGCGGGAACAATTATTGAAACTGGCTTCGTATATATTTCATTTGTATAATCCTCATATGTCCGGGTTCTGTCCAGCTGGTATTCCCTGCGAAGCTGGAAGGACGAGATAACGAGAATAATCGAATAAAAGACAATGACAACGACCATATATACAGCAATAAACCATCCGAAATAGGTAACAATATCCATCCATTGCAAGTCAGCCATTTTTCAGTCTCCTTTGTGCAGCCATTCCCATGCCATATCCCGTGCAAATGTATCTGAAGATGTTTCCAGTATCGACTGAAGTACCTGCTCTCCATCCGAAAAGCTTTTTATAGATTGTCCCGCCTGAGAACGTACCCACCAATTGGAATCATGTAAAAGACCTTTCAAATCGGGTATCCCCTTTCGTTCCCGGAGAACTCCAATTAATTTTGCTGCCATCATTCTCTCTTCCCATGATGCAGATTCACACAGAGGTAAATAAAGATCAATATCTTTCACATAGCCAATTTCACCAAGAGTTTTTAAGGCTCTGATTTTAATTTCACCTGAGTACACCCTAAACACACTTTCAATGAAAGAGACATATTTTAATTTTCTTTCAGTTCCCATTACATCAAGAATGGCACTTTGCAGTGGAATCCCACACTTGTGAAAGCCCAATACAATCTGATCAAAACGGTTCTCGTCCAAACGGGTTAAAATGTTTCTATATTCATAGGTTGATAATGAATTAAAACGTTCTAAGAGCAGACTGTAAATCTCTTTTGACTGGAAAGCGGCAAGAATCCTTAAGACATGAATGGCTTCATCTCTTGTTAGCTTCTTCTTTTCAAAAAGAGAAATAATATCCCCTTCAAGTGTCCTGATTCTAAAATCTTCAATATGGAATAACGCATTCATCCGATCACTCCACTTTCTGCTTTTTAATCGGATGCGATAGAAATCCGTTAAATGAATTTGTGCGAATTCAAAAATGCGTTTTTTCTCCTTTTCACCCTCTAATAAACCAGCAAACTTTGCAAGCAGCTCTTCAACTGCTTTTTTTTGCGTAAAAGTAGAGGGAGTTAATTTCCTTTTTAACTGCCCATCATCCAAAAAAGTAAATATAGGTTCCTCATACTGTTTTTTTTCTATTTCTATCTGATTCCTCTGCCTAATTGAAAAGGCTTTTCGAACCAATAAATAAAAAAGCAGGATAAAAAGAATAGATAAAATTCCTGCAGCAGCAAGCGACAAACCGTACAATTCACTGGTTAGCATAAACTATTCCATCCTTTGAATCAGGCGCTGAATTCTTGCCTGCAGTTCTGTAATGCTAAAGGGCTTTGTTAAATAATCATCCGCACCCAGTTTAAGCGCTCTTGCGATATCATAATCGCCCTTCCTTCCCGTGAGCATCAGCACGTGGGAATTCTGTTTGGACTTTTTAACTTTATCCAAAACCTCTATTCCGTCCATTACCGGCATAATTCCATCCAATATCAAGAAATGTTCTCCCTTTTCTTCAAGACGTTTTGTTTCAAAGAAAGAGAGGCCGTCCTCAAAAACCTTTATATCCAATTCATAATACTGGAAATCCATGGACTCAAGTATTTTTCTTAGCATGGTTCGGATTATAGAGTCATCATCAATGACCGATATATATAAAGGCTTTTTGAGGAAATTAATATGGAATTGGCTGGCGCTTTCAACTCTTGCCCTTCCTTTTTCTTTTGCTTTATATAACGCCTGGTCTGCGGCCTGAAAAGCTGTCTCTAAGGTGATGGAATCCGAATCTACTGCAAAGACCCCAGCGGAAAAAGTCACATGGAACTCCTGTCCTTTTTCATCAAAAGTCTTATCGGAAAACTTTTCTAAAATTCTGTCCACAATCTCAACAGCACTTAGATTTTCAGTCCTCTCAAACAAAATAACAAATTCTTCGCCGCCATATCGGAAAACACTGTCTGTATTTCTTGTATACTCTTTTAAAAATTGAGCAAACGAGGTCAGTACCCGGTCTCCAGCTAAATGGCCGAATGTATCATTAATATTTTTAAAATGGTCAAGATCTAATACTGCGATACTAAAAGTGCTTGAACTTCTTTTTAACTCGCTCATATTTTTTTCAAAAACTGTCCTAAAAAATTGACGGTTGTAGAGCATAGTCATATCGTCCATTAGTGCCGACTGGTCAAACATTCTCTTTCTCTGCAGATGGCGGTCCAGCCTGACTGACAGCTCTTCAATGTCTATTGGCTTTTCCACAAAATCGTCTGCTCCTAGTTTAAATGCTTTCATTCTGGTGGCCCTGTCACTAAGTATGCTCATCATGACAATAGGTACAAATTGGCGTACGTTTTGTTTTTGAAGCATTTCAATTACTTCAAAACCACTCTTATTAGGTAGATGAATATCAATGAGCACACAATCCGGGTGAAAGTCGTAGTATTGAGATATAGCCTTTTCAGGTTTGGTGCTTGTGATAACCATCCATCCCTGCTCTTCAAGTGCATCCTTCAGCAAAATAAGCATAGAGATGTCATCATCAATAATTTGAATTAACGGAGCATTCTCTTTATTGGTATATTTATTTTCCAGGTTATTTTCTTCAAAATGTTCATATTCATATGCAAGGCTTATTAATTCATATAGGAAATCCCAAAGCTCACTGGGCTGCCAATCCTTTTCAGAGTCTTCCTCGATTTGATCCATCAAACGGGAGGCAACCTGAAATAGACCTCCAAGTTGCAGGGTTCCTGATGTTCCTTTAATCGAATGTAAAAACAGATAGACGCTTCGATTGCTTATCGGCTTCTTGTCTGGGGATTCAAACCAGGTAGAAATCTGATCTTTTACTTTCTTAAAAAGCATATTTTTATATTTGTTAAAATCCATTACCTAGCACCCCATATTATAAAAAAATCGTCAATTTATATCGAAAACTGTCTTTTGTTCGTAAACTCAAGTGTATTATGGAAGCGGTAACGTGACAATCTTTTTCTCCTATATAACTCTCTATTCTAGATGTAAATTTATGGGTTTTCAAAAAGAGGGGTTTACTAAACAACATTGTTAAAATCATTCACCAGAAAAAAGGGGGCAAATGAGGCTTTCAGACACGCCCTTGCTTTTTTGGTTTTCCCGTGTCCGAATGGGACCCGCTTTCAGCCTCGCCTATGTTTTTTGGGCTTTCACCTGTCCGAATAAGACCCATTTAAACCGCCCTATTGAGATCACTTGAGCAGAAAAACGAGACAATATTTTATAGTTTCCTTAACAAAAAAAGCCCCATCAGGGACTTTCTAATTTTACTAGTTGCCTAAAGCTTTAGTTTTTTGAAAGCAGCTATCGATTGCATCCAGTATTGCTCCCCGAAACTGATTTTGCTCTAAAGAGGCCACCGCTTCGATTGTTGCCCCTCCTGGAGTACAGACATTGTCTTTTAATTCACCAGGATGTGTACCACTTTCCAGCACCATTTTTGCAGCACCTAATACAGCCTGTGAAGCAAGGCGATATGCTTTATCCCTTGGAATTCCGAGGCGGACACCTCCATCTGCCATTGCTTCAATCATCATGTAGACATAAGCAGGAGAAGATCCACTTATTGCAGGCACAGCATCCATTAATTTTTCTTCCAATACTTCAGTTTCACCCACACACTCAAAAAGTGTCTGTACACTTTGAAGATCGTCATCGGAAACCCATTCATTTGGACAAAGCACAGTCATTCCTTCCCCAATAAATGAAGGGGTATTTGGCATGGTTCTGACTGCCTTTATTTTTTTTTCAAAAAAGGTTGTTAGGTCATCTAAACTAATTCCTGCGGCAATGGTTACTATTATTGCGCTTTCTCTTATTTCATCCTTTATTTCACTAATAATGCCAGAATGTAAATCAGGTTTTACTGCCAGGATAAGAATATCCGAAAAAGCGGCCACTTCTCTATTATCCCGTGAAGATTGTATCTTGTATTCCGTGTTAATTTTTTGATAAGTTACTTCAGTTTTGGCACTAGCCATAATATTTTCCGGCAATATACTCTCCGACTTAAGAATGCCTTTTGATATTGCCTGAGCCATTTTTCCAAATCCTATAAAACCAATTTTTTTATTCATTTCATCAAAACCTTTCATTAAATATACATAAACCTTCTTCTACTATGGTAAAAGATTAAAACGAAAATAGAAAGGGAAGCACTATGTTAGTAGTGTAAGGAGGGATACTTTGACAGACCATTTAAATCTCAAACCAATAGATAAGAATTTTTTCAATCAGCCTACAGTAGAGCTTGCCAAGGCACTTCTCGGATGCCTACTGGTAAAAGAAACACCGGACGGAATTACAGCTGGATACATTGTGGAGACTGAAGCCTATAAAGGTCCAATGGATCAGGCTGCACACAGCTTCCAGAACCGGAGAACTAAAAGAACGGAAATTATGTTTGCCGAAGCCGGACATATTTATACGTATTTAATGCATACACACTGTCTTGTCAATGTAGTTTGTGAAACGATAGGTAAACCAGAGGCTGTATTAATCAGGGCTGTGGAACCTGTTTATGGCATACCACTAATGATAGAAAGACGCGGCACTGACAATATGAAAAATTTAACGAACGGACCCGGTAAACTGACTAAAGCATTGGGTATCACTATGCAGGACTATGGACATCTTTTCTGGGAGCCCCCGCTTTTCATTTCTGACGGGTACACTCCTGATGCTATCTCTCAAGGAAAAAGAATCGGGATAGAAAACTCAGGCGAGGCTAAAGATTATCCATGGCGTTTTTGGATCCCGGGAAACCCTTATGTATCGAGGCATCAGAAGGAGAGCTAATGAAAAAGGGCGCCAAATTGGCACCCTTTTAAAGTTTATTCTTTTGAAGAAGATTTAAGGTCTGCTGGTAAAAATGCTCCAGGGAGCAGTTCCTTTACAAGTACCTTTTGTACGTCACCTTTAAGGTTCGTTAGGATTACTTCCATATCTGGAGGACATAATTCTGCAATAACCTGGCGGCAGGCTCCGCATGGAGGTACAGGCCGGTCAGTGTCCGCCACAACAGCAAGTGTTTCAAACTCAGTTACTCCCTCAGAAATGGCCTTGAATATAGCCGTACGTTCTCCGCAATTCGTAACGGGATATGCTGCATTTTCTATATTACAGCCGTGATACACTTTTCCATCTTTCGATACCAGAGCCGCGCCAACCTTGAAATTGGAATAAGGAACATAAGCAAATTCCCTTGCTTTTTTCGCCTCTTCTATAAGCATTTTTTCATCCATTACATTCATCCTCCCCATAGGATATTACTAGGAATGAAAGACCTTTAACGCCCACTCCAAAACTACTCCGCCAAAGTAAACACCAAAAACTCCCACTACTGCTGAAAACACAGGCGGTGCCGGTAAAGGGAGCTTTAAAAATTTAAACAAAATGCCGACAATCATGCCCGCAACTAATGCTAAAAGAATATCTCTCATCCGTAGACCTCATTTAATCTTATTTTAGTAGGAAGCAGAAGATGTTCCGCCATTTACAATGGCAATACCTGAGCTTGCACCGATACGGGTTGCTCCTGCCTCAATCATGGCCAGGGCGTCTTCTCTGCTTCTTACTCCTCCAGAAGCTTTAACACCAATTTCCGGACCTACTGTTTTGCGCATCAGGCGAATATCTTCCACTGTTGCTCCGCCTGTTGAAAAACCAGTGGATGTTTTTACATAGTCTGCCCCCGCTTTAACAGCCAATTCACATGCATGAACCTTTTCTTCATCTGTTAAAAGGCATGTTTCAATAATAACTTTTGTTAATGCCTTTCCTTTTGCTGCCTCAACTACCGCACGGATATCCTGCTCTACAAGCTGGTCATTTTGACTCTTAAGTGCACCAATATTAATAACCATATCTACTTCTGTTGCTCCATTTTCGATCGCATTAGCAGTTTCAAATGCTTTAGTTTCAGAAGTAGAAGCTCCTAATGGAAAACCAATAACGGTACATACCTTTACAGATGTTCCCGAGAGAACCTCACCTGCTGTTTTTACCCAAGTCGGATTAACACACACAGAGGCAAAAGAATACTTTTTAGCTTCCTCCGCTAGTTGCACAATTTCACTTTCAGTCGCATTTGCTTTCAATAATGTATGGTCGATCATACCCGCAATATTTTCAGTCATTTCTTATTCATCCTTTCTATCTATAAAAAGTCATCAAATTGATTAAAATGTCATCAAAGCAAATATACCAAACAATTGAACATTTGTAACCTGATTTATGAACAAATGTAAAAAGTTCAAAGTTCCTTCACAAAGACCTATTGTTCCTTTTTATCAAGTAAAAATTGTGCAGTAAATTGATCTGTAACCAGTACATTTGCAAAATTACCTTTCAGTGCCCCGTAAATTCCCTCGAGCTTGTTCGGCCCGCCAGCTACAAGAATGGATTTTTCCTTTTTCTTTAAATCCTCAAGATTAATGCCAAGCGTCCTTTCATTCAGGCTCTCATTGCATATATTTCCGTTTTTATCAAAGAATCTAGAGCAAATGTCACCTACAGCATTTGGGTAAAGCGATTCAAGGTCCTCATCGGTAAAATAGCCCAACTGGAATAAAAGAGAGTCCTCCTTTACTGGGCCAATGGTGAAAATCGCGATATTTGATTCCCTGCCAAGGTCAAGGATTCTTCGAATATGGCGGTCAGCTTCCATCGCCTGTTTCACTACTGAATGATCAACAATTGCCGGCAGTGGCAAATAGTGAGGTGATGTATTAAATGCTTTTCCGAAAAGATAGAGAATTTCCGAAGCATATGTATTTGTTTCTGCGTGGCTGACTCCGCCTTTTAATTGGACAACTTTTACATCCTTTATGAATTTTTGTTTCAATTCAATGGCAACATGGTAAAGGGTAGTGCCCCAGGTTACTCCGATAATATCGCCATCCTTGACGATTTCGTTAAGATAGACCGCAGCCTTTTCGCCAAGGTAATTCTTTATGATATGATCTTCGTATTGGGGAATCGATGCCACTACCGCTTTTTTCAGTCCGAACTTTTCCTCTAAAAGGCGTCCGAGCTTTGCAGTATCTTCAGTAGGATCCATAATACTGATTTGGACAATCCCTTCGCTTTTGGCCATTTGAAGAAAACGGGAAACTGTCGGGCGAGAAACGCCTAACATCTTGGCAATTTCATTCTGATTGTAGTCTAATAAATAGTATAGCTTGGCAGCTTCAATTACCTTGCTAAGTTTATCCCGTTCCAATTGCATCACCCGTTATTTTAATTTTATTTTTATTTTAGCAAAAAAAATCACTGAAACCATTTATTTTTACATTTGTAATAAAAGTCTTGAACATAATTTCGGAGAGAACAGGAGGCTAGTTAGTGAACCGATTGGGCGAGGTTATTCACAAATACAGAACTGTGGTGCTAATTTTCTGGCTGCTGATTATCATTAGTTTTGGAATTTTTGCCCTTAAGCTGCCGTCCGTACTGAGCGGAAATGGATTTGAATATAAAGGAGCATATAAAGAGACAAGGGAAATCCTTGAAAAGGATTTCAACAATCCGAAGTCCTCCATTATTCTTGTTTTTGAAAGGGATAAAACAGTTTCAGATAAGCAATGGCGGAATTATATCGAAAAAACCTTTCAAAGACTGGAAGGGTTTGATCAAGCTGAAAGTATAATAAGTCCCCTTGGCCGAGAAGGAATGATGAAGAACAATTATGCATATGGTCTCATCAATTTTTCAAAAGATGCCGGCAGCCTTGGTAAAGAGATAAAGTCTTTGGATAAAAGGTTAACCAACGGCAAAGGTTTGAAGGTAACAATGACGGGTGAACCAATTATAGTGAAGGACTTAAACGAAGCCAGCCAGAAGGATTTGGCCAAAGCAGAAATGATAGGCCTGCCTATCGCCTTAGTAGTGCTTTTACTGGCCTTTGGAAGCCTTGTTGCGGCAGGAATTCCAATTGTCATTGGGATCGTTTCCATCATGACTACAATGGGGATTGTTTACTTTTTCAGCTACACAGCAGATTTATCGATCTTTATTTTAAATATTATACCCATGATTGGCCTTGCATTGAGCATAGACTTTGCTCTTCTTTTTATAAATCGTTACAAAGAAGAGCTCACTAAGGGAACGGTGGCTGACGCGGTTAAAATAACTGTTGCTACTGCGGGAAGATCTATTATTTTTTCGGGTATGTGTGTTTTTATTGGGCTTGCGGGTCTGCTTTTTATAAAAATCGATATTTTTCAAAACGTAGCACTTGGAGGAATGGTCGTTGTCTTTGTCTCAGCCCTTTCAGCCATTACGTTTCTGCCCGCCCTCCTATCGCTTCTTGGCAACAGAATTAATAAACTAAGCCTTCTTCGATTAAAAGATAAAAAATCAACCGTCTGGTATCGCTTTGCACACTTTGTTATGAAAAAGCCGGTTCTTATGATCATCGGTGCACTTTTTATTCTTTTATCCGGGCTTACACCAATAAAAAATATGGTCCTTGCTATTCCAGGCACTGATTCTTTGCCTCCAGGGTATCCTTCGAGGGTTGCTATTGAAACGTTCAGAGAGGAATTTGTTCCAAAGGATAAGCGGGATGAGAAAAAAGTTGAAATCATTTTAGAGACAAAAGGCAAAATCACCGATAAAGGAAATCTGCTAAAAACAAAAAAGGCTATAAACAAGCTTCAGAAAGATTCGCTGGTTTCTGCTGTGGAATCTCCTTATTCTGTTTCAGGCATCAATGATCCTGAACAGTTATCACAAATACTGTCTTCTAATCAGGGCCGTCAGCAATTGGCGCCTGTTATGAATACTTTTGTAAAAGATAATAAAATGCTTATAAATGTTTACCTAAAAACAGGCCAGCATTCCTCAAAAGCACGTTCCTGGATCCGGGATTGGTCAGATAAAGACTTAGGCGTGAACGCACACTTTGGAGGACAAATTAAATTTGAACAGGAAATATTTGATGAAATCTATCAAAAAGCTCCTTACGGCTTAATTTTAATTTTAGTATCGACTCTTGTTATCTTAACGATTGCTTTCCGTTCCATTTTAATTCCAATAAAGGCAATCATTATGAACGTATTAAGCCTGGGTTCAACCTTTGGAATTGTGGTCTGGATTTACCAGCTGGGCCATTTGGGAATGAAACCAACTGACATTGCACTGATTCTGCCAGTTTTTGTTTTCAGTCTTGTATTTGGCCTCTCAATGGATTATGAAGTCTTTTTAATATCACGTATTCAGGAATATTATTTGGAAACTGGGGATAACAGCAGGGCAACAGTAGAAGGACTCACTTCCACAAGTAAAATCATTACCTCTGCCGCCGCGATTATGATTGTTGTTACTGGGGCCTTTGCTTTTACGGGGGTAATGCCGGTCAAACAGCTCGGAGTCGGCATCGCCATTGCGATTTTTATTGATGCCACCATCGTAAGGCTGATACTCGTTCCTGCCCTGATGAAACTTCTAGGTGACTGGAACTGGTGGTTTTTTGGAGTGAAAAATAAAAAGACGATGAAACACTAAGAAAGTAATCTAAGCCAGGCGGACGCCTGGCTTTTTAGTTTTATTGAGATCCTCATGGTGAAATTCTCAAAGTGATGGATATTATCCTTAAAGTGATGGATAAAATCCTCTATTTAATCGATAAAATCCCGTATATGATCGATTAATTCATTAACTTGATCGATACTATCAGCAAAATGATTGATTTAGAACTGGCAATTGAGGTTTTTTCTAAAAATGAGGTAACTTGCCCCTGGGCTTTAACTCTATAGCCTTGAAAAAGATTCAATTACCACTGCCAGGCGTACGCCTGGCTTTTTAGCTTTATTGAGATCCTCAATTGGAAAGTCCTCAAAATGATCGATAATATCATCAATTTAATTGATAAAATCCCGTAAATGATCGATTAATTCATTAACTTGATCGATACTTTCAGCAAAATGATGGATTAGAACTGGCAAGTGAGGCTTTTTATAAAAATGAGGTTATTCGACTTTGATAAGGGAAGTCCCTAAAGTTAGTTTAATATAATCGATAAGTTTCCCAAAGTGATTGATAAAGCGTTGAAATTGATTGATATTATCAGAAATTTGATTAATAAACCATGCAAAAAAGCGGCCCAACAGTGAGCCGCTTTTTCTTTTATATATTTTTTGCATATGCCTCGCCTGGTAATTTATTAAGGACTACGTATAAGCTTACTGGTTCTTTTCCTGTGTTTTCGAAAGCTAATTCTTCTTCCCCGCTGCAGTGAACCAAATCTGCCTCAACTGTTTCAAAGTTCGATCCTTCAATAGTAAATGTACCATTTCCGCATATTGTATAAAGATAAACTTCAGTGCCCGGATGTTTATGGGTAGGAAGTTTTTGTCCTGGGAGAAAATTAAGAACGAACGCTGTGCTCTCTCCCTTTTTATAAATAACTCGCTTTGTGAATTTATCTTCGCTGAATTCCTGGTAGGCTTTTACTGTTTGTTTTTCCATCACTATTCCTCCTATAGCTTTCGTCTGTCTTTAATATAGCTGATAATCATTTTCAATTAAGTGAGCCGCATCACTATAGTCCAAGAAATTTCCTTTTTTAGTGAAAAACTTAATACCCAAAATCATTTTTTATTCTCTCAATTGTTTTTGGGTTACAGTACTCATCAATATTAAAGGCTAGGCTCTGATCATTGGATACGAGTTATCGACGTATTTTAGAACTCCATCAATTAGTTTTGATCTCTATCGACAGGTTTTGAAGTTCTATCATGTAAATTACCTCTATGATCTAACCTAACACTCTTCAAAAAAACAGCCGCCCCTTATAGGGCGGCTGCCATCATGGCGCCTTTTCTGAGCGCCTGTTTATTTAATTCTAAAAGATGATGTTTATCTTTGGATAGCACCTTTTTCAATGATTCCAGAATTGATTCCTCTTGGACAATTCTGCAGTTCTCTAAATATGCTCCCAAAAGAATCATATTGGCGATTTTAGGATTGCCCAGCTCATTTGCCAGGTCTGTTGCTTTTACCTCGATATTGGTGATGTCCTTTCGAGCTGAGGTTCTGTCAACAAGCGATATATTTGAAATTAAAAGGCCGCCTGGACGTACCATTGGCTCGAATTTATCGAATGAGGGGTTATTTAAGACAATAACAGTTGAAGGTCTGGATACCAGTGGCGATCCCACTGGTGTATCACTTACCACTACCGCACAGTTAGCCGTTCCGCCTCTTTGCTCTGGGCCATATGACGGCAGCCAGGATACATTTTTACCCTCCAGCATCCCTGCATAGGCAATTAACTGGCCCATGGACATAATTCCTTGCCCTCCGAAACCTGCAATAATCATTTCCTCCAACATGGACTAGTTCACTCCCTCACGATTTTTATAAACTCCAAGGGGATAGACTGGAACCATTTCATCGCGAACCCAGTTAAGTGACTCCTGAGGGTCAAGTCCCCAGTTAGTTGGACACGTAGATAAAACCTCTACCAGCGAGAGACCAAGCCCTTTCTTCTGAGTTTCAAAGGCTTTCCTGATTGCCTTTTTAGCCTTTATTAAATGAGGGACATCATGAGTAGAAACTCTTTCAATATAGGCTGCTCCATCCAAGGTAGCGAGCATTTCACATACTTTTATTGGTGAACCCTGAATGTTAGGGTTTCGGCCAAATGGAGTAGTGGCTGTCTTTTGCCCTATTAAGGTTGTAGGAGCCATCTGTCCGCCTGTCATTCCATAAATAGCATTATTTACAAAAATAACGGTAATTTTCTCACCACGTGCTGCTGAATGGATAATTTCGCTTATACCAATCGAAGCAAGGTCCCCATCTCCTTGATAGGTAAACACAAACCTATCAGGAAGTACCCGTTTGATTCCTGTAGCCACTGCAGGTGCCCGGCCATGAGCTGCTGAAGTCATATCACAATTAAAATATTCATAGGAAAGGACGGAGCAGCCTACCGATGCAACCCCAACTGTATCCTCCAATATATCCATTTCCTCCAGCACTTCACCCACAATACGGTGAACAATTCCATGGGTGCAGCCCGGGCAGTAGTGAGTTGGCTTATCTATGAGCCCCTTTGTTTTTTCAAAAACAGTAATCATACTCATACCTCCACACCTCCAGCAACATTGAGGATTTTAGTGTAAATCTCTTCCTGGGTTGGCACTACTCCGCCTGTACGTCCATAAAACCTAACTGGTGAACGCCCATTTACAGCAAGCCGGACATCCTCAACCATTTGGCCTGCACTCATCTCTACTGAAATATAGCCTTTTACCCGCTCTCTTGTTTCTTCAAAAGGTTTTTGTGGGAATGGCCAAAGTGAAATCGGACGAATCAGACCGATTCTGTAACCCTCTTCACGGGCTTTCTTAATAGCATTCATAGCAATCCGCGCAACTGTGCCATACGCAACGATTATATAATCAGCATCATCTGTTAAATAGGTTTCATATTTGACTTCATTTTTCTTTATTTCTGCAAATTTACGCTGAAGGTGCTGGTTTCTTAGCTCCAGTCCCTCTGCATTAAGCTCAAGGGAAGTGATAATTCTTGGTCCGCCATCACCGCGGGTTCCAGTTGTGGCCCAGCTTTTTTCTGGCTGAACTTTATCTCCTATTTCCTTAAATTCTACCGGTTCCATCATTTGTCCGAGCATGCCGTCCCCCATTAAAATAACAGGAGTTCGATATCGGTCAGCTATATCAAAGGCATCCTTGGTAAGATCTACAATTTCCTGAAGAGTTGCTGGGGCCAAAACTGGCAAATTATAATCTCCATGCCCGCCCCCTTTTGTAACCTGAAAATAGTCGGACTGGGCTGGCTGAATATTTCCAAGCCCCGGGCCTCCCCTGACAACATTAACAATTACAGCAGGAAGCTCGGAACCAACGAGGTATGAAATGCCTTCCTGTTTCAAGCTGAATCCCGGGCTCGATGATGAGGTCATTACCCGGACACCAGTACTCGCTGCACCATAAACCATATTAATAGCTGCAATTTCACTTTCTGCCTGAAGAAATAAGCCGCCTATTTCAGGAAGCCGCCTGGCCATATAGGCAACAAGTTCACTTTGAGGTGTAATTGGATAGCCGAAAAAATATTTACAGCCGGCATGGACTGCCGCTTCTGCAATTACTTCATTGCCTTTCATAAGAACTCTTCCCATTATTCTGGCTCCCTTCGCTAAACCGTTTGTTTTTTCTTCTCAGGTCTGTAAACTGTAATAACCGAATCCGGACAGACCTGACCACACTTAGCACAGCTAATGCACTTTTCCTGTTCGGCCACTGCAGCAGGACGGTACCCGTTCCCATTTAAATAATCGGACAGAAAGATGATGTTGGCAGGACACACCTGTACACAGAGGCCGCAGGATTTACACCGGTCCTCTCTAAAAACCACCCTTTTCTCCATATTGGTTCCTCCTTCTCTATGCCTCCCAGGGCACTTTCATATAACGTTCTATAAAAATAGTTTCATTGGTTGATTGAAACATTTCTGCCTCTTGCCTTAACTGAGATGTAATACACGTATATAGCAGGGGAATATTGAGAAGATTTGATAATTCTTTGCTAAGGTCAAGTCCGCAGATGATTTCTTCCATGGATGTGAAGCTTCCGATATTCGAATTATTTATAATGCCGGTGACCTTTAATCGGGAAGCTTTTTCAATTTGCTTTACTGTAAATGACGCCCCTTCCACTGTACTTACATATGGACGGTTAGCATTTAGGACAAACAGCACCTCAGGTTTAAACTGCTCCCAATCGTTAAAATACTGACCAAGAGCAGTAGCACCGTCTTTATCTCCCCCAGCGTCGACAATAACTTTGTATGAAGGATCGTGAATGACTCTGTAAATTTCTCCGGACACCACCGGTAAATCTGAATTGGCAAGCCTATCCTTTGGAGCAATTAATTCAATATTGTTTTTCCTAAAAAGCTCTCTGGCATCCCTGGTCCTGAAATAAGGGTTAATGACATCAAGGTCACTTATGGCCACCTTGGAATGTTCATGCTTCTCCTTTAATGCCAGGTTAATCGCTATCTCTGTTTTACCGCTTCCAAAATGGCCCGTAAGAATGGTAATCTTTTTGCCCTGTATCAAAAGTATGCCTCCTCCCTCTGTGTAAACGCTTACATAAATTATGCAGTTTAACTGCTCACACATTATTATAATTAGTGTAAAACCGGAAAGCTTTGACTATTATCACACTTCACAAATTCTCCATTTTATAAAGAAAAAAAGAAGTTCAAAAGAACTCCTTTAGTACATATACGATAAAATAACTTTCTGTGGTATATCCTGTTCATTTAACCCTTTCTTTTTTAGGCGCTCGCAGGATGGCATTTGGAAGGAGAAATCTTCTACACTGTTTGGAATGTAACCATCTTCCTTTAGACGGTTAAAAACCTTTTGCATAGCTTCCTCATTTGAAATGATTTCCTCCTTTTCGTTTGCATGAAATCCCTCAACACATGTTTCCACTATATTTTGATCTATTTGTTCCTGTTCAAAAATCATTTTAGCCCCTGCCAAAATCTCAGCTTCCTGGTTCTCCAATTCAATTATCGTTGTAATATTCATCATGCACCTCCGCCTTTCTATAGCCCCATTATAAAAAAATTACAGGAGGTTTTTACTTGTAAGCGGTTCATTTCCTTTTTTCTTCAAATGTTTTTGACAAAATTGCGTCAGTTTTTTAAAGCTATTGCTATATGTGAAAAGATGCGCAAATAAACTTAACTAGCTGAAAACATGGAGTACTTTCTTCAACTTTAATTTTCCTAAAAAATTTCTTCTTGGTATCGCAGTAGTGTAAGAGCTTTTATACTTTAATGTACAAAAAACCTTATTGTCCTCTTTCTAAATTTCATACTTTCATCTTTATTACAGATACTATAGCAAATGAAAGTTCACCCATAAGGAGGTTATTGTTTTGGTTAAAATTCACCATGGCCTAGCCCTTCTAACACTGCTGCCATTTTTGATTTCCCCTCTTCTTCAGGCCAATTCCTCTGTATCGGCAGCTCAGCAAAATCTATCTGTTGATCTGAGACTTTTGGAGACCACCGACCTGCATGTATCCTTAGCAAATTATAATTATTACCAAAGCAAAGAAGATAACAAGGTTGGGCTTGTTAAGACGGCAACCTTGATTAAACAGGCCAGGAAAGAAGTCAGTAACTCTCTCCTCTTCGATAATGGTGATAACCTGCAGGGAAACCCTCTAGGAGATTATATAGGTAAAGTAAAGGGCCTTAAAACTGGGGTAGTACATCCGGTTTATCGGGCGTTTAACTTCCTAAAATATGATGCGATTAACCTTGGCAATCATGAGTTTAACTATGGCCTTGACTTCCTGAATAATGCATTAAAAGGGGCAAAAATGCCCGTGGTTAATGCTAATGTATATAAAGCATCAAAAAATAAAGCATACTTTAAGCCTTATACAATTTTAAAAAGAAAGGTAACAGACAGCAGCGGTAAAAAACGAACCCTTCGCATCGGTGTAATTGGATTCGTACCACCCCAAATTATGGAATGGGATAAAGCGAACCTTGAGGGGAAAGTCGAGGCAAGGTCTATTGTTGAATCCGCAAAGAAATATATTCCTGCTATGAAAAAGTCAGGTGCTGATATTATTATAGCCCTGGCTCATACAGGAATTAGTGCCGAGCCTTACACACCATGGATGGAAGACGCCGCTTTTTACTTAACACTTGTTCCTGGGATCGATGCCATTTTTGCAGGGCATTCCCACCGAATCTTCCCCGGCCCTCTTTATAAGGATTTGCCAAATGCTGACCTTAACTCAGGAACAATCAATGGCAAGCCCGTAGTAATGGCTGGTTCATTCGGAAATACTCTTGGAATTATTGACCTTAAACTGGAGAAGAAGAAAGGTAAGTGGAATATCCTGACTGGGAAAGGATTTACTAGACAGATTGCAGATGATATGGGGAATTCACTTGTAAAATCTGATGAAGCCCTTTTAAAAATAATTAGGCCTGAACATACTGCCACAATAAAATATGTAAATAATCCTGTTGGAGAGTCATCCGCGCCTATTCATAGTTACTTTTCACTTGTCCAGGATGATCCCTCTGTTCAGCTTGTAAATATGGCCCAAGCTGATTATCTTACAAAAAAATTTATGGAACCAAGTTATGCTAAATATGCAGGTATTCCTGTTCTGTCTGCTGCTGCTCCTTTTAAAGCTGGAGGACGTGGCGGTCCATCCTATTACACAGATATTCCAGCTGGTACTCTTGCCATAAAAAACATAGCGGATTTGTATTTATATCCCAACTCGCTTCAGGCAGTTCTAGTGAATGGCCGGCAGCTAAAGGAATGGCTGGAAATGAGTGCGGGCCAATTTAGGCAAATCGATCCTTCCAGCCGCCAGGAACAATTACTAATTGACCCGAATTTCCGTTCCTATAATTTTGATGTAATTGACGGAATAAAATATCAAATTGATGTAACTCGCCCAGCAAAGTATGATGCAGTTGAAAAGCTAATTAATCCAAATACAAACCGAATTATTAACCTTTCCTATAAAGGAAAACCTGTTACTCCTGATCAAAAGTTTATTGTCGCAGCTAACAGTTATCGGGCGTCAAGCAAAACATTTCCAGGGGTAAGCAAAGGAGAAGTTGTACTAAAGGCTCCTTACGAAACGAGGCAGATTTTAACTGACTTTATCAAGGAAAATAAAAGGATAAATCCTTCGGCGGATAAAAATTGGTCAATAGCACCTGTTAGAGGATTTGCCATCACTTTTTTTGATTCTTCACCCGAGGCTCAAAAATATGCAAAGCTAACTAAGCATATTACTTATGCTGGTCCTTCCAGCGGGGGATTCGCCAAATATTTAATCAATCTGGAAAACGGTGAGTAATTCAAAACGAACCAGCTAAGGATTTAATCCTTTATGCTGGTTCGTTTTTTTCCAAAATAAAAAGCACCCTTAGCTATGGGCACTTATCTGCATCTTAAACAAGCTCAAGAAAGTGATGAATTCCGGTTACGGTAAATACACGGGTGATTTTTGGAGAAGCATTTTTAACCTTAATGATATTTTTGTTTCCCGCAGCCCTCAATTTAATTAAATAGATGAATTGTCTTAGGCCTGTACTGTCTATATATTTAAGACCGCTAAAATCAAAGAGAAGATTTTCTTTTTCAGCCAGAAAGGAAGGATTTAATTTTTCCTGAAAATAAGGAATCATGGATATATCAAGTTCACCAGTTAATAAGATTGTTGTTAAATTTCCCTCTTCAGCAATCTCTATGTCTAATAGCTTTTCGCTCATATGTATATCCTCCCATTGTCCGCACCAATGCTTTTATTTACCCCGCCGCAGCCTTTATAAAACGAAACCATATTCTTTTATACCATAAGTTTTCATTTTTAACATTATTTTTCCTTTTAATTCAATTAAAATGGTGATCAATTTTTGCCTGATAAAAAAACTCAGGCTGCTGTTTTTCGTTGAACTACTTCAGGCATCAGCTATTCATTGTTTCAGTTTTCCCTTTACAACCCCTCTATCCTTTTATACAATAGAGAGAAATAAATATTGTTATGTTTTTTGGAGGAGCCTGTCACCACAGGCTCCTTTTTGCGTTTTTTTGCAAATACTAGCCCTTAAATGGCAAAAACTAACCAGCTAGATGCCAACGGGGAGCAAGCCTAAGATATAAAAAACATACAGAAAACTTGGAGAAGAGGTGGCATCATGTCAAATGAAGCAGCTTTAGCGATTGGCATATTTTTAATTGCTTATGCTTTTATTGTAACTGAAAAAATCCATCGAACCATTGCTGCTATGACTGGCGGATTATTAATGGTTTTTTTGGGAATCATCAAACAGGAAACGGCACTTCATCATATTGATTTTAATACATTAGGCCTCCTTACTGGAATGATGATAATTGTAACCATAACGGCGGAAACAGGTTTGTTTCATTTCATTGCCATTTGGTCCGCTAAAAAGGTAAAGGGCAGCCCCATGAAAATCCTTATAGCCCTCGGAGTGATAACTGCGTTGGGATCAGCACTGCTGGATAATGTAACTACTGTTCTATTAATGGTTCCTGTTACTTTTAGCATAACCCGTCAGCTTAAAGTAAATCCGGTTCCCTATCTGGTAATGGAGATAATTGCTTCTAATATCGGAGGAACGTCCACCATGATTGGAGATCCGCCCAATATTATGCTGGGAAGTGCAGTAAAGGAACTTACTTTTATGGAATTTATTTATAACCTTTTCGGTATTTCTTTCTTTATATTGGCAGTGAATATAGCAATTCTGGCTTTACTATATCGAAAGCAGCTTAAAACAACAGATTTGTTAAAATCAGCACTTATGGAGCTTGATGAATCAAAAGAAATAAAAAATAAGCCGCTCCTGTGGAAGGCATTAAGTGTTTTGGCCCTTACGATTATTGGCTTTTTTCTGCATCAAATGCTTCATATTGAATCTGCCTCAATAGCGCTTGGGGGTGCCTTTCTGCTATTGATTCTTTCAGGAGAAAGCTATCTGGAAAAAGCATTGCATAGAGTTGAATGGACAACTATTTTCTTTTTTATTGGCCTATTCGTTCTTGTTTCAGGACTGATGGAAACAGGCGTTATTAAGAAGCTGGCAGACTATTCCATCAGTTTAACAGGTGGAGATGTCACCTCCACTTCGATTTTAATACTTTGGATTAGCGCTATTGCATCTGCCTTTATTGATAATATTCCATTTGTCGCCACAATGATTCCAATGATTAAAGAAATGGGAACAATGGGAATAAGTAATTTAGAACCTTTATGGTGGAGTCTTGCTCTTGGCGCATGCCTTGGCGGGAATGGAACATTGGTCGGTGCAAGCGCAAATGTAATTGTGGCCGGAATGGCTGCGAAAGAAGGATATAGGATTTCTTTCGCGAAGTTTTTATTTGTTGCATTTCCTTTAATGATATTATCGATTCTGTTGTCAACGGCATACATTTATCTCAGATACCTTATATAAAGGAGGAATACCATGAAATTAAAATATGAATTTAACAAAGAGCTGCTGAGTATAACGGAGAAAGTCAATGAAGAGGATATCGAATTTGCCATTGTTTTCAAGAATGAAAAATTTGCTGAAAAACTTGAAAAGGTCCACCAATACTTCGATTTAAACGAAGTCCATACTGATGCATTATTCTTTACAAATAAGGACGGAAGCAATCAAATTATTGTCAAAAAGGACTATTATGAGGATTTTATTCTTCAGCTTTTTAAACAGCAGTTCCTTGAACTCGTAAAATGGGAATAGGAATACATTAGGAAACTCGGTGAGTGTCGAGCCTTTAGGTGAGAGCAGAACCGCAGTTAAACTTATTCGTTTAGAATTTACAAAAATAAATTCTGATTAAGCCAAAGAGACTGTCTCATTTTGATTGAGCCAGTCTCTTTTTTATACAGTAATTATTTTATCCTGCACAAAGCTTAGTGCCTTAATACTTTCAAGAGGTTTGCTAATGAAGTAGCCCTGGGCAAGGTTACAGTTTTTACTTCGTAAAAAATCCAGCTGTTCTTTTGTTTCAACACCTTCAGCTACCACTCGTAAATTGAGACTTTGCGCTAGAGATATGACTGCTGAAGCAATGGCAGTATTAGCTTCATCCCATTCAAGGTTCATAATAAAGGATTTATCGATCTTTAGAGTATCAATCGGAAAATGCTTTAGATAACTTAACGAAGAAAATCCTGTTCCAAAGTCATCAATAGAGATAGAAACTCCAAGAGACTTTAGGTTATTTAAGACGATAGCCGCCTGTGCAGGATGCTTCATAACCGTGCTTTCTGTTAGTTCAAGTTCAAGTGATGAGGCAGACAGACCGGTTTCCTCTAAAACTGAAGCAATAAGCTGCTCGAGATTTTGCTTATGAAACTGCTGAAGTGACAAATTTACACTTACGGATAAATCTGTTAAACCTGCGTCCTGCCATCGTTTGCATTCCTGACAGGCTTCACGAATTACCCAATCACCAATTGGAACAATTAGTCCTGTTTCCTCAGCAATATCGATAAATGAATCGGGGTAAAGAATTTTTCCCTGGTCATTTTTCCAGCGTATCAATGCCTCCATTCCCTGGATTTTTCCGTTTAAAATATCCATTTTGGGCTGGTAATGGAGAACAAACTCATTTTCATCAAGTGCTTTTCGAAGGAGAATTTCTTTATCCATTCGTTCAATGGCATCTTCCTTCATAGATGGATTAAAAAGGCTGTAGCAATTTCTGCCCTGCTCCTTAGATCGGTACATGGCCATATCAGCATTCTTTATAAGAGTATTTACATCCTGACCATCCTCAGGAAATAGGCAAATCCCTATACTGGCGGTAATATTAAACTTTTGATCATAAATATAATATGGCTCCGTCATTATCTCCATGATTCTTTCACAAATAATGAATGCATCCTTAGCACTTTTTGCATCAGGGAGAAGAATCATAAACTCATCCCCGCCGAATCTCGCAAGTATGTTTCCTTTTTCTTTACCAATAGCTTCCTGAAGCTGTAAAGACACTCTTTGCAAGAGTAAATCTCCAGCGTGATGTCCCAAGCTATCATTTATAACTTTGAACCGGTCAAGGTCAATTAACAGAATACCAAATGGCTTCTTCCCACTTAAACTATTAACGAGACGTCCTTCAAGCCAGGTTTGGGTGTACCACCGGTTTGGCAAACCTGTAAGCGCATCATGATAAGCCATATGTTCCATTAACTCTTCTGCCTGCTTTTTATCCCTAATATCCCGGCATAAAGCAAGAAAATATGGCTTGCCTCCAATTTTCACCTGACGGACATTAATGTCCGCCGGTACCTCTTCTTTTTCTTTTGTAAGAATAAAATCTTCAAACCTATAAGATTTATTTCCCTTCCACCTTTTAGTTATCTTATCTTTCAAATGGATGAATAAATCCTCTGCAGTAAGCTTTAAAAGTTCACTTTTTTTATAACCCAACAGTTCACTCGCGGTCATATTTACATCAATAATATGGCCAGAAGGGGAAATAAGAAAGAAGCTGTCTGCCGCCTGGTCTACCAGGCTCCTAAACTTCTCCTCACTTTCTCTCAAAAGCTGTTCAGCTTTTATCCGATCTGTTATATCAAGAGCGAAACCCAGCAGGAAGTCTTCCTTAGATTCCTCTAACTGTATGATAGTTTTTCCAGCAAACATATAGTTTTCTTTTCCCTGAAAACCCGTTTTAATTTCCCTAGTTGTTAATCTTCTGTTCTCCCAGACACTCAGGTCGCCATTTCGAACATCACTGGCTATTGATTCAGGAAAAAAATCATATACTGTTTTCCCAATTAATTCTTCCTTGGTTTTACCATTGGCTTTACATGCCTGTTCATTGGCAAAAATCGTTTTACCATCGGGATCTTCCAAAAATATATTAATAGGCAGCGCATCGAGGACTTTCGAGATGTAGTCATCATTGATTCGGAGCCTTCTCATTAACTCTGCCTCAATTCTCTCCAAATCTTCAATCCTCTTTTGAAGTCTGTCCATTTCTGCAATTGTCAAAGAGGGGTTTTGCTTTTTCACGAACTATCCCGTCCTTATTATAAAAATGGGTCAATCCCTTTTATTTTTCCAATACCCGACCCTTTTTTCGGGAAATAGGAAATTCCGACTTAGTCTTAACTATAACTACATATTAGCATTAAAACCATCCATATTTCTCCTTATTTTTGACGCTTTTGACTATTTTTGGAGTATAGACATTAAATTTTCAGTTTTTTCAATTTTGTGAGAAGATAAAGTAGCATGATAAATTAGGAGGGATAGCAATGGCATTAGATTTAAAAAGTACAGTAAAGTTACATAACGGGGTTGAAATGCCTTGGTTTGGTCTTGGTGTTTTCAAGGTAAAAGAGGGATCTGAGGTAATTGATTCTGTAAAAGCTGCAATCCAAAACGGATATATAAGCATTGATACAGCAGCCGTTTACAAAAACGAGGAAGGTGTTGGACAGGGTATTAAGGAATCTGGAGTGCCACGCGAAGAACTTTTTATCACCTCTAAGGTTTGGAACGCTGACCAAGGATATGAATCAACTCTAAAAGCTTTTGATACAAGCCTGGAGAAGCTCGGTCTAGACTATCTTGATCTTTACTTGATTCACTGGCCTGTAAAAGGAAAGTATGTTGAAACCTGGAAAGCGCTTGAAAAGTTATATAAAGATGGCCGCGTCAAAGCTATTGGTGTCAGCAATCATCATGTGCATCATTTAAAGGATATTTTAGCAGAAGCAGAAATCAAGCCTATGGTTAACCAGGTAGAGTATCATCCGCATTTAACTCAGAAAGAGCTTCATGAGTTCTGTAAGAGCGAGGGCATTCAGCTTGAAGCCTGGTCACCATTAAAGCAAGGTGAGCTTTTAAATGAGCCAGTCATTGAAGAAATTGGACAAAAGTATCAGAAGTCAGCTGCTCAGGTTATTTTAAGATGGGATCTCCAAAATGAGGTTGTAACCATTCCAAAGTCTATTAAAGAACATCGTATTATAGAAAATGCCAACATTTTTGATTTTGAATTATCCTCTGAAGACATGGAAAGAATTAATTCTCTTAATAAACATGAGCGAATTGGATCAGACCCTGACAACTTCAATTTTTAATAGAAATGCATAAGCGAATCATGTCGTGAAAGGCTTCTTTGAAGATATTTTGCGATAAGCTGACAGCCGCATCTCTGAAATAAATTTGGAGCAGAGGCACTGACTTAAGATTTTAGAGAAACATAATTCCAACAAAAAAGAACAAAAGGCAAAAGCCTTTTGTTCTTTTTATTCGCCTAAATCTACATTGTGGTATACCTGGCGGACATCTTCCAATTCTTCAAGAGTATCAATAAGCTTTTCGAATTTTGACTGGCCATCTTCAGGAAGTGTAACTTCATTTTGTGCCAGCATTGTAATTTCCGCAACGGTGAAATCTTCGATACCAGCATTTCTTAATGCTTCCTGTACAGCATGGAATTGTTCAGGATCTGCGTATACGATGACAGAATCTTCTTCTTCAAGAATATCACGCGCATCAACATCAGCTTCCATAAGGATCTCAAGTACATCATCAGCTGATTTTCCTTCCATCCCGATAACAGCAGTAGGATCGAACATATAGGCTACAGATCCACTGACACCCATGTTCCCGCCATTTTTGCCAAAAGCAGCACGGACATCGGATGCAGTACGGTTTACGTTATTTGTAAGAGCGTCGACAATTATCATAGAGCCATTTGGGCCAAATCCTTCATAGCGAAGTTCATCAAAGCTTTCCTCAGAACCGCCTTTTGCTTTTTCAATCGCACGGTCGATAATATGTTTTGGCACACTGTAAGTCTTTGCACGCTCGAGCATAAATTTTAATGCCTGATTGGATTCGGGATTTGGCTCACCCTGTCTCGCAGCAACATAAATCTCACGTCCAAATTTTGCATATATACGGCTTGTATTAGCGTCCTTTGACGCCTTTTTTTCCTTAATATTGTTCCATTTACGGCCCATTATGAACACTCTCTTTCATCTTTAATTCTTTGGCTCGGCCTCAATTCAGAAGCCGTTCCGTAATTCTGAAAAAAATATATGCCGGTTGATAATTCATTTAATTTACCAAATAACATTATACCTTAAATCTGTAATTTGTTAAAAGCCAAATAATAGAGACGAAATTTTAAGAATTTATAGGACATATTTATGGTCAACTGCCATTACAGGATAGTTTGCTGGCAGAGCTTTTTTTCATAAAAGCGCTGTGCTGCTTTAAACTGTTCAGTAGTTCCTAAAATAATTTCCTTTACTCTCTTTTCATCATGGCTATTAAATTTCCTAACAGTAATAAAACTCATTATGTTTCCGTCTTATTATCTCTATTAATATTTACTATAGATTTTCAAGGAACATATTCCAATTTATATTACAAAGGAGCCACAATAGCTGTGGCTCCTCTGTATATGTTCCTGATTATTCTATTTTCTTTAACCTTTCAAGCTCCTGGTTTACCTTTTCCTGCAAATCGTCATTAAGGGTTACGGTATTGTTCCCGCAAGTTAATCGATAGAACTGTGTGCTTGCAGCAGCTTCTGCTTCTAGCTTTTGAACATAGCTTTCTACTTTTGCAAATCCATTTACAGCACTTGAAGCATCAAAGGCGGATAAAGACTCCTGCGATTGCCTTACTGCTTTAGCCGCATGGGCTCTTGACAGAAGATTGAGCTTTTTATATTCCAGTTCCTGATACTTTTCACTTAGCTTGACGATTTGCCCCTGAAGAGTAGCGGTTTGGTTTTTGATCGCAGCCAATTGGGCCTGATAGTTTTTCAGTTTTTCTTCCTGAAGAATTTTCTCTTTTAACGCTAATCTTGCCACGTCTTCCTCGTTCCTTGAAATAGCGAGTTCCGCCTGTCTGCCGCGTTTGGCAACTAAAGCTTCCGCATCAGCTACTAACTGGGCATACCGATTTTCCAAGTACAGCTGCTGGGCAAGCGCTTTTTCCGCCTCCGAAACCTGACCCTCCAGCTCTCTCATATATTGGTTCATCATGACTAAAGGATTTTCCATCTTATCTAGTGCCTCGTGTAAATCTGCAGTAAAAATTGTTTTTACTCTTTTTAAAATCCCCATTTTACTTCTCCTCCTTTGAAATATTTCTTTCCCATTCATCCAACAGGTCAGCATGGCTGTTTATTGGAACAGGTGAAGCCTGAAATGAAACTGGCACGTCCCAGCTTTGACCTTTTTCACTTTTTTTCCATTTTTTATAGAGCCAATAAACAAAGACAGCAGCTGCAATGACAATAAGGAACCCTTTCAAAATCAGAACAGCTCCGACAAACATAACAAGCCAGCCTGTCCACTTTCTTACGATGCTGCTTCCAGCGGTTTTGCGTAATAGCCATCCAATGAAGAATACTGCACCTGCAAAAATCCAATTGATTAGCCCAAAAGCAAAGTGATGAGGTCCTCTGAATCCCCTTGCCATTGGTCCGTGACCGAAATGCATACCAGCTTGGCGGCCGTTCATTTGCTGCATACGCTCCCCACCCCTGCCACTACGGCCAATAAAGGTTCCGTTTTTACCCGGTTGCCCTTGGTGCGGCAATTGAACCGCTTTCTGTGGCGGCATTTGTTGACTTCCATTAAATGCCTGAGCGTTAGGAAGGAAGTGATTCCGTTCATTTGCTCCCCATCTGCCATGGTTGACACTAAAAATTGCAGCAGCAAAGATTAATGCCAGAAGCGGTACCATTAACCACCCTCTTTTACGACGCTTTTTGATCTGCCCGATTTCTTCCATTGTATGTCCTCCTTACGTCCTTTACTGTCTTACAACATCATTATGAAAGAGATACCTTAACATTTTCTTAACTTTTCAAATAAAAAGAAACCTCAAGGAGGCATTTCTTGTTTTGTCACAAATTTGTCTATAAGTCCTCAAAAAAAAAACAGGCAGTTATGAAACTGCCTGTTAACAAATGGATTATTATTGAGCTGATGCCTGGCCTTCTTCAATGGTGAGATTTGCAGACTTCTCTTTACCTTGACGATAAAATGTTATTTTTACTTTATCTCCAGGTTTTGCAATGCGATATAAATATTGCCTTAATCCCAATGCATCATTAATCTTATTATTATCAATAGAGGTAATGACATCTAATTTTTTTAAGCCGGCTTTTTGAGCGGGAGAATTCGATGCAACGGACATGATTACAATTCCTTTTTTCACACTAGCTGGAAGATGAAGTGTTCTGCTCCAGTACTGGGATGGAATTTCATCAAGTGACATTGGTCCAATACCAATAAATGGCCTGCGCACTTTTCCATATTTTTCAAGGTCCTTCATAATTGGTTTGGCGGCACTAATTGGAATGGCAAACCCTATTCCTTCAACAGCATCCTGTGAAATTTTTGAGGAGTTGATACCAATCAGCTGGCCGTTAATGTCAATTAATGCACCTCCGCTGTTTCCAGGATTAATAGAAGCATCTGTCTGAATAACCTCAGCCTGCCAATCCACTGCACCATTCTGGTCAAGGTCAACTGGCATGGTTCGCTGGGCTGCACTTATAACACCTTTTGTAACAGTACCCTGCAGGAATCCAAGAGGGTTACCTATAGCTATGGCTGATGCTCCTGGTTCTAAGTGGTCTGATTCGCCCATTTCGATTACATCACTTATATTTTTTCCGTCCACCTGAAGAACAGCCAGATCCGATAATGGATCAGAGCCTAAAAGCTTTGCCTGCAGCTTATCTCCATTATTTAAATTAACTTCAAGCTGGGTTGCTCTATCGACTACATGGTGGTTCGTCACAATATACGCTTTTGATCCTTCTTTTTTATAAATAACACCAGATCCAGAGCTTACAGCTTTCGGCGTTGTACCCTGCAGAATATCACCGCTGCCCTGCTGAAAATTTACTACACTCACTACGGCATCCTTTGCTTTTTTAACAGCTCTGGTGACCTCCGATTCCTGATTATCATCTGCTGCAAGAGCTTTTCCGTCCATTACAGCTTTTTTTCCTACATCGGCTGCAGTCTTTACTGAGTTTTCTCCTTGTAAATATGAAGTCGCTGCCAGAATGACCAAAGCACCAATTAACGCACCAATTAATCCTGGGAGAAACCACTTTCGAGTGTTTCTTATAAACTCCATCCGTTTCCATCCCTTCCTGTTAGATTCCTGAGGTTTAACTATTAAATATTGCTTTAAATTTTCCCTTCCGGATATCTATCAAACTCATATTAGGGATTTTATACAATCTTCCTCCATTTACCAGTTTTAAACACAATAAAAAACAGAGCCATTTCACAGCTCTGTTAGGATAATTCTGGTTCTTTTGTATCTGATATTCTCCAGTCGTTTGTGTAGATATTAAAACTTTCATTTCTAATAAAACCAACTGTTGTAATACCAAGTTTGTTGGCTAGTTCTATCGCAAGCTCAGTTGGAGCAGATTTTGATAGGATCACTGAACATCCCATTTTAGATGCTTTTATTAAAATTTCACTCGATATTCTTCCACTGAAAACGAGGATTTTATCATCAGTCGGGATAGAATTTTTCAAACAGTGGCCAAAAAGCTTGTCCAAAGCGTTGTGCCTGCCAATATCCATACGCAATAGCTGCATCCCGGTTTTGTCACAAAGCGCAGCATTATGGACACCTCCGGTCCGTTTAAAGGTTTCTGCCTCCTGCTGGAGATTATCCATCATTTCAATACATTCTGCCGGAGTCAGGCTTATTTTGATATGTCCTACTTTTTTAACCGTTAAAGCATCATTAACAAAATAAAAGCCTTGGCGGGACATCCCGCAGCATGATGTAATATATCTTTTTGAACGGAATTGATCATTTAGCAGATGGATATTTTTCACCGAAACATGAGCAAAGCCCCGTCCTTCTTCTATCCATAAATTCTCGATATCACTATAGCTTTTAATTACATGTTCTGAAGCCAGAAAGCCAATAACCAGATCTTCCAAATATTCCGGAGTGCACACAAGCGTAGCAAACTCCTCCTGGTTTAGCTTTATGGTTATCGGGAATTCAGTCACAATCGTATCATCTGTTTCCCATAGTTCGCCGTTTTGAAAGCGAGTAATAGAAAGATTGGTTTCATTTTGCAGCAAATTAAAGTCACCTCTCAATCGGCTGTTCAAACATAAAGACGGATACAGCGATATCTTCTTCAATATTAATATCCGAAAATAAGTGAACCAGCTTACTTTGCATTACTTCTTCGAGCTCCACTGGAGGCTCCTTTTTATAGTGATCCTGAATCATTTTTGTCCTTGCTCTGTGTACTTGTTCAAAGCCTTCCGGACTCTGTATAATAAATTTTTCAACCGGGGTAAGATTTCCTTTTAATGTTGTAATGGCCATACTATCAACAAATACCGTTTTTATAGAATCAGGACCTTTTCCAAAAAGATCTTTTCGGACTTTCCGGACAACTTCATTAAATTGATGTTCTCTTTTGCTCATCTGTTTCCCCCCTTTTCTTCCCCAATATTGACTTTGAAGGGGCCAAAAGCAAATAGCCTACAATAAGTACTAAAATAACAATCGATAATAGCAAATTTTGAAATACATCAGACCGGTTAACAATGATAAATCGGATGGTTGCTGTAATTCCAATATAAATAAGGTACCGGAGCTGAAAATACTCACCATTTTTAAAATACACAACGACCATAGTAAAGAAAGCAAAATAAAGAAAAAAGTTAACGACCTGTTCTAAAATTGAATGAACATCTTTAGGGCTGTAAATGGCCATTTCTCCTATTGAATAGATCTGCCTAATCATTAAATAACTTAATAGGATTAATAAAATTGATAATGTAACGATTTTGACCACATTGGAAAATTTCGTTACAGCTAGGATCAGGAGTTTATTTTCCATTTAGTTTTACCCTTTCTAACTAGAAATAATTTTATTTTTTTCCTGTTTTATTTTAAGCCTTGCCCGATGCCTTTTATAAGGTTTAGACCAAATAGAAGGGTACGGTTTATATCCGGGTCCTTCATCGCCTTTACAAGGTCCCATACACTTGCTTTTTTATTGGACTGTAATCCCTCATCAGCCTTCTTTATTCCCATATTTAATCCGTTAACCAGTTTTTTTGTAAATTCTGGGTCTAACTCACTTAAGGCTCCCGCAGCAGCCATGGCGTTATTAATCATATTGGTGACAGGCGGACGGACCATTTGTCCAATAGCAATTTCCGCCACTTTTTCTTTTGCTTTTACCAGAGAAACAGCGGCATCCAATATTCCGCTTCCCTGGAGCTCACTGATAAGTACTATGGCTTCTTTTAAGGCCTCCGTATTTTCTGCTGCGTGTTCCTTCAGGCTTTGAATCGACTCCTGATTCTTTTCCTCACCAGTTTTCTGTTCTTCAAAAATCATAGAAATTGGCTTTGCCATTTTTTCGTTCTCCCTTTTCCATACCGCAGAAAGCCCACACCAAAAAAAAGCATTGGCAATGGACTTTCTACCCCTGTTATTTATTTCAGAACTAAATCTTGTTTTTTATCTCGAGAAATTGGTTTTCCAGATTTGTTCACCGAATCCATATTTTGAGATTCCTGTTTTACTTTTTCCTTAACAGACGGAGTTTTCTGGGAACCCGGTTTTATATACTCGTTGACTGAAGCTATCGGCTGGTAATCATCACGTTTCCATTTACGATGTACTTCAGCACCCATTTGCGGTGTGCGCTTCGCGTTTCTTGGATTGAAGGAAGGAAGCGGCGAATCCCCTTTTGTATTCAAAATTTCCATTTTGACCCTTGTCTGCTTGTAGGCAGGTGTATTCGTTTTAACATCTCCTGCACTTCCTGTAAGCAAGTTAATCGCATTTTCATGGCTGACAGAGTGCATTGGTACATACAACTCTTTTCCTTGAACCCTGTCTGTAATGGTGGCTCTTAACTTAATGGCACCGTAAGGAGAAACCAGTCTTACAAGCGCTCCCTCGAAAATTCCGCGCTCATTTGCAAGCTCAGGAGAAACCTCGGCGAATACCTCAGGAAGCTTATAAAGCAAGCCTTTTGATTTATTAGTCAGATTTCCTTCGTGGAAATGCTCAAGCAAACGGCCATTGTTTAAAACTAAGTCGAATTCTTCTCCAAAATGATAAGGAGGAATGTATTCAACTAAAGAAAATACCGCCTTTTTATCAGGGAAATTGAAGCCTTCCGTAAATAGTAGCGGAGTGCTTTCCCCGTTATTGCTGCCCCATAAGAAGCTGTTCCAGCCCTCGAGTTTTTCATAGCTTGCTTCTTTAAAAATAGGTGAAAGGCTTGCCATTTCCGCATAAATTTCACTAGGGTGTTGATAATTCCACTCAGCCCCCATATAGTTTGCAACCTGCTGGATAATCCACCAGTCTGGCATTGAATCTTCGAGAGGTTCAAGAACCTGATAAAGTCTTTGAACCCGGCGCTCTGTATTTGTGAAGGTTCCATCCTTTTCAAGTGATGGTGCTGCAGGCAAAATAACATCAGCAAACTGAGCCGTTTTTGTAAAGAAAACATCCTGAACAACAAAGAATTCAAGCTTAGATAATGTATCGTGAACATGGTTAGCATTAGAGTCAATCCATGCCATATCTTCACCAACAAGATACATTGCTTTTAGCTCTCCAGCTTCGACCGCCTCAAGCATTTGAATATTGTCTTTACCAGGCTTACCGGATATTTCTACGCCATATGCCTCTTCAAATTTTGCACGGGCAGCTTCATCAGTAATATGCTGATAGCCTGGAAGCCAGCCTGGAAGAGTTCCCATATCACATGCACCCTGTACATTGTTATGTCCACGAAGAGGGTAGGCACCTGCACCTGGACGCATATAGTTACCAGTTAGCAGTAATAGATTAGATATAGCTGCAGATGTATGGCTTCCTCCAACGTTTTGTGTAACACCCATTCCCCAAAGCACACAGGTTCCATCGGCTTCATGAATCATTCTGGCCATTTCTTTAAGTGTATCTATTGAAATACCTGTAGTTTGCTCAGCGTATTCTAAAGTGAATTTGGATAGATGGTTTTTATATTCCACGAACTGGTTAACATGATTTAAGATAAACTCTTTATCTTCCCAGCCCTGCTCAAGAATATAATTTGCTACCGCACTAAGCCATACAAAATCCGTTCCCTGGTTAGGATGCACATACAAGTCCGCACGTTCGGCCATTTCATGCTTACGAAGATCGGAAACAATCAATTTCTGGCCGTTTAGTTTTTGAGCCCGTTTTACCCGGGTTGCAAGAACTGGGTGTCCTTCTGTTGGGTTTGCACCAACAATCATTACTAAACCTGCTTTTGAAATATCCTCAATTGTACCTGAGTCTCCTCCAAAGCCTACTGTTGACATTAAGCCGTCTGTTGCAGGTGACTGGCAGTACCTGGAGCAGTTATCAACGTTATTTGTAGTAAATACCTGACGGGCGAGTTTTTGCATTAAGTAATTTTCTTCATTTGTAATTTTTGAAGAAGAAACAAATCCGATTGCATTAGGTCCATCAGTTGCTTGAATAGCGCCCATTTTTTGTGAAATAAGAGTTAATGCCTCATCCCATGACGCCTTAACAAATTGATCTCCTTTACGAATCAATGGGGTAGTCAATCTTTCATCAGAGTTTACAAAATCCCAGCCGAACTTACCTTTTACACAGGTAGAAATGCTGTTAACCGGTGCCTGTTCAACAGGCTCTACCTTTAATATTTCACGGCCTTTTGTCCAAACCTCAAATGAACAGCCTACACCACAAAAAGTACAAACTGTTTTGGTTTTCCTTGTTCTGGTATCCCGCATGGCTGCCTCCACTTCGGAAATAGCAAAAATGCCTGTATAGCTTGGTTCAACTGCTTTTACCAAATCAATCATCGGTGATAAAAGATTATCTTCTATACCAGACATAAATCCGGCCTGGCCAAGCATTGATTTTTCCTGTAATGCATTACATGGGCAGACGGTCGAGCACTGTCCGCATGAAACACAAGAGGATTCATTTATAGACTTCCCGCCGTCCCAAAGCACTCTCGGCTTATTGCTTTCCCAGTCAATGGTCAAGGTTTCGTTTACCTGAACATCCTGGCAAACTTCAACGCAGCGTCCGCATAATATACATTGGTCCGGGTCATAGCGATAGAATGGATGGGACATATCGACATCGTATCCCTTTGGTGTGAATGGGCGAGTTTGATGTTCAATACCCATTTGCTCCGCCGTATTATGTATGCGGCAATTGCCATTGTTGTTGTCACACACTGTACAATAAAGCATATGGTTTTCAAGAATCCTGTCCATAGCTTCTGCTTGTGCTGACTTTGCCAGCTCCGAGCTTGTTTTAATTTCCATGCCATCCACAAATGTGGTTGAGCAGGCTCTCATTAATTGGCCGTCAATCTCACACATACATGTATCGCATGTCTGAATGGGACCGGTAATTTCTGAATAGCAAATATGCGGATGTTCCACTCCCTCGGCCATTAAGTGGTCAAGAATGCGTGCACCTTCTACTACTTCTTTTGTTTCCCCGTTAATAGAAACAGTAACTGTCTTTATTGTCATACTCCTAACCCCCAGAAAATTAAAGAAACCTCGGCGATTGCCTCACCTAAAAGGCGAAAGCAGAGCCATTTCGTTTAAAACTTCTATCAAAAAAGCTATAAACGCAAAAAATCCATCACAAAGCAAATATGTGACAACACATAATTGCTTCATGATGGATGTATATCGAGCATTTACTAATACTTTTTACCAATCCGTCAATATTAATAAGATAAGTAGCACCCATACTTTTCAAAAAAGCATGAACACCACTTTTACAAGTTTAGTACTTTTAGTTTTCACTGTCAATGCAGTGGAAACTATTAATATAGATTGGTAAAAACTTTGATGTTTATAAAAGCAAAAATAGGCTCGCTTTCCGCGGGCAATCCGCGAGCCTCCTCGGTCGCTAACGACCTGCTGGGTCTCGCCTGGCTTGCTTTTCCCGCAGGACGTTGAGATTGCATCGGTGAATGGACACCGCACGAAGAAAATGCGAATGCATTTTCGAGGATCTCGCCTATTTTTGATCATAGTTTCTTCAACTTGCTACAAGCTCTTGGAAAAGAGTGATTTAAAAAGGAGTACAGTTTTTAGTAATAAGGGAATCGGCTTCCTTTTCAGCGGACGAACCGCCAAGCCCTTTTTTTCTGAAGGACATTGAACCATCTTCCAGGATAAACATCGAAAGGAAATCTAAATGCACCATCGAAGAGTGTCGCGGATTCCTTACAATAAAACAATAAAACAATAAAATGCGTCCTAAACAAAAGAAACCCAGGTCATAGACCCGGGTTCCTAAAAGGTATTATTTGTAGATTACGACAGAGCCAACAGACTTGTCAGTAGATTGACCATTTACACGAACTTTTAGACCAAATTTGCCGAGATTACGGCCGGCATCTGGCATAAATTTATTTGCAAATGAGTTGCTGTCATCAAACAACGATACTGCAGGCAGGCTTGGAGATGTTAATGTCTGTAAACCTGGATAATTCAGATTCAAACCGGAAGTTGGATTCAATCCAAAAGCAGCATCAGCAATATGATAGCGTGTGCTTGCCTCTGGAGATGTTCCATCCGCAACATTCCATCTCAAGTCATTGCTTAGGTGTGAATCGACAACCCCAAGGAATCCATCACCAGGGTGACCTCCAGCTGACACCGGACCAGTCCAGTTGTCAGTATAACTTGGATCAACATACCAGATCACTAATCCACCATCGTAGCTCATTAGTGACTTTCCACGTGCTATGTGCCCTAACCCTTGGTCAACACCGTTATGGCTGCGCCATTCTAATAGATAGTAATGGTCTGAATATTTATTTCCATCAGATTTAGTAAATCCATTCAACACAAATGGTGAAGTTGCATTCTCAGCACTATCTTCTACTACTGTTTGACCATCTGCTACAACTTTAAGATTATCAACATAGAATCCTGCATAAGAGGAACCCCAATCTGTTGCATAGCGAAGACGAAGTTTGATTTTCTGTCCTTTATAATCAGATAGATCAAATGACTGGGCTTGCCATCCGTTTGAATTACCTGTAAATCCAGGCATTGAATTTAAGATTGTTGGGTAACCTTCAGGAACAACATCACTGCGAGTATGATTGTTACCAAGAGACTTCCAGGTAGCTCCATTATCTGTAGAAACCTGTACAAATCCAAAGTCCCATTGTTCTTCTATATCATACCAAGCATCAAATGTTAATGCAGCAGATGATTTACCTGTTAAATCAACATCAGTAACCATATTTGTATCTGACTCATCTGCTTGACCGCCCCAATATTCATGCGTTCCACCAGCAGGCGTATTTACAGGAGTTTTCTTTTGAGGCAAATTCACTTGAATAGCCTGATTATTTTGTCCAAGTGGTGAGTTTGCTTGGTCAAGAAGGAATTGAGTTCCTTTTGTAGATACTTCATCCCACTTAACAACGGTTGGTGCAGTCCACTTACCACCCAATGTAGATTGGAAATAAGATTTGGCAAATGGAGAGAATCCTGAAGGTTCAGCACCTGGGATTTTTCCTGCCCATGAACCGCTTGCCATAATGGACCAGTAGCCGATTGCTTCCCCAGTACCTGAGTAAATTGTATCGTATTCATCTGGAAGACCTAAGTCATGGCCATATTCATGAGCGAATACGCCGGTAGCCCCATCTTCAGGCATCATTGTATAATCGTAGAATCCAGGTAACCCTTTTCCAAGTCCATCTGGGTCATAGAATACGGCTGAACGGTGTGACCAAATAGATTTGTCACCTAGCGAGCCACCTCCTGCTTCCTGTCCCATGCCTGAATGTATAATTTGTAAGTGATCTACTAAACCATCTGGCTCCCAAAAGTTTCCGTCACCATCAAGGTCATGCGGATCTTCCAAATCATAGTTCTGGAGAGGAACACCTGCAGCCTTAGCGGCATCTAATGTGTCCTTCACTAACTGTTTAGAACCACCTGGCGTTACGTTATCGTGACCTCCAGTAGCTTTGTCAGAACCATAGTATGCGGCTGTTCCCGGTACTTTAAGCCATCCATAAGCTTGACCATCGACTGTATAAGTACCACCAGATTGTTCTTCATAGAATTGCTTCTGTGAAACTTGATTTTCTCCATTAGGGCCTTTATACTCACCCTCTTTACCAAAAATCATTTTTTCATAGTGATCAGTATTGTAGTCTGCATAATAATTATCTGTCTCACCGGGCTTAATATTGTTGTGTGCTACATCGGAATACTCCACCATTAATGTAAGTAATTTCCCCTTCTTCTGTATTCCCGGAGATGTACCTTCCTCTACAGGATCAGGATTCCCCTTTAACTGCCCATTCTTATTACCTTTTCCTTTTAAAAGACCATTGTTAAAATCCTTAAATTTATGTTGTTTCTCTGAATCTGCCGCTTTTACTTTTGCAGCAAGAGGATCAGATTGTTTTACTTTATCCTCTTTACCCTTTACTGCAAGATAGTTGTTCAGAGCCTTCTGCTTTTCAGCAGCACTAGCACCTGCAGGAATGACTCCTCTTTTAATCAATGATTCTAGCAATTTTTCATCATTGACAATTGATAAATCCAAAGACCCGTAAGATTGGGAAACATTTGTCTGAGCCTGAACCTTATGTAGTGGGCTGGTTCCTGCAGTATTAAAATAATTTCCAGGGAACCCTGAGAATAGTGTTCCGGCGATAACAGCCGTTGTCAGACCTGACTTTAAAAATTTGTTCAATGAATTACCCCCTCAAAATTTGTTATTCACATATTTATAATATTTGGAAAATTATTATTTTGCAACAGTATGAAAGTTTCATTTTCTGACAATTAAAACAATTTTTCTCCCACTTTTGGACTATTTTTCTATTTCTAGTAATCTTTTGGTAGGTTTTTCTACCTTTATTTGTAGGAAAACCTACTTATATGTCTAAAAGAAATTTTCCCAATAAATTGAAGGCATAAAAAAAAAGGGTGGACTTTTCCACCCTGTTTTCCCTATTCTATTTCCTCACCATCATTTAACTTCTCCAGCATTGTCATTGTATCTACCAGATGGTTATTGAAAATTTGCCTTGCTATTGTAAGTAATTCTACTATCATCGGGTCTCTCAAAGAATAGATAACCCGATTGCCCTCTTTTGTTCCAGTAACAATATTTTTGGCGCGCAAAACAGTCAGCTGCTGGGAAACTGCTGAGCCCTCGCTCCCAACCAATGCCTGAAGTTCATTGACGTTTTTATCTCCTTCTGAAAGGAGTTCTAATATACGAATACGCAGTGGATGGGCGAGCGCTTTAAAAAATTCCGCTTTAAACCGCTGCATTTCAAGATTCAAAATGTATTTCCTCCCAAATTCTTCTGATAAACTGGACTGGGAATTCTGTTACCATTAACGCTATCTGTCACAGATAACTTTTTGCATTCCCTAAAAGCAAAGTGTTTACAGCCAAGGCATTTATTTTTATCCAATTGTTTAAGTGAGAATTGAATAGCTTCTCCTGTATGGATAAAAAATTGTTCTGAACCAATAATCTCATACAATCCTGTTTTCTTCAACACACTTAAAGGCTGTGGATTAATTCCAGAAATCAAGACCAGACCACTTTTGGAAAAATGGCTGATCACGCTTGCAAGATTGGCTTCCCCCGTGGTATCCATAAACGGTACCTTTCCCATCCTGAGAAGCAATACCTTTGGCCTGTAATTAATTGTGCTCATAATTGTCTTTTCAAAGGTTTGCACAGCTCCAAAAAACAGCGGTCCTTCTATATTAAAAATACTGATTTGGGGGCAGTCGTGTGTATCGCTAACCATTTCAGGCTGAATTTTTTCATTCTTATGCCCTGGATTAGGCAGGCTTTTGGCAATAATCGTCACATCACTCATCCGCTTGGCAAAAAGAATAACAGACAATATCAGTCCTGCTTCAACAGCTGTGGTTAAATTGAAAAATACAGTTAATAGAAATGTTAATAATAGTATAAGTGAATCGCCTGTTTTGGTTTTTAGAACATGATAGAAAACATGCCTTTCACTCATATTCCATGCGACCACCATTAAGATTGGGGCCATACTTGCCAATGGGATATTCGATGCATAAGGTGCAAAAAACAGCAAAACTAGTAACACAACTATTCCATGAATAATCCCTGATAATGGGGATACTGCACCATTTTTAATATTCGTAGCGGTTCTGGCAATTGCCCCTGTAGCAGGAATCCCCCCAAATAAAGGAGCGATCATATTAGCAATTCCCTGGCCAATTAACTCACGATTACTGTTATGGCGGCTGCTCGTCATTCCATCGGCTACGACAGCTGACAGCAGCGACTCAATTCCTCCGAGCATTGCAATAACAAAGGCGGGTCTAATCAAGCCTGGTATGTCATTCCACTCCATTTTGGGTATTTGGAATTGTGGCAATGAATTGGGAATCTCCCCAAAACTGGACCTAATTGTCGCGACTTGGCCTGGATAAAAAATCATTGCTGCAAGTGTTGATACAACCAATCCAATTAACGGTCCAGGAACCTTTGGAACCAGCCGTGGGGTTAAAAGAACTGCAAAAAGACAGATGATGGCTGTTAATACACTATAGAAATTAATTGTATCTATATGGCGGACAATCTCTCCTATATTTTTTACAAACTCCTCATGCTTTTCAATACCAGATAGCCCAAAAAAGTTGGCAACCTGCCCCGTAAAAATAATGACGGCTATTCCTGTTGTAAATCCTATCGTAACAGGCCGCGGTATAAACTTTATTAACGATCCGAGCTTAAATAACCCCATCACAAATAAAATTATTCCCGCTAGAATGCCCGCCAGTAAAAGCTTTTCATAACCGTAACTCATGACGATTCCGAAAAGAATCGGTATGAAAGCACCAGTCGGTCCGCCAATTTGATATTTTGATCCTCCAAATAGAGCTATCAATATCCCCGCTATAATCGTTGTGTAGATGCCATATTCCGGTTTCACACCTGAAGCAATCGCAAATGCCATTCCCAATGGAATGGCAATAACTCCTACAATGAGTCCCGATTGAATGTCCTTGCTCAAACTTCTTAAAGAGTAGTTCCTGAACCTGTCATGCATCAGCCAGTTGTTTTTCATAAATACCCTTCTTTTAATTTAATTTGAATATCTGATTATTTGAATATACAACAATAAAGTATTATTGAATAGAGGTCTTTGCAATTTAAAGTTTTATTTTTTTGGCTCTACCCTGAAGTACGTGTTGATAACTGTTTTTTTTATTCATTTGTGTTTGTTAAAGTTTCTTGCTAACTGGAAGGTTATTTTACATAGATACAAGAATTTATTTTTATATGGAGTCAAACGAAGGGAGTGCAACAATTGGAAACTCTATTAACCTACCAGGATGGAAAGTCCAATAAATTCTGGAAGATAAAGACCTCCGGAAAGTCTCTAATGGTGTCGTATGGAAAGATTGGCACAGCTGGATCCGTAAAGACCAAAGAATTTGATACCGAGGAAGCCTGCCAAAAAGAATGTGAAAAGCTTATCGAATCAAAACTAAAAAAAGGATATGTTTTGGATTCATCTTCGCAGGGAGTTATCAAAGAAACTGCCTTCACAGAACAGGAATTTTGGGAACTCATTGATAAATGTAAACAAAGAGGCAGTGATATAGAAGAACAAATGGAATGGCTCACTTCCTGTTTATCAAAAAAAGCTGTGAAGGATATAGTTATGTTTGATTATACTTTTAATCAGATTTACGAGAAATCTTATACGTCAGAACTGTGGGCTGCGGCATATATTTTAATGGGAGGATGCTCGGATGACTCCTTTGATTACTTTCGGGCATGGGTCGTGTATTTGGGAAAGGAAACTTATCAAACAGCTTTGGAAAATCCCGAAATCTTGCTGCCTTATTTAAAGAGACTCCAGGAGCAAGAAGAAATACCAGAGTTAGAGGATTTACTTTCTGTTGCCTGTTTGGCTTATGAGGAAAAAACTGGGCTTGATGATGATCAGTATTATCAACTATATAATCAATTGACTAATGATGATTACAAAATTAATCCTGAAATAGAATTGGACTGGGATGAGGATGATTCAGAGGGCCTTTCTATTAAATTTCCAAAATTGTGGGAAGCATTTGGCGAAAATCCTTTAGGTTAGTGGTCTTATATAACAAAGAAAGAAGGGATTACGTTTGGTTTGGTTATTCATTTTGATTGCTGGACTTATCCTCTTTGCTATTCTGATTGACCATAGAAATAAAAAAATAAATAACAGCTCTGGTGTTACTACAAATCCAGCTGCTAAACCTGGAGAAAGTTCCAATTACACAATGGGAGACAATCATTTTACACACGGAGAATAAGCCGCCACTTGGAGGCTTATTCTTTTTTATAGGTTATGTGTAAAGCCCATTGAATTGAGCATCTATATTGATTGTAGCAGAAGGCGCGAGACTCCTCGGAAACGCTATCGCATTTCCTTCGTGCGTGGGCGATCTCAAGGAAGCCATTCAATGTCCAGCGGGAAAAGCGGGCCAGGGGAGACCCCCGCAGGCGAAAGCGCCGAGGAGAAAGAAGAACGGAAGCGCCTTGTTTAGCCCCGACAAGCGCTGGAGGGCCTGACGGTGAAGTCGTTTTTTACTTCAAAGTCAGGACCGAAGCGACCTCGAGGGGCTAGGCGCTGAGTTTGACAGGCTCCCGGGTCGCCCGCGGAAAGCGAGTGCCGTGAGCGAAAATCAACATAAATGAATGAAATAAATGTCTTCCACAGTATTTCAAAGTTGAGCCTCTTATAAAATTTACAAACCAAAAACAATACCAAATGCAAAAAAAAGACTGGTGCTCATCACCAATCTCAAAAGGGAAGTTTTTGAAAGCAAGGCTTGTTGAACCAACTTTCAATTAAGTTACCTTTATAATAAAGCACACTTTTGAAGAACTTATAGAGAAGTTATGTGGAAGTTGTGAAGATGATAATTCTTACTCCTAAAAGAGGAGCAGTTTTAATACTCTCAAATTTAGTTTATAATTAAATTTAATTAAGTAACTTTATCACCATGCGGAGGAATATCAATGGACAAGAATATGATGACTGGCAGCTTTCAGCTGATGAAATCAATCAACCGGTCATTAATTTTAAATATTATTCGCGAAAAAGGACCTATTTCCCGAGCGGAAATTGCAAAAGTAACAAAACTTACCCCTCCTACTGTCAGTAATTTAGTTAAAGAATTATTGGAGGATGATATAGTAGTAGAACGTAATCTTGGAGAATCAAGCGGCGGCCGAAAACCCACCATGCTGACCTTAAATTCAGATAAATTCTTTGTAATTGGGCTGGACATTGGGTCGCATGATTTAAAAGTAATACTATCTTCAATTGAAGGAAAAATTATTAAAAAGGATATTTTCCCTATCCCTGAAATTCTAACTAATGAAACGCTGCTAACTTTAATGAAGACTGCTATTTATTCCATAAAAAATGAGAAAATAGTTGAAGATGGAAGGATTATTGGAATTGGCGTAGGAATGCACGGAATTGTAGATGTAGAAAAAGGCATTTCTGTTTTTGCGCCTAATTTAAAGCTTCAAAATATCCATATAAAACAGGGATTGGAACAGGAATTCCAAATAACGGTTAAGGTTGAAAATGACGCACGGGCCATGGGCCTCGGTGAGCTATGGTTTGGCAGCGGAACAGGCATTGACAGCTTTGTTTGTATTAATGTAGGCCGTGGTGTTGGTGCTGGAATAATCATCAATGGCAGACTTTATCATGGAGATCATTTTATAAGCGGAGAAATTGGACATATGGCAATTGATATTGACGGCCCTATATGTACCTGCGGTAATAAGGGATGCCTTCAAACCTTTACCTCAGGCCCAGCAATAGCTGATTATGTAAAAAGTGAGTTACGTCTCGGTCAGGCAAGCATTTTACCAAAGCTAGCTGGCCAAAAGATCGAGAAGATTACTGGGGAGCTAATCTATAAGGCGGCCTTAGAGGGTGATCAGCTGAGTATCAATGCTCTTGCTCAGGCTGGCAGGTATCTTGGAATTGGTTTAACAAATCTAATTCATCTCATTAACCCAAGAAGGATTATCCTTGGCGGCGGTGTTTCAAATGCAAAAGAGTTCGTTCTGAATAGTGTGATTGAAACTGTTAACCAAAGAGCCCTAACAAAAGAGGCCAAACAAACAGAAATTATCGTATCAAAGTTCGGCAAAGATGCAACAGCGATGGGAGCAGTCGCCCTTATTTTGACCGAATTATTTTCACCAAAAGGAACAGAAACAGCTGCCGCCCATTAAGGCGGCAGCTGTTTTAATAAGTGTAAAAACAAAGAATCCTTGTGCCGCTAAGCACAAGGATTCTTTACGTTCTTTATTTATTATCTTCATAACCGTTTGGGTTAGCACTATGCCATTTCCAAGCCGTTTCAATGATTGTTTTTAAATCATTGTATTTTGGCTTCCAGCCGAGCACATTTTGAGCTTTTTCAGAAGTTGCAATAAGTGCTGCAGGGTCTCCGGCACGCCTAGGGCTGATGACCTCTGGAATTTTATGTCCAGTAACTTCTCTGCTTGTTTCTATAACCTGTTTAACAGAAAAGCCTGTTCCATTTCCAAGATTAAAGACATCGCTTGTATCATTCTTACGTAAATGATCAAGTGCAAGCCAGTGGGCATTTGCCAGGTCCATAACATGAATATAATCACGGATGCATGTGCCATCTTCTGTTGGATAATCATCACCAAAGATTCCAATGGATTCTCTTTGGCCAAGGGCTACCTGAAGAATGATGGGAATCAGATGGCTTTCAGGATTATGGTCTTCGCCAATAATCCCGTCAGGATGGGCACCAGCCGCGTTAAAGTAGCGGAGGGAAATTGATTTTAAGCCATACGCCTGGTCACACCAGCGGAACATTTTTTCCATTGCCAATTTTGTTTCGCCATAAGGATTGGTCGGATTAGTTATATCACTTTCCTGAATGGGAACTTGTTTAGGCTCGCCATAGGTTGCAGCTGTCGAAGAGAAAACAATTTTCTTCACCCCATGGTCAATCATGGCTGATACCAAGGTATGAGATGCAATCAGATTGTTTTCATAATAAGGAAGTGGCTGCTGGACGCTTTCTCCTACAAGGGAACTTGCCGCAAAATGAATAACTGCGTCAATCTCATGTTTGCTAAAAACAGAATCAAGAAAGCTGCGGTCACGAAGATCTCCCTGATAAAAGGTTCCGCCTGTTACTGCCTCTTTATGCCCTGTTCTGAGGCTGTCAACAATAACTACTTCTTCACCCTGATTTAAAAGTTCCACCACTGTATGGCTGCCTATATATCCCGCTCCGCCAGTTACTAAAATGGCCATTTCCATTCCTCCTTAAAATACTTCCTTTGCTCCATCACCAATCTCACATACATAAAAGTCAGGATCGAGTTTGGTTTTTAATGAATAATTGTGAGCTACTTTTTCTTTAAAATCATCTACAGCATCTTCTTTAACAAGGCTGACATTGCAGCCACCAAAGCCTGCTCCGGTCATACGGGTTCCAATACACCCTTTAACTTTTGCTGCTTCTTCAAAAAGGGTATCAAGCTCAAAGCCTGTTACCTCATATAAGTCTCTAAGTGATTCATGTGATTGCTTCATCATTTCACCAAAAGAGACCAGATCATTTTCCTGCAGGCTTTTTGTTGCTGAAAGAACACGCTCATTTTCAGTTATTACGTGCTCTACACGCCTGCGAATCGTTTCGTTTTCAATATGATTTTTAACCTTATTCCAATTCTGAAGACTAACATCGCCAAGCGATTGTACCTCAGGTAAATAGTTTTTTATAATGGCCAAGCCTTCTTCACATTCACTTCGGCGCTCATTATATTTGGAATCTGCGAGACCGCGCCGCTTGTTTGTATTGGTTATAACAAGTTTGTACCCATCAATCTTTACGGGGACATATTGATACTCCATGTTATCACATTTAAGCATCATTGCGTGATCCTTTTTCCCCATTCCTACTGCAAACTGGTCCATGATTCCGCAATTAACCCCAACGAAGCGATTTTCTGCCCGCTGCCCAAGCTTTACAAGCTCAAGCATAGGAATATCAAAGCCGGCAAGCTTGCTTAGAGCCAGTGCTGTTACAAGTTCAATAGATGCAGAAGACGATAAACCAGCTCCATTAGGAATATTACCATAGAATAATATATCTGCTCCAGAGTAGCTTTTGTTTTCATCTTTGGCAAACTGGATCAGTTCATTTAACACACCCTTTGGATAATTGGCCCAGTCATCATCTTCGCGGTAAATAAGCGGTTCTGATACACTGCACTCCGCTTCAGTAGGAAAATTTGCTGACGCAAACCGATAAACATTATCCTTCCTTGGAGCTGCCGCCGCCCATGTGCCAAATGTTAAGGCAGCTGGAAATACGTAGCCCCCATTGTAATCCGTATGTTCGCCTATTAAATTAACACGGCCAGGAGCAAAAAATACCCTGACTCCCTCGTTATAGCCATATTGTTTTTGAAACAACTCTTTAAGCTCTGAAGCATTCATTTAAATTACCTTCCTTCTAGGATTCTTTTTAAAAATAAGCTCTTTCTTTTAGACTATTGAACACTCTTTTCGAGATGCTTTAAAAAATGCAGAAAAGCCTGCTTGCCATCCTTGGTTCGTTTGAAAACTCCGGCATGTTCCAGTACAGTTTGGAATTTCCTGCCTACTTCCGTTTCGATTATTTTTTTTATATTTTCAAGATTGATAGATGAATAATGCTTTAGAATTTCACGGCTCCAATCCCAATGCTTCAGAATGGATTCATCCCAATTTTCTTTAGGAGTTTTTTCTAACAGGTATTGAGAAAGCTTTTCTAATTCCCCTTCCAGTCTCCCAGGAAGTACAGCTAGGCCCATTACTTCAATAAGTCCAATATTCTCTTTTTTAACATGGTGTACTTCCTGATGTGGATGAAAAATACCGAAAGGATGCTCATCCGATGTACGGTTATTTCGTAATACTATGTCCATCTCAAAGTCCTGGCCGCGCCTTCGTGCAATCGGTGTAACCGTGTTATGGGGGACTTCTCCGCTGAAAGCAAATACCTCAGCATTAGGATCACTGTACTGCTGCCATCTCTTCCATATGAACTCGGTTACCTCTTCTACTTCCTTTTTATCCCCTCTTACCCTTAAAACAGACATCGGCCAGTTAACGATTCCGATTGTAACTGAAGGATAGGCTGGAAGAGTAATAGTTTCTTCCATATAGGCTCGTTCAATAGCGAATTCGTATCTTCCCCCCTGGAAATGATCATGGGAAAGAATTGAACCTCCAACTATTGGAAGGTCTGCATTTGAGCCAACAAAGTAGTGAGGAAACTTTTCAGTAAACTCCAACAGTCTTGTGAAGGTTTCCCGCGATATTTTCATTGGAAGATGCTGTTCCCTGAATACAATGCAGTGCTCGTTATAATAAACATATGGTGAGTACTGTAGACACCAATCCTCGTTATTAAGAGTGATGGGTATTACACGGTGTGTGGCTCTGGCTGCATTTCTTATGTTTCCCTTATATCCTTCATTTTCCCAGCAAAGCGCACAGGCCGGATACGATGCTGCCGGTGCATTTTTCAAAAGGGCAATTTCTTTCGGATCTTTTTCCGGTTTCGATAAGTTAATCGTAATGTCAATCTCCCCATATGGTGTTGGAGACTTCCATTGTTTATTTTTGCGTACCCTGTCCTCGCGAATATAGTTCGAGGCTAAAGAAAGATGGTAATATTGATTGGTTGCAGTTTCTGGACTTTCCTTATAATTTTGCTTAAATTCACGGACTACTTCTGAGGGCCTTGGCATCAGGCAATTCATAATCTCAGTGTCAAAAATATCTCTTTCAGTCGTTGTATTGGAAACAAGAAGGCCACTTTCTGCTGCCCAGTCTAAAATTCCGCCGAGTATATCGGAAATTTCCAGGAGGGTTTCATGTATGTCAGTATCCTTCCAATCCTCCAAACCAAGCAAGGCAAGGATTCTGTTTCTTGAATAAAGAACATCGTCCACTTCGATTAACTTTTTCCTAACTCCGTATTCAATTAAGTCCTGGATATATTGATATATGTCAGTCATAAAAAACACCTCTATTCTAAGAAGTTGGCTTTATAAATCCTTCGAAAAACTAACTTAATTAAATTAATTAATTATCTATCCCTATAATAGAACTTTTCCTTGTTTTTTACAATCCCTTAATTTAAATTGCCGTGTTTTTATACAAAAAGAAACCGGCAGGGCTTCTCCCTGCCGGATCTTTTTATTATGCGTAAGCCTTGCTCTCCTCATTGCTGAAAAAGCTCTTCATAGCATTGAATACATCTGACTTTTGCTTCAAAACATAATAGCGGAAATCGTCATTCTTAATGTTTTTATAAGCAGACATCAAAGTAGAATGTCTATTATACTGATTGACCTCGCCGTAACCGAACATATTGGAGACCTTCATCAATTCTTCAACTAATTTCACGCATCGGGCGTTGTCTGATGTTAAATTATCTCCATCTGAAAAATGGAATGGATAAATATTAAATTTCCTTGGATCATATTTTGTATCAATTAATTCGAGGGCCTTTCGATATGCTGAAGAACAAATGGTTCCGCCGCTTTCCCCCTTGGAGAAAAAGTCTTCTTCTGAAACAATCTTTGCTTCTGTGTGGTGAGCGATAAATTCTATATCTACCTTCTCGTACTTCGTCCGTAAAAAGCGTGTCATCCAAAAGAAGAAGCTGCGTGCCATATACTTTTCCCAAATGCCCATCGAGCCGCTTGTGTCCATCATAGCCAATACGACTGCTTTGGACTCCGGCTTTATCGTTTCATTCCAGGTTTTAAATTTTAAATCGTCTTTGTAGATTGGATGGAAGGCCGGTTTCCCTGCCATCGCGTTCCTTTTGAATGCAGACATCATGGTCCGCTTCTTATCTATATTTCCCATAAGACCAGTCTTCCGGATATCATTGAATTCAATGTTCTCAACGATTATTTCCTGCTGCTCTTTCCTTTTTAGATTTGGAAGCTCCAGCTGCTTGAACAGCGCCTCTTCCAGCTCCATCATGGATACTTGCGCTTCAAAGTAATCCTCACCTGCCTGGTCTCCAGCACCCTGACCTTTACCCGGTCCTTTTTCATTGCCAGAACCATCCCGTGCGACCACATCCCCAACTTGGCTGTCTCCGTTTCCCTGGCCCACATGTTTGTTTTTATCATAATTATAGCGAATCTTGTATTCGTCCAGAGAACGAATTGGAATTTTAACCACATCGCGACCATTTGACATGATAATGCTTTCTTCAGTGATTAAGTCTGGAAGATTATTTCGGATTGCCTCCTGTACTTTTTCCTGATGGCGCTGCTGGTCATCGTGGCCTTTACGGTGGAGGGACCAATCTTCTCGCGAAATCACAAACTGGTGGCTACTCTTATCGGTCAATGTAAACCCCTCCTTATTCACTTTTTTATTCTGTTACACTGTTTTGGTTTTTTATGCATACACTAATTTCGACTGCCCAAAATACAAAGTAATGAAAAGTTGATTACTCTATCCTATGCAGGTTTGGCGAATAATTTACAAATAATTTTGACAATTATTTCGTGTATAGAAAAAAAGGCTGACATAAAAATCAAAAGCCGCATTTAACCCCCATGGGCCGTCCGGATGAAAGACATTTTCTTTCTGACCACCCGACTTGTGCCCATCAAATTCAGTTGAATGGCCGTTTCCTTCTGGACCAATCAGCTTTAGCCCTTCATAAACCACGTGCCCACCCCAGAGCCCACGCCTCTTGGAAGGTGCCAGGCACAATTTTGTCCCAGAGATGCGTCTTTCACATTTCACCAAGTTTTTCTCTAGTTGCCAGAGAATACAGTGGCAAAAAAATAAAAACCCCCACACATTGTGTGGAGGTTAGTCATCTTCAGGTTCATGCTGTATTGGATCCGGGTATTTTTGGTAGTCTTCTTTTAACTCCTGATTCGTTCTGCGGTTTTCCATTTGTTTGCCGAGGTTTTTGATGTCTTCCATATCTGGTGCCATAGATCCATTATCGGGTTGATAATTTTTATCAAGTTCTTTTGCCATGTTTTATCACCTCTAATGCTTCTTTTCCCTTAAGAGGGGATTTCTAAACAAAAAAGGCCAGCACCATAAGTACCAGCCCCTTTGTTCTATCGATTTAATAAGCTTCCCACGTACCTTAAAAGGTCGTTCGCGGAAGTTGTATTGTAGCCGTGTTCATCTACAAGTCTAGCCACAACATTATTAATTTTCTTCAGCTGCTGTTCATCCGGTGTTTTTGTGGAGGTCGTAATTTTTACAACATCCTTCAAATCAGCAAATAGTTTCTTCTGGATGGCTTCTCGAAGCCGATCGTGGGAGTTATAGTCAAACCGCTTGCCTTTTCTGGCAAATGCTGAAATTCTAATTAATACTTCTTCCCTGAACGCTTTTTTTGCATTTTCGGAAATGCCAATTTGCTCTTCAATTGACCGCATTAGCTTTTCATCCGGACTGATTTCTTCTCCAGTCAGCGGATCGCGAAGCTTCGCTTTATTGCAATATGCCTCAACATTATCTAAATAGTTATCCATTAATGTCTTCGCAGACTCCTCATACGAATAAACAAAGGCCTTCTGTACTTCCTTCTTGGCAATGGTGTCGTACTCTCTTCTGGCAATAGAAATATAATTCATGTAACGCTCACGCAGTTCAGCCGTTATGGATGGATGGTGATCCAAGCCGTCCTTTAAGGACCTGAGAACATCAAGAGCATTAATGGAAGGTATTTCTTTTCTGATTATGGTGGAGGAAATACGGTTGATTACGTAACGCGGATCAATACCGCTCATACCTTCATCGGCGTGTTCTTTTTGAAGCTCTTCAATATCAGCAGAATTATAACCTTCTACGTTATCACCGTCATACAGGCGCATTTTCTTAACCAGATCAATGTCACCCTTTTTCGGCTCTTTCAGCCTAGTAAGAATTGTGAACATGGCTGCGACTTTTAAAGTATGAGGGGCAATATGAACATCTGCAACATCGCTTTCCTGGATCATTTTTTCATAAATCTTTTCTTCCTGGGTTACCTTTAAATTATATGGGATAGGCATAACGATAATCCGCGAATGAAGAGCCTCATTCTTCTTATTAGAAATAAAGGATCTGTATTCTGTTTCATTCGTATGCGCAACTATTAATTCATCCGCGCTGATCAGGGCAAACCTTCCTGCTTTAAAGTTTCCTTCCTGAGTCAGTGAAAGCAAATGCCAGAGAAATTTTTCATCACACTTCAGCATTTCCTGGAACTCCATCATTCCCCTGTTGGCTTTATTCAATTCACCATCAAACCTGTAGGCTCGCGGGTCAGATTCAGAACCAAATTCTGCAATGGTTGAAAAGTCAATACTTCCTGTTAAGTCAGCAATATCCTGGGACTTTGGATCTGAAGGACTAAAGGTACCGATTCCAGTCCGCCTGTCTTCGGAAAAGAAGATTCTTTCAACTAATACATCCTCAATCCGGCCCCCGTATTCCTCTTCGAGCCGCATCATATTCAGCGGGGACAAATTGCCTTCAATACGAATTCCATATTCCTCAATAAAATCAGTACGAAGATGATGCGGAATCAAGTGGAGTGGATCCTCATGCATTGGACAGCCTTTAATCGCAAAGACGGAGCCTTTGTCTGAACGTGTATAAGCCTCTAATCCCCGTTTCAGCATGGTAACCAATGTGGATTTACCTCCACTTACAGGACCCATTAATAATAAAATACGTTTTCTAACATCTAGCCTTTTAGCAGCAGGGTGAAAATACTCCTCAACAAGGCGTTCCAGTGCTTCCTCTAGACCAAACAGCTGGTTGCTGAAGAATTTATACTTCTTTTTACCTTTAACCTCTTCAATTCCAGCATCTTTGAGCATATTATAAACCCGTGAGTGTGCAGATTGAGCAATCCATGGCTTTTCTTTCAGCAAGTTAAGATAATCCCTGAAACTTCCTTCCCAGCGAAGCTTTTCCTCTTCTTCTCGATAGTGTTCAATCTTTTTTAAAATATCCATTAGGTCAGGTCCTCCCCCTGTCGCTTTATCAGAGACGATTAATATACTCTATGCTCATGTTTATTTGAACATTCTCATTACCAGTTAATCCCAAAATACTTTTCCTTCATGAAAAAATAAGCTTTACGTTTTCATAGGCTAGGAAATAGGCTATAATGTTACTATATGTTTGTATAATAAAAATGCTAAAAAGGGGGCTTACATAATTATGGGTACTGTACTAGTCGTCGCTGTTATGATTACTTTTATTGCTGCCATATTTACAGCCGGATACAATGATAAGCCAGGAACACCAAACAAGTAAGTGTAAATAAAAAAGGCTGCCATTGGCAGCCCTTTTTTATTTTGACAAAAAAATTTTTTAATGCAAATCCATTTTATTTTTTTGAACAAATTCTTTCATGTACATACGCACGCGTCTTTCAAGCATTAATGCCATCTGCTCTGTCCAGCGGTCCTTCCGTTTGCCCTCTGTTCTTTCCTCATAATAACTTGAAATCAGAGCATCATATTCATCCAGCTGTCTTTCGTATACCTCTTTATCCTGCTGATACTCTTCTTCATGGTATACATGCTCCAGCGGAAGACGTGGTTTAATATCGGGATCCTGGTCTGGATAACCCACCGCCATTCCGAAAAGCGGGATCACGCGTTCAGGCGTTTTTAAAATTTCTTTTACCTCTGGAAGATTATTTCTAATTCCCCCTATATAACAGATGCCCAACCCGAGAGACTCTGCTGCAACAGCTGCATTTTGAGCTGCAAGTGAAGCATCGATAAGGCCAACCATAAATTTTTCCGTGCTTTCTATAGAAGGGAGAACATCCTTTCCTTCTCTTTTTCCAATTAGCTCATGCCTGTGAAGATCAGCGCAAAAAACGAAAAAGTGCCCGTTGTTGTCAACATAAGACTGGTTTCCAACAAGTTCAGCGAGCTTTCGCTTCTTTTCTTTATCTTTTATACCAATAATCGAATAGGCTTGTACAAAGCTAGAGGTCGAAGCCGATTGGGCAGAACCTACAATCAGCCTAATCTGTTCATCTGTTAAAGACTGATCCTTAAACTTCCGAATAGAACGGTGGCTTTGTAAAAGTGAAATAACGTCATTCATTTCAATTCTCCTTTCCTCATACCAAAATAATTCAACCCAAACACTATGTAAAAAATAAAGAAAACAAGGCGGCTGCCGAGCTTTGTAACGGCAGCGCATATTTGTACTAATTACTCTCTAAACGGTACATCCTCGCCTTTTCTTCGTGCGAGGCAAAGCCAGCTAAGCTTTCCTTGTCCTTTGCCTTTGCCTTTGCCTTCGCCTGACTAGGATATCCAGCCCGTCGTTCGTTCAGAATTTATGAATATTCTCTGATTAGGCAAACAGGCCGCTTGTCGACCTGTTTTTAATCGTTAAATTCTTTTAAAAGACCTGGGTAGTTTTGCTGGCGCAGCGCCTCGTAAACAAGGATTGCAGCCGTATTTGAAAGATTTAAGGACCGAATATTATCATTCATCGGGATACGAAGACTGGTTTCTTTATTTTTTTCCCTTACTTCCTCTGGCAACCCGGTTGTTTCACGGCCAAAAATAAAATAATAATCCTTGCTCGGATCACTATAATCAAAAGAAGAATGCGGCTTTTTCCCAAACTTGGTCAAATAAAAAAATTGACCGCCTTCATTCTTTTCATAAAATTCATCCAAGGAATCGTAATAAGCAATTTCCACGTGCTCCCAGTAATCTAATCCCGCTCTCTTCAGCATTTTGTCGTCGGTAGAGAAGCCAAGGGGGCGGATTAAATGAAGCCTTGTTCCAGTTCCGGCACAGGTTCTCGCGATATTTCCAGTATTAGAAGGGATTTGCGGCTGATATAAAACTACATGCAATGCCAAATTTTTCACCTCATATAAATAAATCTAACAGCTATTATACCACTCCTGCCCTCTCATACAACCGAACTTACCTCTCGCCCAAGATCGAATAGAACTTGTATTTAATATTAGGGGTATAGGCCGTCGAGTCTGTATATGCCCAATACCTCATCCGGCTATTGTAAGTGTGCGCATTGACTAGAGGCATTCCGTTTGCATCCTTGGCTACAACAATCGTATTGTGGTCAAAGCGTCCATCTCCCTGAAAATCATAGCAAATAACATCCCCAGGAAGAAGCAGCTCTGGCCTGCTTACTAATTTTGCCCCTAGCCCCGATTTAGAATTGTCCAGAAAGAGTCTCAATGAATTTGCCACTGCCCAGCTATAACTGTAATTTTGCCCCTTGATCCACCATCCCGTTTGACGGTTTGGATAACCTCTCATAGGCACACCACCTGCGTGCAGGCATTGGGATATAAAACTAGTACAGTCATTTTGAAATTTTCTATATGCAGGGTTGTAGTCATTCCACCATCTCTCAGCGTACTGAACAGCTCTGAGCCGATTGTATTCAAATGTACCTCTGTCATCATTTTCTTCTTCCTGCCGCCAAAGGTCAGGTTCGCTGTCTATCTTTATGCTACCATCATCAGGTATAATTTCATTGTCTTCCACCAAAACATTCTTATAAAATTTAGCTTCCCTTTGCTCAACCTCTTCCTCTATATAAAGAGTTCCCTTCTGTTTGATTAAATATTGAAAATGGAGCTGATATTTGGCCTTGCTAAACTCTTCATCTGCGGCTTTTTCAAGTATCTTTCCTGTCGCTTTTACCTTTACGATCTCTGCTGATCTTTTCATACAGGCGTCAATTTTTAATTGTGCTTGTTCCGAAATTTCCTCATCTCTCGATGCACTTACATAATGCTGAATTCTTTTTTCCAAAAAATCCTGAAGCTGCTTACGCATATATCATCGCTCCTTTCTTTTCATACATATGATAGAAAAAGCAATTCAATCAAAAAAATAAAGGAGCCAGTGTTTAAACCAGCTCCTTTGCCAATTTCAGGCCTTTTTCAATTTCTTCCAGTACTTCAGGGTCCTTTTCTTTAAGCATAGCTATCTCAAGTTCATTTTGAGCTAACTCCCCGCCAATTTTTCCGATTGCCCAGGCAGCAGTTCCGCGAATAACTGGCCGAGGATCATCCTTCATAGCCTCGATTAATTGCTCTAAAGCGGATTTGTCTCTAAAAAATGCTAAGGCAAGGATCGCGTTACGCTGAATAGGTTTTTTTCCTCTCCACGATCCTGAAACGTAGCCAAACCTCTCTCTAAAGTCCTTGTTGCTAATTTTAATAAGAGGTTTTAATAGAGGTTTTGCAGCTTCTGGGTCTGGCTCCATTTCTGTATGAAAGTGAAAATTCTTTCCCTTGTTAACGGGGCATACTGTTTGACAGGTATCACATCCGTAAACCCTGTTACCAATCTCCTCCCTGAATTCGTCCGGAAGGAATCCTTTTGTTTGGGTAAGGAAGGCGATACATCTATTAGCATTTAGCTGTCCTCCCTGGACTAGCGCACCGGTTGGACATGCATCAAGGCATTTCGAACATGTTCCACACTGATCCTCGATAGGCTTGTCTGCCTCGAAGGGTAAGTTTGTAATCATCTCACCTAAATAAACAAACGATCCAAATTCAGGGGTTATAATAGAGCAGTTTTTCCCGCTCCAGCCAATCCCGGCTCGTTCCGCAACCGCCCTATCTGAAAGCTCTCCGGTATCGACCATGGACTGCAGCTTTGCTTCAGGCAATTTTGTTTTGATAAACTCTTCTAATTTCCTGAGTCTGTCTCTAAGTATATGATGATAGTCCTGTCCCCAGGATGCGCGGCAAAAGATACCTCTTCTTTCGCCCTTTTTTCCCTGAATATGAACAGTCATTTTCGAAGGGTAAGCAAGTGCTATAGAGATAATAGACTGTGCATCTTTTAGAAGGAGCGATGGATTGACACGTTTTTCAGTATCTGGCTCTTCAAAACCGGATTGATAATTTAACTCCTGCTGGCGAACAAGCCTATTTTTCAGCTCTAGAAAAGGAGCAGCGCTCGTAAATCCAATTTTATCAATGCCAATTGTCTTGCTGTAAGCAATTACTTCTTCTTTTAATCGATTGAAATCCATTTACGAACCTCCTTCCCTGTTTAGTTTTATATAAAGGCGTCAGCCTGTATGGTTAATGATTACATCTTATTTATGATAAACTATTTTTAATGAATTTTGGAGGGTGAAACAATGGAAATTACTCTGTCATCCCAGTTAAAAGAGCTGGTTCCCGGCTTTAAAGTGGGAATCATTCAATACAGCGGTATTACAGTTGGGGATTCGCCGCAAATGCTAAAAGGAAGGCTTCAGCTCTTTCAGGAATCCATCTTTTTTGAACTTGAGGACAAAAGCGTTACTGACCTGCCAGGTATACAGGAATGGCGCAGCATTTTCAAAATGACGGGCAAGGACCCAAACCGCTACCGCCCTTCCTCAGAGGCACTATTCCGCAGGATTAAAAAACAAAACTACCTTACCTCTGTCCAAAGTGCCATTGATATTAACAACTTTTTTTCGCTGCAATACCAGGTGCCTATTGGGGTTTATGATGCAGATAAGTTGAGTGGTGCTGTTGAAATTCGAGTTGGCGCACAAGGAGAGGAATATGAGGGGCTGAACGGAAGAACTAATTCTTTAGAAGGTCTGGTGATTTCCGCAGATGACGAAAGCCCTTTTGGAAGCCCATTCGTCGACTCGGCCAGAACACCAGTAACTAAAGAAACAAAAAATGCCCTGCAGATTATTTATTTATCTCCATCCACAAATGAAGAAAATGCAAGAAATCTCACCGCGTCACTTATGAATATGTTCATACAGATTCATGGCGGTGATGGAACATATGATGTTTTGGGATGCTGATGCATCCTTTTTTTGCAAAAAGCATCTCTTTTACAGGACATGAAAAAACGCAGCGCTTCATTATTTTTAACGAAACACTGCGTTGGCTATGTATGGAGCGGGTGATGGGAATCGAACCCACGACATCAGCTTGGAAGGCTGGAGTTTTACCATTAAACTACACCCGCATATTTAAATGCTCTTAACGAATCAACTACTATATAATACAAGATTTTTCCGATTTGGTCAAGAGGTTTTTGTGGAAATTTGTCGAATTTATTTCGTATTGAGAGGGAATAAGGGCCTGTAACAAAACTTTATACAGAAGAAAGGATGTGAAGGAATGTTAATAAAATCGCGAAATGAACCGGAAGAATTATTATTATTAAGGATCCTGAATACACGGTGGAACCTCGATCCAAAGGAGGCTTCGAATTACTTGCACTTGAAAAAGGCTATTTAGGTGAGAAGCAATATGATTTGTTATTAAAAGATCTTACAGGTGATTGGCTGATTTTAAATGATCTTTTGTTTGATTGTAATAACACCTTATTTCAAATTGATTCTTTATTGATTTCTCAAAGTACCATTTACCTCTTTGAAGTTAACACGATTTTTTGAACAGTTATCTAGAAAATCCGCCAAATTATATGGCAAGCCGTTTAAACTTGCCGAAAGATTGACCTCATTACACTTGAATGAATCTCCCTATTCTCGAGTACCTGCATATACTTTTGAACAAATTAAAAAAGGGATTACCTGTTCATCCTGTCATTCTTTTATAAGGGAATTCGATACAAAGATTTTAGTTTGCAATAAGTGCGGCTACAAAGAAAGTATATCAGCCGCCATCCTAAGAAGTGTTGAAGAGTTTAAACTTCTGTTCCCGGATAAGAAAATAACTACGAATGTCATTTATGAGTGGTGTAATATAATTCACTCTAAAAGAGCAATTAGAAAAGCTCTTTATAATAAATACCAAGCCCATGGAAAAGCTAGAGCAATTTATTTTATCTAATCTGAATCACTAAGCACATTCGATGGTCCCCTATTGTTACCCCTTTTACTTCTCGCTACCTTTTTGGGGCACAACACTAACCCTATCGTTACCCCTTTTACTTTAGCAAAGCCATATGGGGTAACAATACTAACCCTATCGTTACCCCTTTTACTTTGGCAAAGCTTTTGGGGTAACAATACTGGGTTCACTATCTCCTCCTTTAGTTATCCATTTTCCATTTATCTTTATTTCCCTCTTCCCTTTTATCAAAAACTAATATCAGTTCATTAATCTTGTTTTTTTCTTCTCTAATAGTTAATAATGTATGTGTTAAAAACTTATGGAGGTGGGATTAAGTATGAGATATGTTAAATTGAAACATCAAGAAATTCCTGCGATTGCACTTGGTACCTGGTCATGGGGAAATGGTGTAAATGGCGGAGATGCTGTTTTTGGTAATAATCTTACCGGTGAGGATTTAAAGCCTGTTTTTGAAGCCGCTATGAAGGCTGGGTTTAATTTGTGGGATACTGCGGCTGTTTATGGAATGGGTGCTTCTGAAACAATTTTAGGAAGTTTTATTAAGGGACGAAACGATTTCTTAATTTCAACGAAATTTACACCTCGAGGAACCCAGCCAGAAGATGCTATGGAAGAAATGCTAGCTGGAAGCTTTGATAGACTCGGTGTGGATTTCACAGATATTTACTGGATCCACAATCCTAATGATGTGGAAAGATGGACATCAAAACTAATTCCTCTTATGAAAAGTGGAAAAGTAAAACATGCTGGAGTTTCTAATCATAATTTAGAGGAAATAAAGTTAGCTGCGTCTATTTTAGAAAAAGAAGGTTTGCAGCTATCAGCCGTACAAAACCATTATAGTCTGCTTTACCGTTCCTCTGAGGAAGCTGGCATTATTGATTGGTGTAATCAGAATAAAGTTTTATTCTTTTCTTATATGGTATTAGAACAAGGTGCATTAACAGGAAGCTATAGCTCCAAAAATCCTTTTAAAACTGGGACAAGAAGAGGAGAAGCTTTTACTTCCGAGGTTTTAGAAAAGCTTGATAACTTAATTGATGTAATGAACACAATCGGAAAAAAACATAACGCAGATCCTGCCCAAATTGCTATGTCTTGGGCAATTGCAAAACATACTGTGCCAATTATCGGTGTAACAAAGCCAAAACACATTGAGAGTGCTATTACCGCAGTCGATATTGTCTTAAATGAGCAGGAAATTAAGGAATTGGAAGAAGCGGCAAAGGCTACCGGAGTTGAGGTTAAAGGAGCTTGGGAAAAAAGTATGACTGAATAAGCCATAAGACATTTTTAAAAATCAGGGAGGTATTCAGATTGACTATTGAAGGTAAGGTTGTTGTTATTACAGGAGCCAGCAGCGGTATCGGACAAGCGGCTGCTGAAAAACTCGCAAGCTTGGGTGCAAGGGTCGTCTTGTCAGCAAGAAGAACAGAACGTTTACAAGAAACAGTCAATCGTATTAAAGAGGCTGATGGTGAAGCCTCTTATTACTCTGCAGATGTCACCTCTCTGGAGGAGATGCAAGACCTGGCAAGTTTTGCTCTTGAAGCTTATAATCGGATCGATGTTTGGATTAATAATGCCGGCTTAATGCCGCTCTCTTTTATGAATAAATTAAAAGTGAATGAGTGGAATCGCATGGTGGATGTAAATATTAAGGGTGTCCTGAATGGCATTGCTGCTGCTATTCCTACAATGGAAAAACAAAAAGAAGGCCATATTCTAAATGTTTCATCTGTTGCCGGACACCGAGTTGGTATGGCTGGTGCGGTATATAGTGGGACAAAGTTTGCCGTCCGCGCGATTACTGAAGGTCTTCGTATGGAATTATCTCCAACCTCTAAAATCAGAACGACCATTATTTCGCCAGGAATGGTAGAGACTGAGCTGTTTGAAACGATCACGGATGAGGATGCTATAGACGCTTTGAAATCACGCGCAACCAGTCAGCCATTAAAAGCAGAGGATATTGCCAATGCCATTGCCTATGCAATCGAACAACCTGAATGGGCGTCTGTGAACGAGATCATCATAAGACCGACTACCCAAGGAAGTTAATGTTAAAGACCACATTGAATTGTGGTCTTTTTTATCTCTTTTTTATTTTTCTTTTTATCCAAAAAGGACTGTATATAATATAAAAGCATAAAATCATCACAAGCTCCAGTGAGATTAAATACCAGGGCCAGGGTCCAAGATAATTTAAGAGTGAAGTACTGGTGGGCTTATGCATGATATACAGGTAATTGGATCCTAACATTTTATTAAGAAAGAAAACAATAACAGCATATAAGTTTACAATAAGCACCGTCATCCATAGAGAGAAAATGGTTGGCCGGTATTTATACGCTACTGCCATAAATAAGCAAGCCAGCACCACACCTCCATGTGAAATGAAAAACTCAAAGTATCGAAAATGCGGAAAAGAGAACTTTCCAAGGTCAGGTGTTAAAATAGCTTGAACAGAACTTCCAAGACCAGCAAAATACATGAATTGAAAAAGTTTATAACTTCTTGTCAATAGCATCACAATGGCCAGAATAACAGCTAAATCACTTAAATGGAGCGGTAAATCTTTATTCTTAGACCAGGCATTCTCATATAAAAGCCAAAGATGCTGCGATATTTCAGTTATGAACAAAAGGAAAGTTAAAGTGAACCCACAAACGTTTCTTTTCCCTTTCTGCATCAGCCTGTATCGATTACTATACATTAGGATGCTGAGAAAAATTAGTATGCCAATTGTCAAAAGGTGCTCCACCGAAAAAAGACGAAATGGTTCAAGGTTTGAATGATATTGAAAAAACACTCTCATCTTTATGTACCCCGATTTCAGTAGCTTGTCCTCTTGTACTCTCCATTTAGGTTTCCCATTCACACAAAATGTCTTCCTATTAATTTTTCTGTATTAAAACAGAAAAAAAACCCAACATAAAGTTGGGGTCTTAATTTTATGATACCGGTGGCCGGGGTCGAACCGGCACTCCAGAGGAACACGATTTTGAGTCGTGCGCGTCTGCCAATTCCGCCACACCGGCATATTAAATTTTTATTGGAGGCGGCAACCGGATTCGAACCGGTGGATAAAGGTTTTGCAGACCTTGGCCTTACCACTTGGCTATGCCGCCGAAGGATTTGGAGCGGAAGACGGGATTCGAACCCGCGACCCCCACCTTGGCAAGGTGGTGTTCTACCACTGAACTACTTCCGCAAATGGCTGGGCTAGCAGGGATCGAACCTACGAATGACGGAGTCAAAGTCCGTTGCCTTACCGCTTGGCTATAGCCCAATAATAAAATAAAAAAGAAAAAAATACAATAACAATATATGGGGCGACTGATGGGAATCGAACCCACGAATGCCTGAACCACAATCAGGTGCGTTAACCACTTCGCCACAATCGC
>NZ_JBYTCJ010000025.1:0-83502 GCF_058790155.1 Neobacillus sp. FW104-15D2
AAGCATAAAAAAACCTCCTCTAATATAATGAATTTGAGGAGATTTTATAAAATTCTTACCATTTTGTCCATTGACAAGCGACTTTATCAACAGACTGAAAGCTGTCAAAATGACAGCTTTTTCTTTTGAAATAGGTAAACTTTAATGGTATCTTGATTTATAAAAAACATAGAATAACTACATACCTAAAATTATAAATTAACCTCAAGGGCAAGAGAGCTTGTTAATGAGAAATATGTCCGATAGACAGCTTCTCTAGGACAAAACTTGGTTATTGATCAATCATATGTCTTTGAAAGCTTTTATTTCGGTTCCTCCGTTGAAACATGTAGAATACTGTAAATGACTCCTCTCATTTCTTTTAAACTGCTTAAATCGTTTAAGAAGTAGTACGCATCGTAAAACCATTTTTCCGGGTTATAAATAACGAGATATTCAGTACCCACAATCTTTGGTATTTCTTCATCTATTTTTTCTTTTAGGTTAGTTAAGCTTTCCTGGGGATGGATTTCTCTTGTGATTTGAAAAAGGAATTTATTCTCTTTGATTTTAGGAGTAGTTGTATCAATTAGAGGAATACCGACATTTACGTTCTGCCATCCAAAAGACTTAATGATATTGTCATAAAAACCATCAAACAAGAATTTGTTAAGTCTGCTGCTGTCTTTCCAAAGGTACAAGGGACTATAACTATTTTGCAAATTATCATTCATACCCTTTACGGTTACTAAATAAAGCTTAAATATTAGATCGTCAAATCCGTCTGTTTTATGGCCATTATTTCTTACCCTGTCTTTGATAATATTCATATCATAATCACTTGGTAAGGAAATTTTGTACTGCGTAGCAATCATTATTTTTTCCTCCTTATCCTCATATGGAAAAGAATACCACTTAATTAAAACATAAATGGCTTTTCACAGAAAGTATGTTGATCCCTAGGAGGAGTTCTCTATTTATAATTTTTTAAAAATTCTATTACAAAATAAAGGAGGTATGTTTATATGGTTCAAATAGCCGCGATAATTGTGGCAGTAATATCGAGCGGCATTGCTATCTTTCAAGTCTTACTTTTTTTAGGGTTGCCTTTAGCAGAATATAGTTGGGGTGGCAAATTTCAAGGGGTGTTACCTAAGAAAATGAGAATCATAAGCCTCCCATCAGCAATATTATTAATCCTTTTTGGGTTCATTTTTTTAGTTCATTCTAAAGTTCTTTCAGTAGAATTCTTTTTACCAACTAATATTTTTGTAATACTAATTACTATTTTTATGGGGGCAAATACACTGGGGAATCTAGCTTCAAAAAGTAAAAAAGAGAGAATGCTAATGGCTCCCTTAGCAGGGATGGCATTTTTATCTTGCTTATTTGTACTTTTATATGGTTAATTAAGTCCATCAAACAGAATCAGTTTATTCTTCATCAAAGGGTACTTTAGTTAAATAAAGAACTAAAAAGGAAAACTCACCAATACTGGTAACGGGTCCCTTTTAGGATAGAAAAAACGAATTAATAGCATACAAAATCACACCGTTAAAAAGGAGCACCATTTGATGCTCCTTTTTCAACCTTTGGCGTAAAATTAGGAATGTTATTCGCCGCCATCATCCCCTCCATCATTATTGTCCTCGTTATCAATACCATCGATTAATCCATCATTATCGTTATCATTGAAAAAGTCCTTAATGGTATCTAAAAAGTTTTTGTTCTCAATTTCATTTTCTTGAACATGATAACTACTCATAAAATTTTGTAGTGTAATTACTTGAAGAGCTTGTTGTTTATTTCTCGAAACAAAGTAAAGAAAAGTAATAAAAATAATAAGTATTATCAGAGTCAGAATCACAAACTTAGTCAAAATAGCAACAACTCCTTACTTGTCCTATATTTATGAGTATGAAATTTTTGCGCTTTGATTACAAATTTTTACAGACTCTAAAATAATAAATGCTCTTATGTTAAAAAGGGGTTCCGTTTTACTCGGTTTTTAATCTGCTTGGTGATTAAATACCTAATTAAAAAAGATGTCTTCATTAATCCTCGTTCAGCTTTAATCTTCTGCTTTTGAAATCTATCGCCCGCCAACTTGGTGAACGATAATTACTAAAAGTAATGGTCACTAAATCATAAGGGGGATTATGGGGACCCTCAAATGTAGTTGCCTGAACCTTGACTTTAAAATAGTAGCTTCCTTCTTCCAGCTTCTTGATTTGGAGAATTTGATGGTTATAAAACTGCTTAGGTCTGCCATAATGTTTCTCGATTTCTTTGCTAATTAAAGGAAATAGCGAATTAAGGATTAAGTCATCACGCAATTGTACATCATTTTTTATTACGGTTTTGGCTTGGACAGGAGAGTATGAGAAAAAAGTTAAGAAAGCAATTACTATTAAAAAGTTTTTTATCATATAGAACCTCGCTTATTTTTTCTTATTATGCTTATACATATATTTTAAAATACAATACCTGTTAAATTAGTTACTGAATTAACATATCAATTTTACAGAGGACAATAAGCATTGTGGTGCAAATTATGAGATGGTTTAAATTGCATAAAGCCCATAAACCTTGATTTAACAATAAAAAATACAGACCAAATCGCTATGCGAAATGGTCTGCTAGATGAATTATTATGTTACTGTTTTCTCTCCCTGCGTATAACTAGGGGAGGCTTTTACAATCAACTATTTAGATGGCTGTGTCTTTTGGAATAAAGGAAATAAACGATAACACCGGCAGAAATCCAAATCGTAAAGGAAATCCAGGTTAGCCGGGATAGACTTAATGATAAGTAAATACATAGAAGTGCACTTATAGCTGGAAGTACGGGTACCCATGGGACTCTGAAGGAAGGTTTTAAGTCCGGGTATTTTTTTCTAAGAACTATGATGGAAATAGAAACCAAGGTAAAGGCAGCCAGAGTTCCCATATTCACTAGGTGTGCCAAGGTGGTTAAATCTATAAATCCAGCAATACCAGCAGCTACTAGTCCCGTTAACCAAGTATTTTTATAAGGAGTGCGATATTTATTATGGACACTCGCAAATACCTTAGGCAGCAGGCCATCGCGGCTCATCGCAAATGATAATCTTACCTGGGCATATAAGAGTGCAAAAATAACGGTTGTGATTCCTACGACAGCCCCAACAGAAATAAGGCCAGCAAGACGATCCTGCCCTACAAAGTTAAGAGCAAAAGACACTGGGTCTGCTACATTTAATTTATCGTAGGGCACCATTCCGGTAAGGACAAGTGATACCGCAATATATAAAATGGTGCAAATTGCGAGTGATGCCACAATACCAACAGGCATGTTTCTTTGTGGGTTTTTAACTTCTTCAGATGCCGTTGCAATCACATCAAATCCAATATAGGCAAAGAAAACGGTTGCGGCACTCGTAATGACTCCCTGAAAGCCAAAGGGGAGAAAAGGTGTCCAGTTTTCAGGCTTAACATAGCTAATACCCGTAAAGACAAAAATAAGTATAACTGCTAGTTTAATAAAAACCATTAAATTATTAAAACGAGTACTTTCTTTTGCTCCTCTGCTTACCAAAGCTGTTAGTAACAAAACGATTAATACAGCAGGAAGATTCACGAGTCCTCCCTGATGTGCGGCAGGTGCGGATGTTAGCGAATCAGGAATATGAAGTCCAAAACCTGATATAAAAGACTGGAAATAGGCTGACCAGCCTGTTGCTACGGCTGAAATAGCCAGGACGTATTCCAGCATAAGGTCCCACCCGATTAAAAAAGCGAAAAGCTCGCCTAATGTAGTATAAGTATAGGTGTACACACTTCCTGAAACAGGTACACTTGAGGAAAACTCTGCATAACAAAATGCGGCAAGCGCACATGCAATACCGGCTAAAATAAAAGAAATAATAATAGCGGGGCCTGCTCCTTTAGCCGCCACCACTCCTGTTATGACAAAAATGCCAGTGCCTATTACACAACCAACACCCAGGAAAATTAAATCCAATAGGCTTAATGATCGTTTTAGCTGATTTTGCTGGCTGTTAACCATCATAGAATTAATCGATTTTTTACGAAATATTGAGTTCATGATGTCCTCCTGAAAATGTTGTTGAAAAATTTAAAAAATAACAAAGATAGAAAGACCAAAAGTCTTTCTGAATGGAAACTAAAGAAAGCCCACCAGGATTAGAGGGTGGGTACTTGCCTTACAAAAAAGTAAACATACATTGCATTTAAATTATGGGAAAACTATAGACACTACAATTAAAGCAGGTCTATGTTTTTTTCTCCTTTAAGCTTCTTTTTATCCTCACAAATGCGACAAAGTCCACTATTTCATCAGCTGATAAAGGTTTTTCGTCTATTGAAATTTTAGCATCATTTTTTTCTAATAGATTCGTGATTTCTATACAGCCCTGTTCCTGATCCGTTCTCCCAATTAAAAAATCTACAGTGGTTTCAAATAACTCAGCGATTTGAGATAACGACTGAAGAGAGGGTTCACGGTATCCAGATTCATATCCTGCATAAGTACTTTTCGCCATCCCAAGCTGATCAGCCGTTTCCTGCAGGGACCATTTTCGCTGTTTTCTTAATATCGATAGTTGTTCCAGCATCGTCTTTCTATCTCCGTTTTCTAAATATTTAGCTCATTATAACATAGTAAAAAAAACGAGAAAAGAAAAATGTGCGCGAATTGAATACGAAATGTCTTGAAATTTCGGTGTATAGTTCTATAATAACTTATATAAATACGCGTATTGCGATAATAGTTCCTGTTATGGAGAGGTATCTTATGAAGAAAATACTATTGCTTGCTACTGGTGGTACGATTGCCTCAGTGGAAGGAAATGAAGGACTTGTTCCAGGATTATCTGTTGGAGAATTACTTCATTACATACCAGAATCATCTGAGGATATAAAAATTGACGGTAAAATCTTAATGAATATTGACAGTACGAATATGCAGCCAGAGCACTGGGTTAAAATAGCTGATTCTATTTATACCCATTATAATGAATACGATGGGTTTGTCATTACTCATGGTACTGATACATTAGCTTATACATCTTCTGCTCTATCTTATATGCTACAGGGACTGGAAAAACCAGTAGTGCTAACCGGGTCACAGATTCCGATCAGTTTTAAAAAAACGGATGCAAAGAAAAATGTGGCGGATGCGCTTCGATTTGCCTGTGAAGAAATTGGCGGAGTGTTCGTTGTATTCGATGGCCGAGTGATTCTCGGAACGAGAGCAGTAAAAATGCGTACCAAAAGCTATGATGCCTTTGAAAGTATCAATCATCCATATGTTGCTTATGTGAATAAAAAAGATGTAAAATACCTTTGGAAACCTTCGGGCGAAACAAAAAATCTATCATTAAATACAAATTTGTGTACGGATGTTTTTTTAATGAAATTATATCCTGGTATGAAACCGGAGATTTTTGATTGTCTTAAAGATTTATATAAAGGTATTATTATTGAAAGCTTTGGAAATGGCGGCTTACCTTTTGAAGGCAGAGACCTGGTTTCAAAAGTTCAGGAGCTTACAGAAATGGGAATGGCCGTTATCATAACCACCCAATGCCTGGAAGAAGGAGAAGATTTACTTCTCTATGAAGTTGGACATAAGGTAGCCCAGCTCCCGATTATTTTATCCGGAGATATGAATACGGAAGCACTATTGGCAAAGTTAATGTGGGTTCTTGGACAAACTGATTCAATCGAACAGATTAAAAAAATGATTGAAACTCCTATAGCTGGAGACTTAAACATTAAATCGGACAAAGAAGATTAATAGGAGAGCGATAATATGACAATTACAAAGAATAAAATTCGAATTGAAAAAGATTTTTTAGGATCAAAAGAAGTCCCTGTCGATGCCTATTATGGAGTTCAAACACTACGTGCTGTAGAAAACTTCCCTATTACTGGCTATCGAATTCATACGGAATTAATTAGGGCAATGGCTATGGTTAAAAAGGCAGCTGCAATGGCCAATGCGGATGTTAAACGTCTCTATCCTAGTCTTGCCAATGCCATTGTCCAGGCGGCAGAGGAAATGATTGAAGGTAAGTGGCACGATCAAATTATTGTCGATCCTATCCAGGGTGGGGCAGGTACATCTATTAATATGAATATAAATGAAGTCCTTGCCAACCGTGCAATTGAAATACTTGGGAAAGAAAAAGGGGACTATTCCCTTTGCAGTCCTAACACCCATGTTAATATGTCTCAATCTACAAATGATTCATTTCCAACAGCGATTCATATATCTGTTTTAAACCTTTTGGAAAATTTGTTAGTGACAATGGAAGATATGCATTCAGTTTTTGAAAAAAAGGCTAAGGATTTTAATCATGTGATTAAAATGGGACGCACCCATCTGCAGGATGCCGTACCAATCAGGCTTGGCCAGGAATTTGAAGCATACAGCCGCGTTATAGGACGTGACATTAAGCGTATTAAACAATCAAGACAGCATTTATACGAATTGAACATGGGGGCAACTGCTGTAGGAACCGGATTAAATGCATACCCCCGTTATATTGAATTAGTAGTTAAACATCTAGCTGACATCACCGGTCTGCCGTTAACTGGGGCTGAACATCTTGTGGATGCTACTCAGAATACTGATGCCTATACGGAGGTTTCCGGAGCTTTAAAGGTTTGTATGATGAATATGTCAAAAATCGCAAATGACTTGCGGTTAATGGCTTCAGGCCCGAGGGCAGGTTTAGGTGAAATTACCCTTCCTGCAAGACAGCCTGGTTCATCGATTATGCCTGGAAAAGTTAATCCAGTTATGCCAGAGCTAATTAACCAGGTCGCATTTCAGGTAATTGGCAATGACCATACGATCTGCCTTGCCTCAGAAGCCGGACAGCTTGAACTGAATGTCATGGAGCCAGTCTTAGTATTTAATCTGCTGCAATCGATCAGTATTATGAATAATGCATTTCGTACTTTTACAGATAATTGTGTAGAAGGGATAAAAGCAAACGAAGATAGATTAAAAGAGTATGTAGAAAAGAGTGTTGGGGTCATTACGGCCGTTAACCCGCACATTGGATACGAAATTGCAGCTCGAATTGCAAGGGAAGCTATTTTAAGCGGCAAACCAATAAGGGAACTATGTTTAAAATACGATGTTTTGACAGAAGAGGAACTAAATTTAATCCTCGACCCTTATGAGATGACTCATCCCGGAATCGCAGGCGCTTCTTTATTAGAAAGAGATTAAGAGCGGTTTAATAGCGTTTGGAATAGGGATTAGAAGAATGCAGGCATTAATGGAGGACCTTTAAAAAGGTCCTCTTTTATCCTTAAAAAGTAGAACTAGGAGCATTGCCAAGTAATTCTAATAACTTTGAACACAGATTCCGATAAAAACCTCCATCTTGATAAAAAATACGGGCTTTTTGAATGAAAAAAAGAACTTTTAAATAGAAAAGAATTATTTTTCGATAGAATTTTAGAGTTATTTAAAAGAAATGAAGAACCATATGAAAGAAAAGCAAGATTTTTTAATAGAAATGCACGAAATCGAGAAATGAATGCACGTTTTCAAGCGAGAAATGCACGATTTCAAGGAAGAAATGCACGTTTTCAGGGAAGAAATGCACGTTTTCAAGGAAGAAATGCACGTTTTCAAATAAGGAATGCATAAAAAGATTTCTTAATGCACGCCGAGAATGGCTTTTGCACCGAATCTCTTGTTAATGCACTTTTATCTGTTTGTAGTTTTAGGTCATAATATCCTTCGGGCAGTTTTTTGCCGTATACCCGGAAAAGGGATAAAGTTTCCTATATTATTAAAAAGCTGGACCGTCACTTTCAGCGATAACATAAAGCTCTTGTGTCACCGTATTTTCAAGTACCAAAGCGCCATTTTGCTAAGAGTTTACCCAGTAACTTAAATTATTCTCCCCAATTTAGGACCTCCTATAATCCCTTCTATCTTCTCTTTTTACCCGATAACATCCCTGTGTGCTTCCATGATGCTGTGACCATATCCCACGAATAATGCTAGAAATATAACTAAAACGAGATAGGTTATAAGAACAACCCATTTCGTTTTCGTGTCCGTTTTATAGTAACCTTTCAATCTTTTCAATTCTAATTTGAAATTATTTAAATCAGTAGAAAGCTTTTGCGCATAGTCCTCCATTAAAATTTCAGCATTGTAACTTTTGAGGCTATTTTCCTTTACCTCATATACTTGTCTTTTATATTTTATGAATTCAATATGTTTTTTCAACCTGCGTTTCTGGAAATAGCCCTTACTCTCTAATCTTCTTTCTTCTTGTTGGATTTGAGTTAAAATCCATTCGTTTTCTTCAGGGCTTCCCCAGCCTCCAGAAAGCTCTTCCTCTAAGAAATGAATCTGTGCCAATAAAAGATCGTGATGCAGGATTTGATTTCGTCGATCGAAAAGAGCTGTTATTCCGAATAAAAGGATAAGAAACATAATAATGCTTGGATTAAAGTAAGTGTAGACAGCCATTCCTAAAAGACCTAAAAACCAAATTTTCGGGGATAGGACACCAACAATTCTTCCGCCATCGAGCGGTGAAACTGGAGCCAGATTGAAAAAGTTTAGGAAGGCACCAACAAACATCAACACACCCCAAAGTGGTTCATGTGTTGCCCAATACAATCCGGCAAAGGGAAGGAAGGCGATTGTCCCAAGGATAGGACCGCCGAACGCAATATAGGATTCTACTTTCGCATTGGGAATCTGCCTAGGATCCACGCTAATGACGGCTCCTACAAATGGAATGAAAATCGCAGGTTTAACAGGAAAGCCCTTATTCTTCATGGCGATTAAATGACCCATTTCATGCATGAACAATAAATAGACGAAGCCAACGGCAAATTTCCACCCATACACAAGGGCATAAACACCAACAGAAATGAACATAGAAATTAATGTTTTAAACTTTATAAGCTTTGCAATAAAAGCAAGAAATTTAAGTTTTCCAGCGAAAAAAGTTCCTAAAGCAATCAGGCTTCCCCATACCGTTTTGTTTTGATTTTTGCTTTCCAACCAAACACCCCATTTGTGATATTTATATTTTTATTATAGACTTTCAATCCAATAATTGGGCTTTTTTTCCTTGTGTAAAAAAAGGAATTGTTTAAAATTGCTGTCATGTTATTATGGGTAGGGAGCCTTTCATGATCGAAATCCTCATTGAAGAAAAAACGGTAACAAAGAAAGGTTAATGAAACAGTTTTATCTATGTAAATGCGAAATGGAGTACTGTTATGATTCTTGTGATTGATAATTACGACTCTTTTACCTTTAATCTTGTACAATATATTAAACAATTTGAAAAAGAAGTCTTAGTGGTTAGAAATAATCGAATTGATATAGATGAAATAAAGCGATTAGAACCGGACTATATTTTAATTTCACCGGGTCCAGGCAACCCGGATGAAGCAGGTATATCACTTGAAATAATAAAAGAATTTCATAAGACGATCCCCATTTTGGGAGTCTGTTTAGGGCATCAGACCATTGCTCAATTTTTCGGGGCAAAAATCAAAAAAGCAGCAAGTCCAATGCATGGGAAAGTTTCTTTAATCAATCATGATAAGAGAACGATTTTTAATAAGATCCCCAATCCTGTTTCCGTAACGAGGTACCATTCTTTAATTGTAGATCCTGAAACACTTCCAGATTGTATGGAAGTAAGTGCAGTAACGGATACAAACGAGATTATGGCAATAAGGCATAAAGAATATAAGGTGGAAGGGATGCAATTTCATCCTGAATCTATCATGACGGACTATGGCATGGAGATGTTGAAGCACTTTTTCTTAACGAAGACTTGTGTATGAGATTTTAATATTTAAGGGGTAAGACGGATGGCGAAAAAAGTGATGTTACATTTTGAATTTGCAGATCTTGAAGGAACGATTCAGCCAATAACTTTTGATAATCCAGAGGAAATTATTGTTGCCAGGACGGCTGAAGAGGTAATTCCTTGTTTAATAAGAGTGCAAAATGCAGTAAAATCCGGTTTATATGCAGCAGGCTATCTTACTTATGAGGCCGCACCCGCATTTGATGAGGCTTTTATTGTAAATGATCAAAACAAAATGCCGCTCCTATGGTTTGGATTATTTAAGAAACCCAGTCAGCAAACAATCCCACAAGCAGGCGGCTTTACGGTGGATGAATGGATACCAAACGTGAATATAGAGAATTATCATGCAGGCTTGGATAAAATAAAACAATACATAAAAAATGGGGATACATATCAGGTTAACTATACGCTTCGACTTAACTCCACAATTAAGGGAGATGATTTTGGTTTCTATAAGCAGCTTACGAAAGGGCAAGCCTCTAATTATAGTGCCTATATCTCCACTGAAGAATATAGTATTTTGTCAGCCTCACCGGAACTCTTTTTTCATCTGCGAGATAATAAAATAACAACCCGGCCGATGAAAGGGACTGTACAAAGAGGCAAGACCTTTACCGAGGATTTATCTTATTATGAATGGTTATCTGCTTCGGAAAAAAACCGATCTGAGAACCTTATGATAGTGGATTTATTACGAAATGATTTAGGCGTGATAGCAGAGCCCGGTTCTGTAGAGGTCCCTAAGCTTTTTTCTGTCGAGCAATATCCTACGGTTTACCAAATGACCTCAACCATAACGGCTAATATAGCACCGCAAACTAATTTGGTTGATATTTTTAAAGCTCTTTTTCCATGCGGGTCCATTACAGGGGCACCCAAGATTAATACGATGAAGTTTATTTCAGAATTAGAAAAGGGTCCACGGGAGGTTTATTGCGGGGCAATAGGATATATCACTCCGGATATGGAAGCTATTTTTAATGTGCCTATTCGAACGGTTATTCTGGATAAGGCAACCGGAAAAGCAGAATACGGTGTAGGCGGAGGGATAACCTGGGATTCTTCCAAGGAAGAAGAATACGCTGAGATTTTAACAAAAGCAAAGGTATTACAACAAAACAGACCAGACTTTGATTTATTGGAAAGTTTAAGTCTCAAGAATGGGAAATACTTTTTGCTCGAGGAACATCTGGAGCGTTTACAAAGGTCAGCTAATTATTTCAATTTTGAAATTGATATCCAATCTATTTTCGAGGAGCTGCAAAATTACGCTTCACCCAACTTGAATACAGAACAAAAGGTGAGACTGCTTGTTTCTCAAACCGGTAAAGTATTAATTGAGGGAGCAGATATTACTCCTTTGCCTGAACCGGTTTCGGTGAAAATTGCAGATAAAGCAATTTCAAAGGAAGAACTATTTCTTTATCATAAAACAACAAACAGGCAGGTATATTCCCCTATTAAGGATCGTTTTCCAGAAGTGTTCGATGTACTTTTATGGAATGAAGAGAGGGAACTTACAGAGTTTACAATAGGGAATCTGGTAGTTGAGTTGGAGGGAAAGTTATATACTCCTGGAATAGAAAGCGGGTTGCTTCCGGGGACTTTTCGAAAATACTTACTAGATAATAAAATAATCATGGAGCGGAAAATAACCTTAGATGATTTAAAAAATTGCTCTAATGCTTGGCTGATCAATAGTGTAAGAATGTGGGTGAAGGTGGAATTTGTTTAAGGATTTTGAGCACTTGAAGGTCTTTGAAGATCCACTTGTAAGTAAAAAGGTCGTTGATCCGGCTGCTACAGAACAAATCGAGGTTCATGGATAAGAAAGTGTCCTTGATTTCAAATAACATGACCTTTGGACGATCTTTTTTACTAAGTTCATGATTTTCCATTAAAATTTAAGCAAGGTTATTGATATACTGTATGTATCAATAGTATAGGAAAGAGGATTCACATGGAGCTTTTGAAAGGTTTTTTTAAAGACAATGGAGTTAAAAAGGTAATTGCCTTGGTTTTGTTGGTAATTGTTTTGTACAGTATTCGAGGTTTGTTGAATTTATTGTTATTGACCTTTATTTTTTCGTATCTCTTTAACAGTCTTCAACAAGTTTTCCACAAAACCATATCAAAAGTGGTACCGGTCAAAGAAAAATTGATTACCATTTTGATGTATGCTGTTATTCTATTTGCCATCATCTTCGGTCTGACACGATATATTACACGTTCAGCAAAGGAATTAAGCGGAATAGCCCAAAATATAGCATCATTTAATATCGACAAATATACGAATCAACTAAATCCAAGAATTGAAGCATTTTTAAAAGACATAAATTTGGAATCGTATGCAAAAGAAGCTGTCACATCAATTATTCATGCGATCCCGCATGTCAGTGAATTCAGTCTCCAGTTGGTATTGGCTTTTCTTTTAAGCTTTTTCTTATTAATCGGTAAAAAAGAGATAGTGGATTTTTGCAAAAAACTAGAAACAAGTAATGTCCATTTTTTCTATTCCTATTACAAGTATTTAGGGATGAATTTTGCCAATACCTTTGGCCGGGTTCTCCAACTGCAAATTCTTATTTCCCTCATTAATGCTATTTTATCGATCATCGGTTTAACAATACTTGGATTTCATCAGGTGATTGGTCTTGGTGTTATGATGTTTATTTTGGGATTGATTCCAGTAGTCGGAGCCATCATTTCTTTTGTACCGCTTGCTATTATTGCATTTACAATCGGCGGCATACCAAAAGTCATATCGGTAGTAATTCTAATTTTGATTCTCCACGCCTTGGAGAGCTATGTACTCAATCCGAAATTAATGTCACAAGCAACTAAACTTCCTATATTCCTGGCATTTTTAACCTTAATTATTTCTGAGCATTATTTAGGGGTATGGGGAATGTTATTAGGGATTCCTTTGCTAATGTTTTTATTAGACCTTTTCAATGTAGAGACCAAAGAAATTTGACCGCTCAATTTGGGCGGTTTTTTTAGTTTAAACAGGAACAAAATAATTTTATACTCCATATGTTGAATCTAAAATTATGCTGTGGTATAGTAATACAGTATTAAAAGTGACCAAAAAACTAAAATAGTCAATTTTGATTTCTGAGGTGAAATGATGGCAGTAGATCGCAGAAAGTTAATTGTGGAGGCCGCTGAAAAGTCCTTTTCTATGTTTGGTTATAAAGCGACAACGATGGATCATGTCGCAAAACTAGCTAGTGTAGGCAAGGGCACGATATATACCTTTTTTAAAAACAAGGAAGAGTTATTTGCTGAAATTGCTTCTTCCTTAGTAAAGGAAATGAAAGCGGAGGCGGAGGCTGTGATTCAGCCAGGACTGCCATTTACGGAAAATGTCCATCATGCATTATTTAGGATGCTTGAGTTCCGCTCGCAGCATCTGCTAATGATCAAACTAATCCAGGAAGAGAAAGAGATGGGGACATTAGCGGTTACGGAAATGCTGCAGCATATAGAGAATGAAATTATTGCTTATATTCAGCATAAACTAGAAGGTGTAAATCATACGATTTCGCAGACTGACCTGGAGATAACGAGTTTTCTGCTGTTTAAGCTATACATTGCTTTAGTATCAGATTGGGAAAAGAGTCACGAAGCTTTAAGTTCCGAAAAAATCGCAGAAATTATGAAGGTATTTTTACTAACACGACTTTCGGATTAGAGTTTTTTTAGAGTAAAATGACTAAATGAGAATTTTAGTCAATTCAATGACAACAAGAAAATCAATGAGGTGAATAACATGAATGCTTTCGCATCGATAAAAAGTGAATTTATGAGAATTTTTCGCACGCGGAAGTTGCTAATTGCCATTATCGGTGTAATGACGATTCCGGTGCTTTACAGTGGAACTTACTTATGGGCTTTTTGGAATCCATATGCCCATTTGGACAGAATGCCCGTTGCCATTGTAAATAATGACCAGGGTGCCGTTTACAATAGCAAACAGTTAAAGATTGGCGACGATTTAGTTAAGAATTTAAAAAAGAAAGAAACCTTTAATTGGGAGTTTGTCAGCAAAAGCAAGGCAAAACAGGGCCTGAAAAATCAGGATTATTATTTAGAAATTGAAATCCCTGAAGATTTTTCAAAAAATGCAACGACGCTGCAAAGTGATCAACCTAAAAAACTCAATTTAATCTATACAGTTAATGAAGGTAACAACTACTTATCATCAAAAATTGGTGATTCAGCCATTGAAAAAATAAAAGAAGAAGTTTCGGGCTCTGTAACGAAAACATACGCTGAGTCCATGTTCAATTCATTAAAAGATGTAGCAGAAGGGCTCAATAAGGCGAGTAACGGAGCCGGAGAACTTCACAAAGGCATTACCGATGCAAAAGATGGTGCCAATAGTTTAACAGAAGGAATTAAAACAGCAGGAAACGGCACAACCAAATTAGAGAACGGGGCAAAGTCGGTTAATTCCGGTGCCAAGACGTTAGAACAAAACCTTGAGGTTCTAGCAGAAAAATCAGTTGCTTTCTCTAAAGGCGTTGATTCTGCGTCCTCTGGTTCGCAACAGCTTCAAAGCGGACTTCAGCAATTCAGCACAGGCCTGGGGCAAATGAAAGAGGCGAACGCTAAGCTGTTAGCAGGTGCAACGCAATCGGAGGCTGGAACTAAGCAATTATCTGATGGCCTAGCTTCAGCCGCGGAAAATATGCCAAATCTGCAAAAGGGTTCTCAACAGCTTTCGGATGGATCTTCAGCGCTCTCTTCTTCCATAGGAGAATGGAAGAACGGGGCAGATCAAACCAATGCCGGTGCTGTTTCCGTCAGCCAAGGTCTGGAGCAGCTGCTCGGCAAAGTAAGCCAGATGGAGGAAAATACAAACGATCCACAGGCAAAGCAAGAATTGAAAGCTATAGAGGATAAACTGACAACATTATCACAGGGAAGCCAGCAGGTAGCTGGGGGTGTTGGTGCATTAGCAAGCAACGCTTCGAAAATTAAGCAAGGCTCGGATTCATTAGCTACTGGTGCTGTTCAGTTAAATCAAGGCCAACAAAAGTTCGCCGATGGAATTAACCAATTATCTGGCGGTGCTAATAAGCTGACAGGTGGGCAGGAACAATTAAAGCAGGGGCTTACCCTATTTGGTTCCAAGCTTGATGAAGCACAAAAAGGATTTAGCCAAATTGAAAACGGCAGCAGTTCCCTAACTTCAGGGTTAGGTCAATTAGCTTCCGGCTCTGCTTTAATGCAAAACGGAACCAATAAGCTTGCACAAGGATCAAAACAACTGACAGAAGGTACTACTACACTTTATAAAGGTCAAAGTGAATTAAATAACGGTATGACTAGTCTGGCGAATGGTTCAAGCGAGTTATCCAATGGAATGAATAAGCTTTCCGATGGCTCGAAGCAATTGAGCGATCAGTTGGGAAGCGGGGCTAAAGATGCCGGTGATGTAAAAGCTAATAATCATGTTTATGACATGTTTGCAAAGCCAGTAAATGTTGAGGATAAAAAGATGAACCATGTTCCAACCTATGGAACAGGACTGGCACCTTATTTCTTGTCATTAAGTCTATTTGTAGGTGCGCTTATGCTCTCTGTTATTTTTCCAATGTTTGACCCGGCCTCAAAACCGAAGAGCGGATTCAGCTGGTTTATGGGGAAAGTTGGGGTTATTTTAGCAGTGGGAATTGGTCAGGCGCTATTAGTAGATGCTATCATGCTGTTGGGTCTTGGACTCGAAGTAAAGAGTGTTCCATATTTTATTATGCTAAGTATTTTTACAAGCTGGACATTCCTAGCGATTGTTCAATTCCTTGTTACTGTGCTTGATAATCCGGGACGTTTCCTGGCCGTAATTATCTTGATCCTTCAATTAACAGGCAGCGCAGGAACTTATCCAATTGAACTAAGTCCTAAATTCCTGCAAGACATTATGCATTACCTGCCAATGACTTATACGATATCTGGTTTTAGGTCTGTTATTTCTACGGGAGACTTTAGTTTTATGTGGAATAACATCGGCCATATAGCGATTTTTTTCGTTTTATTCCTGGCGGCTACTTTGACTTTCTTTATAGCCAAATTCAAGCGTCAGCCTAATATACAGGTGCAAGAAGCATAGAAGAAGGACGGACCTATTAAAGGTCCGCCTTTTTTTGGTTAATCAGCGTACAATGTCAAATACTTTATAAAAAATATAAAGCTTTTTACCATACCTGGATTCTTAGTAAAAATGGAAATTGAGGTTACATTAATATTCTGGAGGTGATAATTAATGGCAGGCAACAAAAAGGAAAACAGGTCAAGCAATCAAGAAATACGTGAAAATCAAGCTGAAGCATCTCGAAACCAGGCTGGGTCTTCAGGAAAATATGGAACTGAATTTGCCAGTGTAGATAACAAAGTAACTAAAAAAATCGAACCATAAAAAAGGGACCCTATATGGGTGTCCGTATTCTTGGAACTTCTGATTGATGGGAATCAGTCTATTCTCATGCATTTTTATTCCTCTTTATTTTAATAAAAAATAAGAACGACAGAAACTATTCATTTTTGCCTTTATTTTGTATGGATACATGTTTAGGCCGTTCTGGATAGGAACCCTTTTCTGAATCATTAGGACCGGTTAGATCATTTCTTTTATCCAATACTTTACCTGTATACTCAATAGGATTTTTATTACTCACCACAATCACCTCCCTTATTAGGATGACTGAAAATGAATGATACATAACAGGTAATTATTCCTTATACAGTCACAGTTAAAAGTAGGGGCTTAAGACAATCTTAGAATAAGAGAGTACTAATATATACTCTTGCATCTCTAATATAAATCTCTGAAAAGGGCGGATAAACTCGGTCAAAATCACACAACTAAAAATTTATTAAAATCTAATTTCACTACCCAAAAGGGTAGTTGCTCGCGTTTTAGTCATTAAAATACTTAAATACATAACTAAACCTTTACCTTGTAGAAACAAGTGTCAGCTATCGAGAGCGGTAAATAAATGAATTGCTGGTAAAATACAATGACTTTACCAAAATCGTCATATTGACCAAAAATGTAGAAATCATGGAAAATGATTATGTCTTTATCAAACATCTGGGGGAATTACTACATGAGGTTCATTTATTCATTACTGGCATCATGTCTCGTGCTGACCATGCTGCCTAATTTTACTTGGGCTGACAGTCAACCGCAAGACTGGCAAATGCACGCAGGAGATCAGGGAAACACTAATTATTCAGCTGCCTCTCTTCCTGTTGATTTAACCCTAAAGAAGGAACCATTTAACAATGCGTCTTCTCTTTTTACGGTAAACCAAAATCAGCTGTATTCTGCTGAAAGGATAGAGAAAAAAATTCTATCGGCTACAGACCTGGATACCAATAAAGAAAAATGGGATTTTTCAACGGACAATAAAGATGCATTTCTTGATATGGTTTCAAAGGATAGTATTGTATTTGCATCAACCATGAATAAACTTTATGCCATTCAAGATAATGGAAGTGCTCCACAAACGCTTTGGGCCATCGATACATTCGCGAATCGTTTGTTAGTGGACCAAAACAAATTGATTTATTACACACGGAACAGCGATGACACTATTGAAGCAATTGCTGCAGTTGATACAAAAACGGGCGCAAAAAAATGGAATTATACTCTGAAGACAAATGAAAAAGTTTCAGGCGTTTTGACTGCCGGCGGTAATCGCCTGTATGCCATTATCCGGAATCCTGTTACAATGACAACGAAAGTTTATGCATTTGATATTTCTTCAGGTATCGTTCAATGGACACTAGACCTAGATCCAAATGCGGCCATGTACGGTAATTTAGTGTATAAAGATGAGCAGCTTTTCTTAGAAACAAAAAACACTACAAGAAACATTTTGGCATTCGATGCATTAACAGGAAAAACGCTATGGAAATACAATGCAGCCGGAACGTTTACACAACCTCTATCTGTTACAAGTGATTCCGTTATTGTTATGGATAATACCAACCTGATTGCGATTGATAAAAATTCAGGGGTACAAAAATGGAAGACGATGTATGCGGATCAATTTGTAGCTGGAGGACTTCAGACAGTGACAGGATCAAGGGGAATGGTAGTAGCCTCTGACAAAATCATTGTGGAGAATCATAACAAACTTAATTTCTTTAATGCAGCAACTGGACAGTTGATTTCTAAAACCATTGAGCTTTCAACACCTACTGGCGGAGTAGGGGTAAGACCTATTGGTGTTATAAACGATACCCTGTTTGTAACGGAATCAAATGGTTGTCTCTATACTTATTCAGTGCCTAAGCCAAGCCAGGCTGACACTGAAAAGCCAACTGCATCCATTGATTTGGCAGCGGCCAACCAGTTTTCTGTTCAGGATGGTAAAAACCAAATTAAAATACCGGTTACGATAAGTGAAGAGGCCGACATGGACGTTACCGTAGTCGATCAAACCGGTCTACCAGTTCGCACCATAGGCTGGGACCGTCATTTGAAAGGAACCTCCTATTTTTACTGGGACGGTAAAGATAGCCGGGGCTTTAATGTAACCCGCGGAAATTACTATATCATTGTAAAGCTTACAGATCTTTCAGGAAATAAAAATGAATATGTGGCGAATGATAAGTTAATCAATATGACAGAAGGTTTTGGTTTAACAGTAAAAAATGCTAACCTCAGGTCAGATGCGAATACACTAAGTACGGTCTTAAGGACAATCCCGGTTGGTTCTGAAGTGACCGTTACCGGCGAAACTGGTGACTGGTACCAAGTGGAATATCGAATTGTCAGTGCTGTGCTAAAAGGGTATGTATCAAAGCCATTGATCAATGTTCCATCGAATCAGCAAATAAGTAATATAGTAGCTGGGAAAACAAGGATTAACGCTAATGTAAGAAATTTTGCAGGAACACAATATGATACGAAAAAAATTCTACCGGCAGGTACCGATGTAAGCATTGTTTCGGCAATCGGCGATTGGTATGTTGTTGAATATCAGAAAGATAGCTATTATAGGGATCAAGGATATGTCGCAAAATACTTGATTACTTTGCCAACATCAACAAGCATGGTTTACACGGTTATTTCTGGTGATACTTTATGGAAGATTGCCCAAAAGAATGGGGTAACCATCGACTCCATTGTAAAAGCAAATAATCTTGACCCGGCAAAACCGTTATACATTGGGCATAAATTAACGATAGTTAAATAGTTTAAAAGGTTCGGATTAGGAGTATAAATTCTTAATTATCTTTTCAACTTTTAGGTTCAAATCGCATATGATTTGAACCCTTTTTTTGTTTTAAAATAAAAATTACAACAAAATCTTTTTAACCTTCCTGCTTCTGTGACCTTTGTCAAATTTATTACGATAACTTGTTGAACCAACAGAATGAATAGATACGGGTGAAAGCAATCGGAAAAATTTGGATCAAACTGGTTATGGATATTCGTTTTTCTTTTTCCCAAAAATAAGATTGAGATATGAATCAATAAGAAAGGAAAATAAAAATGAATATAAAAGGCTGGTTTACTTTAGGGTTGATGTTACTGATTCTGCAAATGAATAGTTTATCTGCATTTGCAGCGAACAATCCTAGGAATACTTATGAAGTAAAACAAGGAGATACTTTATGGAAAGTTGCAAGCGCATATGAAACCAATGTAAATGATCTCACCCTGATAAATGGATTACAACAGCCCAATTTACTTCTTGTAGGTCAAAAATTGCGAGTGCCCATAATGTATGAAGTTAGGGCAGGGGATACACTGTGGAAACTTTCACAGGCATATAACTCGTCTGTCCAATTAATAAAAACCGCAAATCGTTTAAATTCGGATCTCTTAAATGTAGGTCAAAAGCTGAAAATTAATCCAACAAAGCTAACAATGAGTGGGGAATTTGTGTTGATGACACGAGAGCAATTTAGGGACTGGTTGTTTAATCAAAAAATCACAAGAAAAATTACTTTTTTCCAAGAACATCACACATATTCACCTTCATATAAAAACTTTAATGCTTCAAATCATTTTACATTGATGAATTCAATGAAGGATTACCATGTAAATCAAATGGGATGGTCGGATATCAGCCAGCAGTTAACAGTGTTTCCTGATGGGAAAGTAGTGGCGGGCAGACCATTTAATACCCCTCCTCAAGGTTCGTTTGGGCTTGTCAATAAATCTGTAACACCTTCCATTGAAGCAACAGCTGTTGCAATTGAAAATGTTGGGAATTTTGATGTAGGAAATGATCAAATGTCTCCGGAACAAAGGCAAACCATCATTACAGTTGCCGCCTTGCTTTGTATTAAATTTGGGCTAACTCCTTCGATTGATAGTATTCAGTACCACCATTGGTGGGATATGAATACTGGTGAAAGAGTATTAGATAACAATAAGGGACATGCTGTGAAAACATGTCCAGGCACGGGATTTTTCGGTGGGAATAGCACATTGGATGCAAAAAATAATTTTTATACTCTTGTAAGACAGAAAATGCAAGAAATTTTAGCTGCGATGTAGAAATATAAAACCCGCATAATTTATGCGGGTTTTATTTGCAATACCTTCTAAAAGGTTTCAATAATTTTTGTCCAATATTTAGGTGTGAATCATGGTTGAGTTAATAAAATAAAGAGGCGCTAAAGTTTTTTCAAGGCCATTCAAAATTATACGTTTCCATTAACCCTTAAGAGTTCCTAACAGTCCTCAGTATTTATCCCTTCCGCATATTGTTATTACCTTATCTGAGTTTACGGATAGTAAAATTTTCTTCAAGTAATAACCAGTTTTGTGGGTATGGATAACCTAGTGCCCAATAGCTGATTCCTCTAAGTGCATAATCTTTTACCGTGTCAAACTTGGCTTGGGCGCTGCGCGCATCCTCAAACCAGACTTCGTGACCCCGCCCTTTGGCATCCGTATACCGGAAAAAAGGCGACTGAGTTAACTGGTCATATTGTATGGAAACTCCATATTGAATAGCACGCTGGACTGCTTCTTGCTGGCTGAATGTTTCAGCTTGCTGACCCTGAACATGCGGAAGAAGCCAGTCGCGTGCATAAATTTGAAACCCAAAGAAAATCTTGTTTCTTGGAATGACGGTGACAGCATAGTCCAATACCCTTCTTATTTGATTAATAGGTGAGATAGCCTGGGGTGGTCCTAATCTGTATCCCCATTCATAGGTCATAAGGACAACAAAATCGACAATTCTACCATGAGCAGGGTAATCATGTGCTTCATATAACAATCCTTTTTGCTCACCGCTAACTTTCGGGGCAAGGGCGGTCGAAACATGATAACCTTGTGGGTGCAAACGGTCAACTGTTCGCTGTAAAAATTGATTATAAAGCTCACGGTCTTCGGGAGAGACATTTTCAAAGTCAACATTTAATCCCTCGTATCCTTTTTGTTTCATTATGCTTAAAATGTTTGTTAACAATCGGTTCTGGATTTCCGTGCTTGCAAGTATGGCATGGACTATTCGTGTTCCAGGATTATTATAAGTGAAGTTGGTAATAGACATGATGGGGGAGACTCTTTCAGCATAAACCGCTTTAATTATAGGTGTGTCATCTATCGAATTGAGGCTGCCATCTGCCGTTACCGTGTAAGCAAATGGCGAGGCATAGGTTAAATACCTTCCAACCTCACGTATTTCACTTGCTCCTTGTTCACCTGTGTTAATTGTGTATGCATTTACATCTATAATTGGCTCTCTAAAAGGGATTCTTAAAACCGTACCGGGATAGATTTGATTAGGATTTTGTATTTGGTTCACTCTTATTATTTCTTGAACTGTCGTATTATAACGCTGTGCAATTTGCCACAGTGTTTCTCCAGGTTGAACGGTGTGTGTTCTGGCGGGTATAACAAGAACCATACCTGCTACAAGTTGTGAAGGATTTGTTATTTGATTCGCCCGAACAATTGCATCTGTCGTTGTACCATATCGCTGGGCAATCAACCACAGTGTTTCCCCCGATCGGACTGTATGTGTCTTGTTAGCCGTTGGAATAACAAGAGCAAGACCCACTACAATTTTATTGGGGTCAGTAAGTTGGTTAGCCGTAACAATTTGATTAATGGTTACGCCATATCGCTGTGCGATTGACCAAAGTGTATCTCCACGCTGCACCACATGAATTTGCATTTCGAATCCCTCCCCGTTCTTTTTTCCTCATTCTTAAACTATATTCTGAATGGGTGTGGGAATATCACTTTTAAAAAAACTGAAAAAATGGGAAAAGACCTCCCAAAAACAGTCCACAAGGGACCGTATGAACAGTATTAAGAAGGGGTTGCTGCGGCAGTCCTTTTTGTGGTTCCACTAACAGTGCACACTATATAAATTTAACAGTTCCATTAATCAGCTATTCACTAAGCATTCAAAAAATCAGCATAATATGGGTGGTTAATGGGAAGAACCAAAATTTACTTCCTTGCAAGTTCAATCTTAACATGTTACCATTTAGTCACATTAATTATGTTACTTTTTTGTCACGTTTTTTTAAAAAAGGAGTTAGGAAAAATCTAAAAATGATAAATGATATCACTCAAATGTTCAAAGCTCTGTCCCATCCTGCACGGGTTGAAATTCTGGATTTTTTAAACAATGGACCTATGACGACTGGTGAACTATGTGATAAGTTTCAAGTCTCACGTTATGCGATTATGAAACATCTGGTTATTTTGGAAAAGGCAAGCCTTGTTGTTGTGAGGAGACAAGGAAGGGAGCGTTACAATTACTTAAATGCAGTGCCTCTACAACAACTCTATAACCGTTGGGTTAGCAAGTATGAATCAAAGTTATCATCTTCGCTTTTGAATTTAAAAGATAAGCTGGAAGCAAAAGAAAGGGGAACATTAAACATGGATAATAAGCAAACTAAGCTTGCATTTGGTACATTTCAAATCGAGCATGAGGTAACAATTGAGGCATCCGTTGATCGGGTATTTAAAGGTTTGACAGAGGAAATTAATGATTGGTGGGAATTCCGATTAGGCGGAAAGGATTCTAAGCAACTGATTCTTGAACCAAAAATGAATGGACTATTTTACGAGGACTTCGGAAACGGACAGGGAGTCGTTTGGGGAACGGTTATTTATTACAAGGAGCCTGAAGAAATTAAGTTAATTGGGCTTCTAGGGATGAGAGGGGCTGTCAATAGCCATTACTCTTACAAGTTAGAGACAAAAGGCTCTGCCACAGTGTTAAGATTATCCCATGATGCTGTTGGACTTTTGGAACCTCAATGGGAAGAAGAACATCGAAAAGGATGGGCATACTTACTTGGAAAATTAAAAGAACATATGGAGTCAAACAAGGAGTAGTTTTTCAATTTCAAAATAAATGTTTATTAAAGAAATAAGGTAAAACCGATGCCGATTCCACGTCCAGATGAGGAATCCAAAGCGTCATTCGAGTCCATAATTCTTGGGCTGAAACTTTACCAGTAGGGGTATCTGCAAAGAAACAAGTTAAGAAATCAACCGTGAAATAATTTTCGTTGTTTGAAAAAGCCTACAGTTAGTTAGCAATAAACAATAACTCGGTCCTTCATTTTGACACTATTTTTTATAGAGGAAGGTTTAGGAAATGGTAGACGTTTTAACAGAAATAATTATTCATTCTCCTTGTGACAAAGTTTCTGAGTACGCAGCAAACCCTGATAATGCTCCAATATGGTATGTAAATATTAAATCAGTTGAATGGAAAACTCAAAAACTGTTAAGTGTTGGTTCTAAAATTGCATTTAAAGCGCAATTTTTAGGACGCGAACTCGCTTATGTATACCAATTAACAGAGTACATTCCTGGCAAAAAACTTATAATGAAAACGGCTCAAGGACCTTTTCCGATGGAAACAACCTATACTTGGGAATCCCTTGATAACAATTCGACCCGAATGACTCTTCGTAACAGAGGAATACCGACTGGATTTTCAAAGGTATTCGCTCCTTTTATGTCGTCAATGATGAAAAGAGCAAACAATAAAGATTTGAAAAAAATAAAAGGTATTCTTGAAACAAAAAGATAAATATCGGCAATATAAAAATAATCGTGTATTCCTCAATCTAATGGTTGGGGACTTTTAGTTTTAATAATGTATAAAATACATAAACGGTGGAACTGAAACCGGTACTAAGCCTAAAGCAGTCTGAATGAACCCTGTATTCGGACAGGTAGGCTCTCGGATTTGAACATGAGAGTGAAGCATCTGCATCAATTTCATCATGAGAGCGCTTCTTTGAATAACGCGGATCGATGTTCACTTATCGCAAGCAGGAGAGGGTTGGACATCAGTCCCTGACCGCTGAAAGCTAGACATACCAAACTAAGAAAATACTTTAAGTTAACACAAAGCTAAGTCCCTTATTGGAGCTTAGCTTTTTCTTTTAATGACACAAGTCGATGCTGATACATTAAGAAAGGCACATTCTGTTCATCCAATCAGTTCGGTTGAATACCAATATTACCTTTTCAATCGAAGCATCGAGAAGGATATTTTGCCGACTGCAAGGGAATTGGGAATTGATGTTGTGGCATTTGGGACATTGGTTCACGGATTGCTTGGCGGTACTATATCAAAAGGCAAAGTGGATCACAGCAATGCCCATATTCCATTATTTCACAAAGAAAATATAGAAAAAAATCTTGTTGAAATATGTTCGTTAGCGAAGATTTTTTACAGTAGCTTCCTTTATTCGGTTAGTAATAAACAAAGTAGTGTACTTAAACTATAGGGTAGAGTGAAAAAGGAGTTGCAGCGGTAGCTCCTTTTTCTTATTCAACTAATGAAGCAGGATAACATAATTAGCCATCAGAACAGAATTGTAGTAAAAAATGAGGCTTATTTGTGCTTGTGCATCATCTTTGTATTTAATGTATGAAAAACTCAAGAATTTCTTATAAGAACTGTTTAGATAAAAAAATGATTCCTAAAAAAAATTTCTCAAGAATTCCTAAAATCCTGGGAACTTTAAGGCTCCAAAATAAAACATCGATATGCTTATTTTTGGTATCTTCCTTCTCACCTTTGAGATAGAGCTTTTCTATCTACGGCTTGCGGTTGTTGCTCTAGCCAACGATATTTAACCATCAAAGTTAACCAATCATTTGCTTCGTTCATCGTTCCAGCCAATAATTTGGCGTAAGTTGCAACTACATCTGCCCTCATACAAGTTGCTATAGCTGCTCCATAATATGCAATAGCTGCACTAATCTTGAATCCTATATGAAACATCATTACTTTGTCAGAAAAAGGACTGATTGTTATAGGTAAGACATCCGCTTCCCAAGAATGCGGAGTTGGCAAGTTATCCTGAAGCATTAAAGCACTTAAACTTCTTATATAGCCGTCAGAGTGTTCTGTTGCTTTTACAAAAAATCGCCTTACATCATCATGTTGTGCAATTTGGCTGAAAGCCATAGTACCAATCTTTAATAACATTGTCTTTTTTATATTAAGGTAAAGATTGCTGATTTCCATCACATTAAGAGGTTTCGGGTCTGTAAGCAAATCAGAAATCAAACCCTTTTTTTCAACGAAAGTAATGGTTTTCGGTGGTGGAATGAAGGGTGACTTATCGTAATTCCCTCTTGATTTACTTAAACGGATGAGTTTATTTAATAATTCTGTAGTTTGAGCTGAACATTCTATATAATAATTTCTAATATCATTCCGCTCACAGGCAGAAATGGCTAAACTGTAAGCAGTTAATCCATGAAGCGTCATGATTTCCAAATCATAAATAACCAATGAATCCGAAAATATTCGGGGAGCTTCAAGGTTTACATCATCCTCTAATGTATACCCATTTGGAATGGGGTAATTGGCTTGATTGAAAAAATCTGTGATTTTCTTTATATGCTGTTTGGACAATTGCAATGCAAATTCTAAAACAGATTGAATCTCTTTGTCCTGAGTATGTTTCTGATAAAAGGTGTACATACAAATAGACGAAGAGTCACCCAAATATTGGTTCCACAAGTTAGCGGCTTCCGATGCAGTGAGGACCGTATTATTTTCCTTAGAATCCGTTTTGCTCCCAGACATTTTCATTTCAATGTTTGATATATCCGATTCCGTTAAGTTTTTGTTTTCCATTGCAACCTCCTAATAACGTTCTACATGGTATTAATCTTTGTTGAAATCCAAATTGCAATTCACTAATATTTGAATGTTTTTGAGAGAAACACATTCATTTTTCACTAAAGTGATGTTTAATTATGAAACTGGTATTCCTTATTTAAATCCAGAAATTATCCTTTTATTTAAGGTGAAAAATATAAGAGATAATCACCATCAAGACTTAATGATAATAAAGGCTATCTCGTTAAAGTTACAGAGAAGTACCTATTACAAAACATAGATAAAATTGAAAAGACTTGGTTATAGTTCTCAGTGATTTTCAAAGGTGGATCACTGAGGATAGTAAAACTAGCGAGTATATCTTTATTTTGGGGAAATAACAAAAAATGCTAAATTAAGAATTTCCAAATGTATTTAAAGAAGTTTGTGAAGGTTTCTACTTAAACAAACGGGGTCGATTGTTTAATAAAGGATGGATCTTTTTCTTTTCTTACAAAGGAGTAATTCCCCCCAACATTGGCATATGTGAATGTTGACAGACAGATTGGTTATACTATCTCCATATTTGGGGGTGGTTGAAAAAATGTTAAAAATTCTAACTGCATTGTTAGTCCTAGTTTTTTCTCATTCTGGAATAATGCGAGCACGAACTTTTACAGAAGTATCCTATCCGTGTAGCGTCGTTCTTCATCCAGTTAAGGGTATTCCCAATGCACAAGGCACTGCTTTAATTACTAAGGTTAAAAAGCCATATACATCTTCACCAACGAGCCCTGTTAGAGAACGGAAGGGTGTTGGTATCTATGCGGATTGGCTTCCATCACCATATTCATTTGGGACGTATGATCAATATGAGGGATTTGCACAAATAAAAGGTGAAATCAGTTGGCGATTTAAGATGTATTTAGTTAAGGAGGACGCTCTAAGCTGGTTTGGCGGTAATCCTTGGGCGGGTAAAATTGATGAGATCTCTTCGAGGCTGCCATTGAAAGCAAGTGTGGAAGTACGTGTTTCAAATTCAAAAACGAACAAATTAGGACCAGTTATATTGCAAAACACCCTTTATGGATGCCATAAATAAAGTGGATTACTTAGATTTGGGTTCCTTTAGATACTGTCATTTTTACAATGGAATTAAATAATGAGGATGAACCCAAAACGAGTTCAAACTTTTAATATGATTATAGAGTAAGATTGTGATGAACTGTACTTAAAGTAACGGGGTCTCTTTTTCCATCGAAAAAATAGCTCTTTAATAATCAATTTAGTTCCTTCTAAAAAGAACAACTCTTTTGAAGCTTTCAACCAATTGAGGTTCGAATCTCTCAGATCAAAGAATGTCTCAAACCTTATGTCCCAGTACTTGGGGCTTTTTTTATTTTGCGCCACTTTTTTTATCGACAGCAGGGGTTTTGCAAAATTGGACTTTAGCTGCACAAAATATTTTTTATGGTCTTAGTTGTGTGTTCATATTTGTTTTTTCCCTGTTTTTGCATCCTCGATACTTACATGTATTGTTAAGCCTTCCAGGTAAGAGGGGACATGCTAAAGCGTAGTTTAGAAAATGGAGAAAACTGAGGTCCTAAGATAACAGTTTCTAAAAAGGAATCTTATGTATAACAGTGAAAGCAATATATGTAAACTCATGAATTTTTTGTATGCTATAAATTGTTTACCCATATTGAAAGTTCAGGTTATAATGAAAGATGTTAAATTTCGGTTATCGAATCTTTTATGCTTAGTTTTGAGCAAGAAAAATACTGTTTAGAAAGGCGGAGCAACTTGGATAAATCTAGTGGAAAGAAGCGGCTGCAGCTTGCTTTGCTTTTAGGATCACTTGGAATTTTGGGGCCATTTACAATTGACACGTACTTGCCAGCCTTTCCTACGATTGTAAAAGAATTTAATACGACCGCCTCACTCGTCCAGATTAGTTTGACTGCCGCTTTATTGGGCCTTGGTTTAGGGCAATTAGTGATTGGGCCATTAAGTGATGTGAAAGGGCGCCGGAAGCCTTTGTTGTTCTTCCTTGGTTTATACATCATGGCTTCCATTGCATGCTCATTTTCACCCACTATCTATTTCCTAATTGCGGCCCGATTTGTGCAAGGGTTCGCAGCGTCAGGCGGAATCGTCATATCAAGAGCGATCGTCAGGGATCTTTATAGCGGAAAGGAACTGACAAAGTTCTTTACGTTAATGGTGTTAGTAGGGAATCTGGGACCAATTATAGCCCCAATTGCAGGGGGAGCGATCCTTGCTTTTAATGATTGGAGTTGGGTTTTTGTTGTACTCGCTTGTATTGGAGCCATATTAATCTTTATTGTTTCATTTAAGTTAAAAGAGACGCTCCCAGCAGAAAAGCGGGTCCCGAGTAATTTGCCTCAGGTTTTGGGGAATTTTGGTGCATTATTTAAAAATAAAGAGTTCATGGGCTACGCATTTACCCAAGGGTTTATCACGGCAGGCATTTTTGCCTATGTTTCTGGAATTCCATTTGTCTATCAAAATATTTACGGAGTAACCCCTCAACAATTTAGTCTTTTGTTTGGCGTCAATGGGTTGGCTTTAATCATTGGAAGCCAGTCAGTTGGCCGTTTGACAGACACCATTTCGGAACGGACTTTCTTGAAAATAGGATTGACCCTTGCGAATGTGGCAGGTTTATGTTTATTGATTGCACTCTTATTAAAAGCCCCGCTTATCGGGGTCGCGATCCCGGTTTTCTTTTTCTTAACTTCCATCAGTATGATTGGAACAACGTCTTTCACATTGGCCATACAGTCCCAAGGACATATGGCGGGCAGCGCTTCTGCTTTACTAGGAGTATTGCCTTTTGTCATGGGCTCTCTAGCTGCACCGCTTGTAGGGATTGGTGGAGCCTACACAGGAGTTCCCATGGCCGCGGTTATTTTTGGCGCCAGCGTATTGGCTTTTCTATGTTATTTTATTCTCGTAAGAAAAAACAAAACTCAGGAGACGATCCTGATGATCAATCGGAAAGCTTGAAATTAAATAACACTGGGAACCTTCAAATACTAATAGAAGGAAAAGCCAAAACACAGTAGACTCAGTATCCCTTCAAGCTTTAAATTTCGCAGTATACTTCCAAATCATTGGAAGTAGATATACTATACCGAGAATCCACACCTCCAAGACTGTTTCCCAACATTCTTGGAGGTTTTTTTAAAATCTATTTAAATCCCTTACTTAATTTAATCGGAATGGAATCGTTATCGAGTTTGGCGGAATCGTTAACGGGCCTACCAGTTAACGCTAATAATAAAAATTTTAAGGAGGAAAATACTTGGAAAATTAAAACCTTACTTTCATTTAAGCTTAAGACAGAGGAAGGGGAACATTTTAAAGATATCAGTGACTTCCTAAAGGATGTTAAAACATGATTTATAAAAAAACCAAGGACAGCTGAATGAAGTCAGTTGTCCTTGGTTTTTAAATTTTCAAAAAGAGAGATCCATTCATTTTAATATGAAAGAATTAGAAAAGAGTAATGATCTATTCTAGGGTAGGGAAGGGAAGGTCGCTTTTTAGTTCCCGGCCACTACCTGATCCCAGATGCCACCATCACTATAAAGGTCTTTCCCAACCTTTGTCCAGCCGCCTAAGTAACTTGTATCAAATAGCCCCTCGGGTTGTTTAAACTTATCTTCATAGTTTTTTGCTACATCTGAATCTACTGAACGAAATCCGCTCTCGGCAAATACCTTTTGTGCTTCTGGTGTCCATAGGAAATTCAAGAAGGCCTCTGCTACTTTTCGTGTTCCATGCTTATCTACATATTTATCTATAACAGCCGCTGGGTTTTCGATTGAGGTAGTATATTTCGGAATAATTTCTTCATATTTATTACCAGATTTAATACGATCAAGTAATTCATTTTCATAGGTTATAATAACGTCTCCAGCTCCCTTATCAAAGGTTGACATGGATTCCTCACCGCTTTTATCTAAGGATTTTACATTTTTATAGATTTTACGAAGAAGTGATTTGGCATGGGAAGGATCCTGCTTTCCTAGTTGCTCCTCGCTTATTTTTAAACCAGCCCCGTATATCGCATTAACATCCCAACGAGCTCCACCTGAAGTTTTCGGATTTGGAAATACCACTGCTACACCAGTTTTTGTTAGGTCAGACCAATCTTTAATTCGTTTAGGATTTCCTTCTCTGACTCCGAATGCCGCAATAGAATTTGTAATTATACCGTTGTGCGGAGTACTTTTCCAATCGTGGGTGATTAATCCGGCTTTTACAATTTTATCAATATCTCCTTCTAGGGATAACGCAGCAATATCGGCTTCGAAACCATTCGTAATATTGAGGGCTTGAGAGCCAGAGCCTTGATAGGATTCTTTAAATTCCACTGTTTGACCCGTCTTATTCTTCCATTCCTTTTGGAATAGAGGGAAAATCGTTTCAAATTCTTGCTTGATAGTGGAGTAACCACCAATGGTAAGTGTAACTGTTTCGTTTTTTTTCTGATCGGATTTTCCTGTATTTTCGGATTTACTTGTTTTACTGGAGTTAGAGCATCCCGCAAGAAGTACTGAAATAAGTAATAAAACAGCTGTGAGAAATAAATATAATTTTTTCATCTTTAATCTTCTCCCTTATAAATGAATTATATAAAAACAGGCATTGGATCGTTTTTAGAACGATTCTCCAACACTCGAGTTTCTGTATGTGTGAATACCGAAATCTTATGAATCAATAGGTTAACAATGTCACCAGACTGAAAGACTTTTTGATTAATGGCTTGATAGGCAAATAATTTTCTTCCTTCCAAAATCTCAACTTCTAAGAGCCATGAGTCTCCACGAAAGTTTACATGTTTAACAGTTCCCAGTTGTCCAGCACTTTTTAGATGTGTAGTATTTCCTGGTCTTACTTCAATCCATTCTGGTCGAATCAGCAGCTGTATATCTTCATTAGTGTTTTGATAGTCTGATAACTCCGGAAACCCATTAAGAGAAACGGGAACCGTTAATTTATTCGATTCACCAATGAAGGAAGCGACAAAAGAAGAGGCTGGTTTGTTGTAAATTTCCCATGGTGTGCCTTGTTGTTCTATCGTTCCTTTTTGAACAATAATAATTTGGTCAGCAACTTCTACCGCTTCATCTTGGTCATGCGTGACAAAAATGGTGGTAATACCAAATTGGTTAATAAGGTTTCGAAGCCATAACCGAAGTTCCTTACGGATTTTTGCATCAATTGCAGCAAACGGTTCATCCAATAAAAGCAACTGTGGTTCTGGCGCAAGTGCTCTAGCGAACGCTACCCGTTGGCGTTGTCCTCCAGATAACTGATGGGGATATTTATTTTCTTTTCCTTCAAGTTCCATCAATTTTATAAGGTAAGAAACCCTCAGCTGAATAGAAGCGCGGTTTTGTTTTTTCACCTTCAAGCCATATGCGATGTTATCGTAGACGGTCATATGTTTAAATAAGGCGTAGTTTTGAAAGACAAATCCAATTCCTCGTTCTTGAACGGATAATGAGTTTGCTAGTTTGTTATGAAAGTAAATTTCCCCCGCATCAGGCTGTTCAAGGCCAGCAAGCATTCGTAAAATAGAAGTTTTTCCACCGCCGCTTGGTCCCAGTAATCCGACAAGCTGACCTTTCTCGATTTGAAAACTAGTGTTATGAATGGCTTGAAAGTCGCCAAAATGCTTTTCTAAGTTTCTAACCTCAATGTGCATGAAATTTATCTTCCTTTCTTGTTTTCATCCATTCGAGAAAAAGCAGAACAGTAACTGAAAGAAGTCCTAGAATCAAAGCCACGCTGTTTGCAGCTATGATATTATTGTCTACTGAATCTTGATAAACTAATGTAGTTGCCGTTTGAGTTTGATTAATGATATTTCCAGATACCACTAGCACTGCACCGAATTCACCCACAGATCTTGCTATTGTTAGGACTAATCCGTTATAAACAGCCCAGCGTATAGATGGCCAAGTTACGTGAAGGAAAGTCTGAACTGGACCTGCTCCTAATGTAGCCGACGCCTCTTCTGAACTCATCCCGAGTTCCGTTAAGATTGGAACGATTTCACGAATCATAAGTGGAAAGGTTACAAACACTGTAGCAATCACCATCCCAGGTATGGCAAATATAATTTTTATTCCAGCATGCTCGAAAAACGTTCCTAATATTGTACTAGGACCAAAAAGAAGAATAATCATCAATCCACCGATAACGGGAGAAACAGAGAATGGCAGGTCCACCAAAACATTTATTAGAACACGGAACCATTTTGATATCCAAGAGCCACGTGAAATCTCAATAGAAAGAAGAATCCCCATAACTGTATTGATAATCACGACAATCACTACAATAATAAGACTGACTTTAAAGGCATGGATGGCTTCAGGCCTTTTAATTGCCTCGAAAAATGATAATGTTCCTTTTTGAAAAGCACTTATGACAATACTTGAAAACGGAAGGATGATAATAAGAGTAAACAAAAGTACTGTAATGGCTATAAAGGCTCTTCTCATAATGAGATGTCCCCCCGTTTTTGAAAGATGTTAACTACTAATAAAATAATGAAAGCAATCGTTACAAGAACAACAGATACCGCAGCAGCACCTTGGGTATTGAAGCTTTCAATTTCTCCATAAATATAAACAGAGGCCACTTGAGTTTTTCCTGGAAGATTACCAGAGATTAAAGAGATCGCCCCGAATTCTGAAAGTGCGCGGCAAAAGGTTAGCAAACCGCCTGCCAGAATCCCAGGTACGACGGAGGGTAGAAGTATTTTAAAGAAAGTGAATACTTTTCCTGCTCCTAGTGTGTAACTTGCCTGTTCTTCGTAAGGGTCAATTTGTTCTATCATCGGTTGTACTGTACGGATAACAAATGGGAAGGTAATAAAAACCATTCCAATTACTATGGCTGCTTGATTATAGAGTAAATTAACCCCCATAGATTGAAGCATTTTACCAAAAGGACTTAGAGGCCCCAAAAGAGAAAGCAGCATTAACCCTGAAACAGCAGTTGGCAGGGAGAATGGAAGATCGATGAAACTATTTAGCAGCCTTTTACCGGCAAATTGATAGCGTACCAGTACAAATGCAATAAAAGTACCGATCACTGCTTGAATTAAGGTAGTGAATATACTAAGTTTCAAGGTTAAGAGAATGGCTTTCCAGGCTATCGGGCTAGAAATAGATTTCCAAAAGGGTTCCCACCCAAGTGAAAAACCTTTTACATAAAGTGCGAAGATTGGCAACATGACAAGGATAAGAAGATAACTAATAAGTACTGATTTTATAGCCAAGCGATAATTTTTTATCTTCATATAAACACTCCAATTTTAGTAATCATTAAGAAAAGTCTGGAATAAAAATTCAAGTCAGCAATAGACCATCCGTTGTCGGTTAGGTCCATGCCATGCTAATAATGAAAGGACTAAGTAGCCTAAAAAATAAGGCACCTATCCCCATGGTGGAGTAGGTGCCTTTGGTAGTCCAATCGGCTTTCTAAATGTTAAATTAAAACAATAATAAACTTAATTATTCCGATGAGTCAAGTGGGTTTTAAATATTTTTTCGAAAATTTTATCAATTAATTTTATTGACAACATGTTTAGGTAAACCTTATATTTATGACAATAAGTATTAAACCAAGTAAACTACTTGGTTAAGTACGAAAAAGAAAAACCGGAAAATTTCAAATCAGCTGATCGGAAAACCGAAGGCTCCTAGGTCTTATATATAAGATTAAGGAGCCTTTTTTGTTGAGTCCTAAAAGGGATGTTTATTCAACAGTTTATGGAGACTTAAAAGAAATTAGAGAAAGGAGTGGGATTGGCGGATGGCAAATTTAGACCAAGAAAAAATTAATTTTATTTTAAAAAGTTTAAAGAGTATTGATTATGGTTCTTTGGTGATAACCATACATGACAGTAAAATTATCCAAGTTGATACGACGGTAAAAAATAGGTTTATTAATAGAATTCAACCAACTTCAAAATGACACTTTATATTTCAGTCATTCACTTTTTTTTCTAACAATGTTTCTTGATTCTGCCACCTGTTTTTAATCGTTCTTTGAAATACAGTTCTCAACGTTTTTCTATCTTACTGAATGTTATTAGAGGGAGTAAAGGAAATAAACATGTTTTTACATTCCTCATAACTCACCATATCCTGAAGGGGTGGTGAGTAGACGTGAAGCGAAACCATACGTTCCTCATTGAAATTGCTCATTTTATGAATAAGCGCTGGGGGAGAGTAAATACAATCACCTTTTGTAACATGATAGGAGGCTGTCTTTTCAACCTCGTCTTCATTAAATCGATAAATCGAATTAACCATTTCACCTTCCAAAACAATGGCGCAGCCAATAGATTTGCCATGATCGTGTATCGCTGTTTCCGTATTTGGCGGAAGATTGATGAGGATTACTTCAAGAGCATTATTTCTATAAATAACATTTCGTCCATACGCAAATTGTTCTGGTGCTTTGATAAAAGGTTCAATCAAATAAGGTGATATATAGGATATTTGTTTTAAAGCATTACTGATTTCATTAAGATTGGGTTTTTTAAGGTCCCTGAATTTTTGGTTGATTTCTTCCATAAATTCCACAAAAAGTCCTCCTCAATAAAAGCGAATGTTGATCAAATTAGTCAAGAATTAAATTATTTCTGACATGATATTAACCCAATTAAGGATTAGACACGGCAAATGCCTAGTAAAAAGCTTCTTTGTTTAGATTAGAAAAATAAAACCTGTAAGGATAATAAAACTTTTTTCCTTCCTCTCCTGAATTCACTTGTTTTAAAAAGGAGTGTGTCATGGTGAGAAAACCGTTTCCTAGCTGTAGCTTGCATACAAACAACCAATAGAAGAATCTTCTATAATATCCGGGGTTGGTTCTATATTTCTGGCAATTAGAGATAAAACGAATGCGAATTATCAGGAAACGAAAAGAAAATACTAAAACATTTGTATGTAAAATAGAATGTGAATGTAGCGTTAACCTATATGAAAGGTGGACAATTATGACAAAATGGCTTGGAACTGATCCCTCTTTTTATCCTTCACCTCGTTCTGCAATCGAAGCTCCCCCAGAGAAACTGGCATATGTAGCATTGTTGAAACCAGATGCGCTTGGTGTAATTGACCTTGATCCCGTATCGGAAACGTATGGACAGATGATTTTCAAACTCGACCTCCCAGGCGAACAGGAAGATGAGCTTCATCATTTCGGATGGAATGCTTGCAGTTCGGCATTATGTCCAACTGCTTTCCACCCGCAGCTGGAGAGACGGTATTTAATCCTCCCAGGTATTAGATCCTCCCGTATTTATATTGCCGATATAAAACCTGATCCGCGCAAACCTAAAATTGTACGCACGATAGAGCCTGAAGAAATTAAGCAACGAACAGGATATAGCCGGCTTCACACAGTCCATTGCGGACCTGAAGGGATATTTATTAGCGCTCTTGGTTCTGGGCAAGGCGACGGAGGACCAGGTGGGATTCTCGTTTTAGATCATTTTAATTTTAATGTTTTGGGTGCATGGGAAATAAACCGGGGGACACAGCATTTTGCTTATGACTTTTGGTGGCATATCGCTCATGATGTAACAGTTTCTAGTGAATGGGCCACTCCGGATTTATTTGAAAACGGGCTAGATCTCCCTGCACTTCTTGAGCGGAAATATGGGCATCGGCTCCACTTTTTTGACAGCCGAACTCGCAGCCATATAGCCGAGGTGGACTTTGGTGATCAGCATCAAATGGTGCTCGAATTGCGTCCAGCTCATGATCCTCGTAAAACGTATGGGTTTGCTAGTGTTGTAATTGATGTGACGAATCTTGCAAGTTCTATATGGGTCTGGTTTCAGAAAGATGGTAAATGGGATGCACGAAAGATTATTGAGATACCCGCCATTCCGGCGGATTCCGCTCAGCTTCCTCCTGCCTTAAAGGATGTTGGGGCTGTGCCTCCATTAGTAACAGATATGGTACTTTCTCTTGATGATCGATTTCTTTATGTATCCTGCTGGGGAACCGGGGAACTAAAACAATACGACGTAAGTGATCCATTTAATCCTAAACTGATTGAAACAGTTAAAATTGGCGGAATTATAAATCCCACTCCGCATCCATCTGGAAAACAAATAACCGGTGGTCCACAAATGGTCGAATTAAGCCGTGACGGGAAAAGAATTTATTTTACAAATTCTTTATATAGCACTTGGGATGATCAATTTTATCCTGAAGGAATTAAAGGGGCTATGGTAAAGGTTGATGTAAACCCTGCAGGAGGGATGAAGATAGATAACGACTTTTTGATTGAATTTGGTGAAACAAGGGCACATCAAATCAGACTGGAAGGAGGAGATTCATCTACCGATACATTTTGTTATCCGTGATAGGGAGGTGTGCAATAATGGATCACATGATTTCTCACGACAATCAAATGATTGTAGCTATCCTCCTTGGGGCCTTCCATGGATTAAATCCAGCAATGGGCTGGCTGTTTGCTGTGTTTCTAGCCATTCAGCGAAACAGCCAGCGTGTTCTCTTTTATGCATTAATTCCAATTTCGGCTGGCCAGCTGCTGGGTGATGGCCTTTTAATTACTATACAGACAATCGCCAGATTTCACTTACCCATTCATATTGTTCACACTGCCTTATCTTTCATTATTTTACTTTATGGACTTTATCGTCTTCTTAGATATTATCGGCACTTTAAATGGTCGGGCGGTTTGAATGTAGGTTACCTTCAATTGGTGTTATGGTCTTTTCTTGCCTCATCTACTCACGGATCAGGTTTGCTGCTTGCCCCATTTATCCTAAATGCTCATAGTTTTATGGATATTCTTCCATTATGGATTGTTCATGAAATGGGAATGGTGGCAACCATGGCAGTAATCGGGTTTTTAGTATATCGTTTTGGAATCGCTAAATTCAGAAATTATATTGTCAATTTTGAACTGATATGGGCAATTCTTTTAATAGGGGTAGGTATCATTTTGATTTTGATGAATGGACAAATGGGGCAGGGCCATATTCATTAAGACGCATTGGGGATGAAGAACAAAATAGGATATCTATCTAGATATCGTATATAATGAATTCTTTAAGAATTTAGAACATCATGTGTGTAAAGTATACTCTAAGGCGTTCTTAAGGAAGGTTATCCATGGAGGATCTTTTTGCTAAATGACATACCATTTGTAACGAAAAAAATAAGCACTTCCAAAGAACAATATAAGAACACTTTTACGGAAAAAAGTAGCATTCAATTCCTTATTGATATCAGGTTCTTCCTATAATAAAAGCACCATAAAAACCTTTCTTTTTCAAATTCATAGTTGACTAATCGGAAATATAGGATTAATCTGTTGATAGGCGAATAATCTATTTTCCGATAGGACTATCAAAGACTACAAAACTCCTCCTTTTAACAGGAAAGGAATTGTGGTCTTTTATTTTTTAAAAGGGGAGAATGAGAAAATGAAAGACTACAGCTACGTTTTAGATTTAGAGTGTCCAAAATGCAAAAAAACATTTGAGGTTAATGATATACATCAATTATGTATTTGTGGTTCACCGTTATTAGTCCGTTATGATTTAGAGAAAATGAAGGAAAATGTGTCCAGAGAGGATATTGCTAATCGTAGCAATAGCTTATGGCGCTATCACGAGTTACTGCCAGTCATTGATGAGGAGAATGTTATATCACTCGGCGAAGGAATGACACCGTTTGAAAAACTGCCATCTCTTGGATCAGAGTACGGGTTAAATCATTTATACATAAAAGATGAAGGTATAATTCCAACTGGTTCATTTAAAACAAGAGGTGCGAGTGTTGGTATTTCAAAGGCGAAAGAACTAGGTGTAACGCAATTAGCAATGCCGACAAACGGTAATGCTGGTGCAGCTTGGGCGTTATATGCGGCAAAAGCAAATATTAAAGCTACGATTGTTATGCCTTTAGACGCTCCGCAAATTACTCGTAAAGAGGTGTATATTGCTGGTGGTGACTTACATCTAATCAATGGTTTAATTAGTGATGCAGGCAAGGTCGTTGCCAAGTTAGTTAAAGATCACGGAGTATACGATGCCTCTACACTTAAAGAGCCATATCGGATTGAAGGTAAAAAGACAATGGGCTACGAGATTGTCGAACAATTTGGCTGGAAAGTCCCAGATGTTATATTGTACCCAACGGGTGGCGGAGTAGGCATCATTGGAATTTATAAAGCAATTATTGAGTTACAACAATTAGGATGGATCGAGGGTGAAAAACTTCCTCGGTTAGTAGCCGTTCAAGCTGAAGGGTGTGCACCGATTGTAGAGGCTTGGAAAGAAGGTAAAACTGAATCTGAATTCTATGAAAATTCAACAACTTGCGCATTTGGAATCAATGTTCCTAAAGCTTTAGGTGATTTCTTGGTCCTAGAAGCGCTTTATGCAACAGAAGGCTGTGCCATTGCCGTATCAGAAGAGGAACTATTGAAGGCACAAAAACAGGTAGCTGCTTTAGAAGGAAACTTCATTTGTCCAGAAGGTGCTGCAACATTTGCTGCTGCTAAGCTTCTGCGAGAACAAGGCTGGATTCAGGCAGATGAACATGTCGTGTGTCTCAATACAGGTGCAGGTATAAAATATCCTGAAACCGTCGAAATCGAAGGTGTAGAAACTCTTCAGCCGGGTGAAGAAATTCGCCTGTAAGAGTTGTAATCGCGTCATCCAATGAAGAGCTTGTTGCATTTGATTTTACAACTAGCCTAAATCAAGGAAAGATGTTGTTGCGGTAGCATCTTTTATTTAGGCTCTTTTGGAAGAGATTGCTGTAAGTTTCAGAAACTGTGAGCAAAAATAGACGCGATCCTCGAAAATGCATTCGCATTTTCTTTGTGCGGTGTTGATTCAACGATGCAATCTCAACGTCCTGCGGGAAAAGCAAGCCAGGCGTGCTCCTGCGCCACAGAATATTCGTAGAAGCCAACCTTCAGCTCGTCGCAAAGTTGCAAGTAGCTGTACACAGATGCTTATCACGAAGTATTTCAGGCAGTAGCTTGATTGCCCGCGGAAAGCGAGTCTATTATAGCTTTTATAAACAACAAAGTTTACGAAAAGAGCCTTTATTTAATAATCGAGAGGTTGGCTCTATAAAATTTCAGGTACCAATAATGTACAAAGCAGTCCATACATTAAGTTGGACTGCTTTTTGTGTGAGTTTTTTTACGAATAAACCTACTGAATACAAGGGTCACTTCTTTGATTCTTCTATTAAAAGCCATTAAAAAAAGAAAACATTGTTGGCGGCCATACATAAACATTCGGGCATTCTTTAGCCCGGTTTTTTTGCGTTACATCAGAATAGAGATTTTATTTTTAATAACATTTCCTTTTCACCAAGTTTTCACCGTTGTCCTATAAACTCCTAAGTATCAAGACGAAAGGAGGACAAAGAAATGAATAAGAAAAAAATTATCTTTTGGGGTGTAATTGCCGCTTCAGTGATTTTGTTGACGAATTTACTTCATAGCCTTTTAGGGGGACACCGGGGATTTGCCGGCGGACCACATGGAGGACATGGCAGGGGGCCTGCAGGAATGGGACAAGCAAGAGGCCATGGGCCACAAGGAGGATTTGGCGGCCAACACCAGTTTATGAACGGCCCTCACGATGGCGGTTTTCCTTGGCTCGCAATCCTAATCGGAATGGCTGTTCTGGTTCTTTTAGTCAGATGGCTAAGAAAAAAAGGAAAGACATCTTCTATGAACGAGTTTATTGATACCTCTTTACTTAACACACACACACCGGTTATAACACAAAATGCCAGAACCCTGGATCAGTGGGAAAAAAATATGATGAATAAAAAGGAGAATGAATAAAATGGGTATTTTTAAAAGACTAAAAACAATAACAATGGCAGAAATAAATGGATTATTGGATGGTATTGAGGAACCAATCGCTATGCTGAATGAATACTCCAGAGAAATGGAGCAGGAGATTGTTAAAGGTCAAAAAGCACTAGCTAGACAAATTTTTGTCGAAAAAAAGCAAGAGATACTTATTTCTGAAACGAAGTCATTAGTAGAAAAGAGAACTCGCCAGGCCAAGCTTGCAATTGACCAGAGTGAAGAAGAAATCGCTAAATTAGCTGTCCAGGAAAAACTTACTCATGAAAAGCAGCTAAGCCTTTACCAGGAACAGCTTGAGTCAATTAAAGGGCAAACAAAAATTCTTTTGGAAAAATTAGAGCAGCTAAAAGTGACCTACGAACAGATGCAGCAAAAGAAGATCATTCTTGCTTCAAGAGCCAATGTTGCACAGTCTATGAAACAAATCCAAAAAGCCACAGATTCCTTCCATACAGATTCAATAGCGAGAGGAATGGCACGTGCAGAAGAGAAAGTTTTACTCATGGAGGCAGAAGTACAAGCTGGTAACCAATTACCTGCTCCATTAGCAGATTATCAAACCGGATTTGAAAATACATTCAGTGATGAAGAGGTTAACTCAGAGCTTGAAAAGCTTAAGGGTGAAAAAGAAGTAGTTTTGGCTAAATGATAACCGAAAACGAAAGGAAGCATCCCGTATGATCGGTGCTTCCTTTTCTTAGCTAATAAGAGGTTTTATCCATAAATTCTGAACGCATAAGCAAAACTATGGGATCTGCAAAGGGCTTGGCGAATGCCAAGCTTATCTATTAAGTATGGAAGGAGAGTGGATATGAGTATTAAAATGATGATTCTATTGTATCTAGTTATTTCATTGGCCGGGAGCCGGCTTCCTTATTTTAGAGTGTATCTATCACACTTTTATAATCTTGTATCTAAAGTCATCACCGTTTGTCTGGAAGGAGGGATGGCGAATAAAATTAAACTGTATAAAGATGGATCAGGAGAAACGACAAGCCCCTCCAGTTCCTTTTTCAAAAAAAACGTTATTGTTTATGCCGCTAATACAGGTACGTTACTAGCCACCATTGGAATATTTTATTTAGTGGATAAAGGCAGATATCTTGAAGTGGTTTACGCTTTTATTGGTGTGCTAATCCTCGCACTGATGTTATGGATTCGCAATATCTTTGGGGCTGTTTGGGTGTTATCTATTACTTTATTATTTATAGTTCCTTTCTATTTCCATTATAAAATTGCTTTCGTACATTTTAGTATTTTCCTCGCCTCAGTGATCTTAACACATTCTTTCCTTCATGCTTTCAAAGTGTGCAGACAAAGTATAGGCCGTACAAATGGTGAAAAGGTATCGCTTTTTTCAGGGATGAAAGTCATTCCTGGATTTGCTTTAGGGATTATCCTCCTAGGGCAATCACTCTATGGAGGATTATTAATCTTTAAAAATTTCTTAAGCTAAGATTAAGGAAGCGAAGGTAAGATTCGGGTTATAAAAGAAACTCGAATTTTAAGGAGAACTGTGATGAACATCCTATTAGCTGAAGATGATGAACGTTTAGGGGAATTAATCGTATATATGCTAAAAAAGAAAGGCGGATACAATGTTGAATGGGTGATGGATGGAGAAGATGCTAATTATTATGCCAGTTCAGCCTACTATGATGTAATCGTGATGGATTGGATGATGCCTAATGGGACTGGAATAGAAATTTGCGGCCGCTTACGAAAGCAAGGTTACTCAGGAGCCATCCTCATGCTAACCGCCAAAGATACTATCCAGGATCGGATTGTAGGATTGGATTCCGGAGCAGATGATTATCTTGTAAAACCCTTTGAAATAGATGAGCTCTTGGCTCGTTTACGGGCGCTTAGCCGCCGAAACTACGCTCCAATAAAGGAAGAGGAAATAAAGATAAAGGATTTAATTCTAAACCGAATGAGCCACATTTTGGGAAATGGAACGGAAACAGTCCAATTAAGTCCACGGGAATTTCAATTATTGGATTTGCTTTTACAAAATAAGGGTCAGGTCTTGCCAAGGGAAATTATTCTCGAAAGGATATGGGGAATGGATTCTGAGGTTGCGCCGAAAACGATTGATGCAACGGTGAAATTAATACGCAAAAAGCTGGGATCCCTCGGTAAACAAGATTTGCTTCAAAGCATTAGAGGGGTGGGATACCGGCTTGAACAATAAGTTTATCGTATTTCTGCGAACCATAACAAACCTGCGGGAGAAGGATGTGTTTAAAAGCACACAAGGGCAGTTAACCCGTATTTACAGTGGTCTGATGATGTTATTTCTTCTGCTTTTTATCGTCATTGTTTACGCTGTTCTCCATACGGTTATCATAAAGAATCAAGAAAATGAACTTCAATCGTTAGCAGAACAGGAAGCAAGATTTATTGAAAACTATTTAACAAAAAATGCGCACAGCAGCCTCCACATGCAGGACCAGGAGGTCGTTTTTGCAGGTGCAAATCAAACTTTTTATTATGTGGTTGATACAACGGGCCGAATGATGATGAGCAATCAGGCGGACTCCCGATTAACTCCAGAATTGCTAGGGCTTGTGAAGAGAGATTTCCAAAATAATCAGCAGATTAGTGAACAAACCATACATATGGGAGGAAATCATAATCCAAGAGGAAAAAAGATGGAATTTCGCCCCCGAGAAGAGCCAAACGATATCCGTCTCTTGATGGCAAGTAAACCTATATACGAAAATGGAAAATATATCGGCCAGCTTTATATTGGGAAAGACATATCGTTTGCCTATCAGCTATTGCATTGGCTGTTTTGGATTCTAACGGCTATCGGCATTCTATTTTTGGGGATTGCTTTATACATTAGTTTTATTATGTCAAAAAGAGCGATGATTCCCATCAGCGGAGCATTTACAAGACAAAGAGAATTCGTTGCTGACGCCTCACATGAGCTCCGTACACCATTAAGTGTTTTGTTATCATCGATTGATGCAATGGAAATGACGATTGAACCTCAAAAGGAGGATTTTATAGGAAAAGTAGTTTCGAATATGAGGCAGGAAGTAAAGCGAATGACCAATCTCGTTAGCGATTTGTTAACACTGGCCCGCTCGGATTCAAATTTATTAGAGACCAGGGCAGAAGTATTTGATTTTTGTGAACAGGGGGAAAAAACAGCAGAATCAATTCGCCCTCTTGCTGATGCAAAGGAAATTACCCTTGAGTTAAAAAAACCTGCCGCTATACCTGTAATCGGAGATCCTCAAAGATTATCGCAGTTATTATACATTCTTTTAGATAATGCCATTAAATACACTCCGAATGGAGGAACTGTAAAATTATTTTTGTCTCATGAAGGAAACGATCTGTTTATTAAAGTCCAGGATAGTGGAATTGGTATCGAGGCAAAGGACCTTCCTCATATTTTTGAACGGTTTTATCGTGCTGATAAATCCCGGGGAAGACAAATGGGGGGGCATGGTCTTGGACTTTCGATTGCAAAGTGGATTGTGGATACCCATCATGGAGCAATCAAAGTGAGCAGTGACATAGGAAAAGGAACTGCCTTTACTGTCTGTCTCCCTATATATACGAATCTATAAACCTCTAAAAGAAAGATTTTGGGCAAGAAAGGGATTTGTAACTTAAAAGGGGATATAAATAGACCAGAGCTGTCATTTTGGCAGCTTTTTCTGTATAACAAAAAAGGAGTTATCGAAATAAAAATACTTACTAAAAGGCAGGGGAACAAAGACCGAATACAGTATTACTTGGGCTAATAGGACTAGATAAATAAAATTCACAAAAACTTCTTAAGAAACTCCTTCAAGTGATACTTTTAAAATCCCAACATATGTTTAATTAACCATTTAGTTTTTTTGGAAGGGAGCTAACCCCTCATGCAAAGGGTAAAATTTATGATTAAAGTGTTTTTGAATGAACCTTTATGGTTCAAATTAATAATCTCTATAACTTTTCTAGCTTCCATTATTTTAAGCAGTTCATACTTTTCAAATCAAGCGTATTTGCAAAGTAGCTCCAAATTAGCAGCGGCCATCTTCTTTTTGAGTTATGGAATTAAAATTAGGAGGAGTTTTGGAAAAGCTCTAATCTTATTTGCATGCTCTGTTCTATGTATTTACCTGTCCATCATGGCATTAACTTAGTAGGATACTTTTAATATGATGGATAAAACTTGTTGCGAATTAAAACAACCACAAAAAAGAGAAATAGAAGGACTATTTCTCTTTTTGATTGTTTAATCTAATTTATCCTGATTTTCCTTTTCATAGGCGATAACTACAACTTTCTTGTTAGCCTTTTCGCTAAGCTTATCCTCAAGAGATTTTAGCTCATCAACCAAATTCTCCGACAGGTTAGCTGCTGTATAGGACTGTGAATCCATCTTCATCACCTCTGCTTTTATAACAGTATTCTTTCCGTCTAAATTGGAGTGTATTCAAGCTTTTTTTCTAAAACGCTGCGTAAAGGATCAAGGGAATTCTAATTGATCTTAACCCAGGGATTAAATCACATTACTCTTTCTTTAATTCAGAAAAAAGGAATTTCAGACTATGTTATTTAAAGGGGAAATCGTTTCATTATAAAAGACGAGAATTACTAATCAATAAAATAATCAAGGAGGTTAGACAGTTGAGAGCAGCCACTTACAATTCTTATGGTCCGCCTGAAGTCTTACAGATAAAGGATGTTGAAACTCCATCCATCAAGGATGACGATAGAGTGTTGATCAAAGTGCATAATGCTTCGGTCAATGCATATGACAATCTGTTCCGAAAGGGCTATTTGCCTACAAGGTTAGAGAACGGGCTAACAAAACCCAAAAATCACATACTGGGCATAGACGTTTCGGGTACGGTTGAAGCGGTTGGCAAAAACGTACACAGATTTAAGGAGGGAGATATTGTTTTTGGGAGTTGTTTGGGATCCCACGCAGAATATGTCTCCCCGCGTCAAGATGTCCTGAGTCTTATACCGAAGAACGTAAACTTTGCGGAGGCGGCGGCTATACCGTGTGCTGCTCAGACGGCACTGCAAGCGTTGAGAGATGTAGCACAAATAAAGCAAGGCCAATGCGTCTTGATCTATGGTGCATCTGGCGGTGTCGGGCACTTTGCTGTTCAGCTCGCCAAATACTTTGGGGCTGAGGTAACAGCAGTTTGTAGTACCTCGAATCTTCAGTTTGTTAAAGACCTTGGGGCAGATTACGTAATTGATTACACTAAGGAAGATTTCACGGATAACGGAAAAAAGTATGATGTTATTCTGGATGCGGTTGGTAAAAGGACCTTTTTCAGTTGTTTGCGTTCGCTAACCGAGAACGGGGTTTATATTACAGAACATCCAATCTACCCCAAATATCATCCATTACAATTGATGATAAGTTCTTTAATTGGTCGGAAAAAAGCTAAGGCACACCTTGCAAAACCTAATGTCAGCGATCTGGACTTTTTAAGTACACTTATGGAGGAAGAGAAAGTAAAACCCATTATTGAGATGTGCTATCCTTTGGAACAAATCGTAGAGGCTCACAGGCATATTGAAAGTGGACATACAAAGGGGAAAATTGTCCTTAATATCAATTAGGTGTGATTTATACCTTCCGATATTTTTATTTTTTTCGCTATTAGGCGTTTTTATTTTTCAATTAATTATGGCTTTAATTGAAAAATAAATCGTTAAATAACAGAGAAAACTCGCTAATATTTTAAAGTGAGTTTTATTTTTTTTAAAACACTTAAAAAACTTAATTTAAAAATTTAACTTTAGGATAAGCCACAATGGTTATGAAGAGAGATAAAAGTAATGAAACTATGGATTAGGAGACGGCTGAGTCGCCTCCTCCTAATCAATTAAAAGTAGTATTAGTATTTATACTTTTGAATGATCAGAGTGGAAAAAAAATTTAAGCCAATACATAATTACTTGCTTTATATAGAAGTTTCCGTTAACATAAAAAATATAATTTCTACATATTGATTTAAATTTTTATTACCAACTACATATAGTAATGCCTTGAGATGCGATGCCGTTTGGCTTAAAAGGGAATCTGGTTTAAATCCAGAACTGCCCCCGCAACTGTAAATGCAGACGAAATGAACAAACCACTATACAAATTGCTCGGAAATGGGTGCTTGTATGGGAAGGGTTCAAAGTAGGGTGAAGCATGAGTCAGGAGACCTGTCATATCTTAAGCAGTTTCACTTCCTCGGGGATTGGGAAGATGAAACGATGGCAATCAGAAGGTTTATCCATTGTAATTTCATTCCTTTTGATGTGATCGTTTCATCCGCTCAATTACATGAGCGGATTTTTTATTTTATTGGAGGGAATAACCATGAATAAACAGTTGGATGCGGAATACTTGAGGGTCATGAAAGCTGTTGAGACTGCAGCAGAAAAGTTTGGATTAGATGCAGCCGAATTAAAAAACAGATTGGCAGAATTGGAGATATCAGAACATGAAGCCAACAACCAGGCAATGTTTTATGCATTGAACAATATTACTATTGATCAGCCAGAGTGGTCCTATGTTGCTGCCCGATTATATTTGAATGAACTATATCGGGAAGCAGCGAAAAATCGAAAATATGATGAAGTTTTACAGTATGGAAATTTTTACGAATTAATAGAAACCCTAATAAAAAAAGGGATTTATTCAACTGAATTATTAAGTTCTTTTACAATAGAAGAAATAGAGGAACTCTCAAAGGAAATTAAACCAGAAAGAGATCAATTATTTAATTACATAGGATTATTTTTACTTGCAGATCGTTATCTTGCCAGAGATTACGAACGAAAAATTTATGAACTCCCACAAGAAAGATTCATGGTTATTGCTATGACTTTAATGATGGAGGAGGAAAAATTAAAAAGAATTTCGCTTGTTAAAGAAGCTTATTGGGCAATGAGTAATCTTTACATGACTGTTGCAACTCCTACCTTATCAAATGCGGGTAAATCATACGGACAATTGTCCTCCTGTTTCATTGATACTGTTGAGGACTCACTTGATGGTATCTACTTAAATAATTGGGATATTGCTAGGCTAAGTAAGGACGGCGGAGGAATTGGCATTTATTATGGAAAGGTACGAGCCCTTGGTTCAGATATTAAAGGTTTTAAAGGAATGTCGTCTGGTGTAGTTCCTTGGATCCGCCTTATTAATGACACTGCTGTAAGTGTGGATCAACTTGGCCAGCGGCAAGGGGCTATCGCTATTTATCTGGATATTTTCCATAAAGACATTATGAATGGGTTCCTTGATTTGAAAACCAACAATGGAGACGAGCGCCGAAAAGCTCATGATATTTTTACAGGTGTCAGTATTCCTGATCTATTTATGGAAAAGTTGCTCAATACAGATGAATCGGGCAGAAGTATCGGCTTATGGCATACCTTTTGTCCGCATCAAGTAAAGCAGCAAATGGGATGGAAGGATGAAAAGGGAAATCCGCTGGGACTTGAGGATTTTTATGATGATACAGATAAAAAGGCGTTTACTGAGAAATACACTGAGGCGGTAAATAATCCTTTACTTCCGAGAAAAACATATCGGGCAATGGATATCATGGCGCGTATCATGGTTGCCCAGCTTGAAACAGGCACACCATATATGTTTTATCGGGATGAAGTGAACCGTCAAAATCCTAATAAGCATCTTTTAGGAAAAGGAAGGACATCTATTTATTGCAGTAACTTATGTACGGAAATTGCCCAAAATATGTCGCCTACTTCTATTATAAAAGAGTACCAAAATGAGGATGGTGACTTAGTCATTGTTCGCAGGCCCGGAGATTTTGTCGTTTGTAACCTGTCTTCTATTAATTTGTCAAAGGCTGTTCCTGCTAATGTACTAGAAAGATTAATTCATATACAGGTTCGGATGCTCGACAATGTGATTGATTTAAACACAATAACCGTTAGACAAGCTCAAGCTACAAATAAAAGGTATAGAGCTGTAGGTCTTGGTACCTTCGGCTGGCATCATCTTCTGGCCTTGAGAGGAATCTATTGGGAGTCAGAGGAAGCAGTACAATATGCCGATCATCTCTATGAAGATATAGCTTATTATACGATTCGTGCTTCAAATGAAATTGCAAAGGAAAAAGGTACTTACAGCCATTTTTGCGGATCGGAATGGGAAACAGGAAAATATTTTGAAAGAAGGCAGTATTCTTCAAATCGATGGAAGCAACTCCAGGAAGAGGTGGGGAAGACTGGAATTCGAAATGGATGGCTTATGGCCGTAGCTCCTAATTCTTCAACTGCAAAGATAGGCGGATCTACAGATGGTATTGATCCCTTATATTCAGTGGAATATGCGGAAGAGAAGAAAAACTTTAAATTTAAAGTGACCGCTCCAGATCTCAACCATATCACATACGAATTTTACCGTCGTGCCAGACATCAAATTGACCAGACATGGAGTATACGGCAAAATGCCAAACGGCAGAGACATATTGACCAATCTATTAGCTTCAACCTTTACGTTAAGCATGATATTAAAGCAAAGGAATTATTAAACATGCATTTGGAAGCATGGAAGCTTGGATTGAAAACGACCTATTATGTACGGAGTACCTCTCAGGCAGAAATAGAGGAATGTGAAGCTTGCCATAGCTGATCAAAAGGGAGAATAAAGATGAATATTAATATGCCTTTAAATAAGAGTAAACTATTAAGTCCAATCGATCCAAACCGCTCAACTGGTATTGTAAACGGAAAGTCTTCAGGGTTACTCAATTGGAACGATATTGCCTATCCACAAATGTATGATTTATATCAGACCTTATTGTCGAATTTCTGGAAGGCTCAGGAAATCAATATGCAGGATGATATTAAACAATGGGATTCGCTTTCAGCAGTTGAACAGGATATTTTCCTGCGAGTTAATACACAGCTTGCATCGTTGGATAGTCTCCAAACACCCACAATGAGCCAGGTAATGGACTATGTGACAGATTCGAGCTTTAAAGCGATATTTGCAGTGATAGCCCAACAGGAAGCCGTTCATAATGAATCATATTCATATATTCTAAGTTCCTTAGTCCCGCTGAGCGAGCAGAATAAAAGATTTAATGAGGCAAAGGAGGATCCAATTGTTCAGAAAAGAAACGTACTGATTTTAGAAGCATATGAAAATTTCAGGCAAAATCCTTCTCCTCAAAGACTATTTGAACTGGGTATTAACTCTATTAATTTAGAAGGTATATATTTTTATGCTGGCTTTGCCTTTTTCTATAATCTCGCCCGCCAGCAAAAAATGCTTAAAACTAGTACGATGATCAGCTATATCCAAAGGGATGAGATGCAGCATGCCTATTTTATATCACAATTTATAAGAATTCTTTTATCTGAAAATCCAGACCTAAATACAGAGGAAAACATTCAATATATATATGATGCAATTGGAAAAGCGGTAAGTCTCGAGAAGGAATGGGCCCAAGTCATTTTGAAAGATATGAATGGAATTGATTTAAAAGAATTCGAGGGTTATGTTGAATATTTAGCAAATAAAAGACTGCGTCAGCTTGGACTCGGGAATTTATATGAGGATGGAAATAATCCAATGCCCTGGATACATGTATTTAGCGATGAGATGATCAATGAGACAAAATCAGATTTCTTTGAACAAAAATCCCGAACTTATACTAAAGTTACCCAGTCAAACGGTTTCGATGAACTTTAAAATAGCCATTATTTATGCTTCGGTCACTGGGAATACAAAAAGCTTAGTGGATTTATTAGCCAGCTGTTTCCGTACCTATTCTGTCTCCCTGGAAATATATACTGCATGGGAGTTCACAGTCGAGAGGCTGGCGGACTTTGATTCTGTTATAATTGCGACGTATACATGGGGAAGTGGAAGTATTCCCAAAGAAATGCATAAAATTTTTAAAGGTTTTGAAAGGCAGGATGTAAAAAACCTTATTACAGGAGTTGTTGGAACAGGGGACAGCTTTTATCACAATTTTTGTGGAGCTGTTGATGCATTTAGGGACATGCTCTTTGTCCATTCAACCCTTGCCGCTACGTTAAAAATTGAGTTATCTCCGCAGTCAAAGGACTGTAGCCGTTGTATTAAATTTGCTGAATCTATATTAGGACGACTACAGTTAGAAGTGATATAAAGGAAGAAGAATAATAAAATATTAATACTTATGAGAGAGGTGCATTAATCTTAAACGGTTAATGCACCTTTGTTTTTCGGTATTCGTGCCTATATCTGTTAAAGAGCCGCTGAGTCTCTGAATCGCTCCTGCATTTTCGATCAACTTATTCAAAAATTAAATTCCATAATATTCGAGATGCTTCTGAAGCCAAGCTTTTCATAAAGCGATTTAGCAGAGTTGCCGGTGAAAACATTTAGCTGAATGGTATCTATCCCTGAAGATTTTAGATTCTGTATAGCCGCCTTGATTAAATTCTTGCCGATCCCATTATTTCTGTTGCCGGGAAAAACATACAAGTGAAAGAGGTTGCCAAAGGTTTTACCCGTCATTACATTTCGCTCTACCCCTAATAATGCCCATCCTTTTAACCAACCATTTTCTTCGTCAACAATATAATAAGCTCCATTTCTTATAAGGGGAAGAAACATGTTATAACCGCTTTGGACGTTGTTTATGGAATAACCTATAGTGCTCTCTTCTATTACTTGTCCGGTAAGCTTCAGAATATAATCCGTCTCCATTTCGTTGGCTAATCTAATTGTCATAACAGCACCCCTAAAAAAGACATTTTTGAATTAATATATATAAAAGGGAGGCTGTAAGTGCCTGAACTAAACATTTTAGTAAAAAGTACTATAATCTTATCTTTTAAGAGCCTCAGAGGACATTAAATAAAAAGAAAATGGCATTCTTTTGCATTGAAGAGTATAGGGAAAATTATTACTTCATTTTGCTTTTCAAAACCTTGTATAGGGGGCGAATTGGATTAACAGTAGGGTAAGTTTTTTTACTGTGAGAACGGCCAAAGCAAGCAGGTAGTGCCTCGGGGAAACGTCGTTCATCAATGCTATAAGGAATTATTGCCATTTATTATTAAGTGTGTAAATATCTGTTTGATACTAAAAGTAATGAAACTATAGATTAGGAGGGGGCTAAAAGTCTCCTCCTAATCCATCAAAAGTGAACTTTGTTAATTATACTTTTTTTAAAAGGGGCACTTGAACTGTTTAAAGAGTATATTGTTCCAAAGTACTTTCCCTAAATACTCCTTTGGTCTGAATAAATCTTTGAATCCTTTTCATTGATTCTTGAAGCTGTTCCATTGAGGCTGCGTAGGAACAGCGAATATATCCTTCACCACACTCACCGAACACATTACCAGGAACGACAGCTACTTTTTCTTGAATGAGAAGCTCCTCTGCAAATTCCTCCGAGGTAATTCCAGTTGATTTGATCGAAGGGAAGACATAGAAGGCGCCACCGGGAGTATGGCATTCCAAACCCATTTTATTAAGAGACTGAACCATATAGTTCCTTCTTCGCCGATAGCTGTTTCTCATATTTACTACTTCACTATATGTATTGCGAAGGGCTTCCAGGGCACCATGCTGCAGCATATGCGGAGCACACATGATGGTATATTGGTGGATTTTCAGCATTACCTGAACCAATTCGGCTGGTGCTGCTAGAAACCCTAATCTCCAGCCTGTCATGGCAAATCCTTTTGAAAATCCGTTGATTAAAATGGTTCTCTCGTACATTCCCTCGATGGATGCAAAGCTGGTAAAGGCTTCGTCATAGGATAATTCAGCATAGATTTCATCAGAGACCACTAATAAATCATGCTCTTCAATAATCCTTGCAATTTCCATTAACTCTTTTTTGGTAAGTGAACTGCCTGTTGGATTGTTAGGAGAACATAGCAAAATAGCTTTTGTTTTTTCCGTTATTGCCTTTTCAATTTGTTCCGGTGTTACCTTAAACCCATTTTCAGGTGATGTTGAAATGGGCACAGGTTTACCGCCGGCGATAGATACTAACGGGCCATAAGAGACGAATGCAGGTTCCACAATTAATACTTCATCGCCTTGGTTCAATATGGCACGGAAAGCTAAATCAAGTGCTTGACTGGCTCCAACAGTGACAATGATTTGATTTTCGGCTTTATAACTGACACCAAAGATGTTCCGAAGGTAAGAGGAGATTTCTTCCCTTAATTCAAGTAAACCCGGATTAGCCGTATAGGAGGTAAAACCTAGTTCTAAAGATAGAATGGTAGCTTCTCGTACATTCCAGGGAGTAACGAAGTCTGGTTCCCCAACCCCTAAGGAAATGACGTCTTTCATCCCTGCAGCCAAATCAAAGAACTTCCGGATGCCGGAGGGCTTAAGCTGATTTGCAGTTTCGGAAATATAGGAAGAGTAATCCATACTCATGGTGTAATAACCATCCTTCTGTCTTTGTCATTCCCGCGGTCGAATACCACACCGTCATGCTTGTATTTTTTTAACATAAAATGAGTAGTGGTAGAAATAACATTTTCGATGGTTGATAATTTTTCTGATACAAAGGCAGCAATTTGATTCATTGATTTTCCTTCTACAGTAATTGATAAATCATAGGCACCTGACATGAGATACAAGGAGGACACTTCTGGAAATCGATAAATTCGTTCTGCTACATCGTCGAATCCCACACCCCGTTTAGGAGTTACCTTTACATCAATCATGGCGACCACATTTTCTTGGCCTTCCACTTTTGTCCAGTCAATCAATGTCGGGTAACTGATAATAATTTTTTCCTGTTCTAATTTCTGAATGGTATTTTTGACAGTTTCCTCGCTCGATAGAACCATAGAAGCAATGGTTTCAACCGGGATTTTATTATTTTCCTCAAGGATTTTCAAAATTTCTAGTTCTTCACTGCTAAGTTTCATTTCATCGCTCCTCAACTTTACATAAAATCCTTCATTAACCTGCCAATTGATTTTTGTGTACCAATATAAACTTAATGACTAACTAAATAATATTAATATTTCATTTAACCTAGAATAAAAGAGTTAAAACCTAAATCAATACTCGCCACTTGATGGATCTTGGTTTAGCACCATGCTGCCTTAACGCTTTAGGGAAGGGAACTTATAATCATTGTATTTTTAGGTATTGTATCACCTATATCGAAAGAAGGTAAATACATTCTTAGTAAAAAAAGCAACTAGACTAGTACCATTCAAGGCAGCATTTTTGTTATATAACTAACATTAAGTATCTTAAAGAAAATAAAAATACTAATACCTAAAATGTCTGCTTGATGGTTAAAAAAAGAGGAGAGCAATTAACTCATCGAGCTATAGATTGGTGATGAGACAGTATTGAGGGTTGATATATAGAAGTAGTGAATTTGCTTTCTTTATTGAGGGAGTTGAGATATTTTGTAAATGGCACCCTTTGTTTCTCAATAGGAATCAATAAAAATGGAGCTGCATTGCAGCTTTATTTTAATTGGTTTATTTTGCTTTCCTCATAGGCAGTTACTTTTTGCAATAATATTATTGCTTTCTGAATTGTCAAAGTCGCTACTTACAACAATAATAAAAACGCTTTCATGAAAACGTTTTCTATGTTATTCGAAAAGTTAAAATTGACTGAAAAGTATAATTATATTATTATTCTAATATTAAATCTTTTTCGTTTAGCGAAAGGATTTCCTATCATCATAGAGAGCGAAGGTGTATTTATGTCTCAAATGCTAGCATTGTTTATTTTAATTCTTATTTTATTTATTGGGGATTTGGCAGCTATACGTACTAAAGCGTGGGTTCCGTCCATTTTTATCTGTGCCATCCTTTTTCTTGCTGGATATTGGACTTTCTTCCCTAAAGATATTGTTTCGATCGCCGGTGTACCGCCAGTTGTTGCAACCATGTTAATGTATCTTTTAATTACCAACATGGGAACATTGTTATCTTTGCGAGAGTTAAAAAATCAATGGAAAACCGTTGTAATTGCTCTTTCTGGGATACTAGGAATCATTGCATTTTTGTTCAGCATCGGAACATTTATTTTTGGTTTTAAAACAATTGTTGTCGCTATTCCTCCTTTAGTTGGTGGTGTTGTATCTGCCTTAATAATGTCAGAAGGAGCAAAGGAAGCGGGGCTCACTTCTCTGTCGGTATTTGCCATTGTCATATACGTTATGCAAGGGTTTGCAGGATATCCACTCACCGCAATTATGTTGAAGAAAGAAGGAAAAAGGCTCCTTAATCAATATCGTAATGGTCAATTGGCAGTAAACGAAACAGTAAAAACATCCGCTGAAGTAGCAGCTTCATCTGAATCGGCACCGATTGAACTAAAGATTTTTAAAAACATGCCGGAGAAATACAACACGGATTTTTTCAAATTTTTGAGGCTTGCCTTTGTTGCTTTTCTTGCTTATGAAGTTTCAACTTTATTAGCACCTGTTGTTTCTATAAGCCCGTTTGTCCTTTGTTTATTATTTGGAGTTATCGCAAAAAGTATCGGTTTCTTGGAAAAACAGGTATTACAAAAAGCAAATGGTTTTGGTTTAGCCATCATGGCCCTTATGCTATTCATCTTTGATGGATTAAAACAGGCAACACCAAGTATGATGCTTGAAATTCTATTTCCTCTTATTGGTACGATTATTTTAGGCGTGATAGGAATGTTTATCTTCTCTTTCTTTGCAGGTAGAGCCTTAAAAGTTAGTAAAGAAATGGCGTTTGCCGTTTCCTTAACGGCCTTATATGGATTTCCAGCTGATTACATCATTACAAATGAAGTAATCAAATCTTTAACAGATGATGAAAAAGAAAAAGAAGTCTTAACAAACAAAATGCTGCCGCCTATGCTTGTTGGTGGTTTTATCACAGTAACAATTGTTTCGGTGGTTTTGGCAGGTATTTTTGTGAAACTTTTGTAAAAGAACGGAGGAAAAAGGGATGGATGAACTTCGAGCAAGAATTGAGGGACATATTGACACACTAAGTAAATTTACAGCTACCCCTGGAAATGGGACTACGCGGCTGACATATAGCAAGGAGGACAAACAGACGCGGGAATATATAAAAAATAAAATGTCCGAATGTGGATTACAAGTCAGTGAAGACGGTTTTGGCAATATTTTCGGCAAACTTAAGGGGACTCTTAAAGATGCACCAAGCGTTCTAATCGGTTCACATTTTGATTCAGTCCCAAATGGAGGTTCCTATGACGGTCCTGCCGGCGTAGTAGCTGCTCTTGAAGTGGCAGCTCTTTTTGTACAGAATAAGTTGAAACCAAAATACCCACTAGAGGTGATTGCCCTTACAGAAGAAGAGGGTGCAAGGTTTGGCGGTGGACTAATGGGTTCCAGAGGTATTACTGGCCTACTAAGTGAAAAAGATTTCAAAAACCTAAAAGATAAAGATGGAATTTCTACAGAAGAAGCTATGGTAAATATCGGCCTAGATCCCTATCTTCCTAAAAAAAGAGACCCTAAAACGATCAAGGCATTCTTAGAATTACATATTGAACAAGGTCCTGTACTAGAGGGAAAAAATATTCCTATTGGTGTTGTAGAATCTATTGTGGGTTTGACCCAATTTAAAGTAACGGTAGAAGGAAAGGCTGGGCATGCTGGTACTACCCCTATGGATCACCGATCAGATGCATTAGTGACTGCTGCTAGGATGATTGCTCAATTTCCTAGTTTAGCCATTGAGGAAGGAGAAGGTACTGTTATAACCACGGGCCAATTAAATGTATTTCCAAATGGTGCAAATGTAATTCCGAACAAAACGGTTTTCACTGTCGATATCCGCTCGAGTAAAGTGAAACATATACAGAATGTAATTAGCAAAATGAATGAATTAATAGATTTATATAGCCAAGATGCAATTCGAATTTCGTCTGAACAGTGCTTATATATGAAGCCGAAGGTGATGAACCAAGAGATTATTTCCCATTTGAAACAATCGAGTCGAAATTTAGAGATACAGTATTGCTCTATTAATAGTGGAGCAGGGCACGACGCTATGGTCTTTTCCGATTTTACAAACGTAGGCATGGTGTTTATACCCAGTAAGGATGGATTAAGCCATTGCCCGGAGGAATGGTCCGATGCGGGAGATATTGCAAAGGCAGTACAAATTCTATATGAGACAACAAAGAAGCTAACGGAGGCAGATGAGAAATGATTAATGTAAAGATAAAAGAGTCGATACAAAATTATGATGAAGAATTGAAAGCTTTACGAAGAAAGCTGCACAGTGAGCCGGAGCTTTCCTGGGAGGAAGAGAATACAACTAATTTTATTTGTGAATATCTTGATAATCTAGGTATTCATTATCGAAGAACGATACCGACGGGTGTAATTGCCACAATTGAAGGTGGAAAGCCAGGGAAAACAGTCGCTTTGAGAGGTGACATGGATGCATTGTCAGTAGAAGAATTAAATATGAACTTGCCATATGCATCAAAAGCAGAAGGGAAAATGCATGCTTGTGGCCATGATGCACATACCGCAATGCTTCTCATTGCTGCCAAAGCTTTAAATGAACAAAAGAATGAATTGCCAGGAACCATCCGTTTTTTGTTCCAGCCAGCCGAAGAAGTAGCTGAGGGAGCAAAAGCTATGGTGAAACAAGGCGCTGTTGATGGTGTGGACAACGTATTTGGAATTCACATCTGGTCACAAATGCCAACTGGTAAAGTGTCTTGTCCTGCTGGACCCGCATTTGCATCAGCTGATTTATTTAAAGTAACCTTTAAAGGAAGAGGTGGGCATGGCGCGATGCCCCATGATTGTATTGATGCAGCGATTGTGGCTTCTTCGTTTGTCATGAATGTACAAACAGTTGTTTCAAGAACCATAGATGCTCAAAAGCCTGCTGTTCTGACAGTTGGGAAAATGGTGGTAGGCACTCGTTTTAATGTTATTGCCGAGAATGCAGTTATTGAAGGTACAGTTCGATGTTTTGATCCAAAAACAAGAGATCATATTGAATCCCAGCTAAAGCATTATGCTGAAAATGTTGCCGCTACATATGGTGCAACTGCGAGTATAGAATATATACGTGGAACACAAGCAGTGATAAATGAAGAAAAAAGTGCAAAACTGGCTCAAATGATTGTCAAAGAAGCGTTTGGGGAAGATGCAGTTTATTTTGAAAAGCCAACAATGGGTGGTGAGGATTTTAGCGACTATCTTGAAAAAGTGCCAGGATGCTTTGCTCTTGTGGGCAGTGGAAATCCAGAAAAAGATACAGAGTGGGCACACCATCATGGCAAATTCAACATTGACGAGGATGCTCTAACTGCAGGGGCTGAGCTTTACGCTCAATACGCTTGGGCCTATTTAAATAAGTAATATATCAAGGGGCCTTTCAAAGGGTTCCCTTTTTTTTTGAGATCAAGGAGGTTAGTTCAACAATAGAGGTAATTATCGATATGTCATAATCTTGTCAGACTTCGTAGTGATGGAAAGTAAAATGTGTATGTTTTCTTTAATCACATCTGTCACAAAGTGGCTTCTTTAATCGTCATGTGATCAGAACGATTAAAGGAGACGATTACAATGAAAAATGAGATAAAAATTCTGGTTGTAGGTGGCGGGTATGCCGGAGTTAACCTTATTGAATCACTTAAGAAAGAATTTCATAAAGAGCTAAACAGAGACATAAGAATTATCTTAATTGATAAAAATACTTTCCATTTTAAAAAGGTAAAATTATTTAAGGGGATTGTTAATGAAAATGTATCGGATCTACATGTTCCTCTAACCCATTATTGCGGTTCAGGTATTGAGTTTATTCAAGGGGAGTTAACGGCAGTTAATTCTGAAGAGCAAACCGTTCGCATTACCAGGGAGGATGGATCATTCATTCAACTTGATTTTGACCGGCTAGTGCTCGCCTTGGGCAGCGTCCTGCGAGAAGCCTATCCAGAAAGTGGAGGAATATCGCTCAATAGTTTAGAAAGCGCTCAACGTATTCGGCAGCAATTATTGGAAAAGATGTATTCAACCAAGAGTAAGCTTCGAGTGGTAGTTGCCGGAAGTGGGATTACAGGCATCGAAACGGCAGCAGAAGTAGGGTCTTGGCTAAGTGATGAAATTGAAAAAGCAGGGATTACATCGAAGAGTCTTGAAGTATTTCTTATTAATGATAAAGAGAGATTATTATATGAAGCTCCCGTAAAAGTCGGTAAACGGCTTCAGAGCAGACTATTGAGACACGGTATAAAGGTAATGCAAAACAAAAAGGCGGAAAAATTCCACGATGGTAAAGTTATATTTTCTGACAATACCGAACTCAAAGCGGATGCATGTATTTGGACGGTCGGATTAAAACCTCATCCCAGCCTTTTCGATTTAGGTCTTTCTCTCACCGAAGAAGGAAAAATAAAAGTGGATTCCTGGTACCGCTTAGTCAAAAGTGAGAATATTTATGCCATTGGAGACTGCATTCATGTGGTTGACCCTTTAAGCGGGACGGTAGCAGCAATGAGCTGCAAGGAGGCAATATCTCAAGCTCAACGACTCTCCCAAATTCTAAAAGCACATATTAGGGGATACCAAGCAAGTGTACATCAAACCTATCCCGATCTTATTTGCATAGGGCTAGGTCCGAAAGATGGTTTTGTATGGGCGCAAAAATGGGGAGTTGATTTCGTGCTTTCTGGTAAACTGGCAGAAAAAATAAGAGAGTATACATGGAATTCTGCCAGTATTGCCCGCTGAATGAAGGAGGTAAAGGTATGGGGTTGCAGGAACTCTATTCTCAGTATCATCCGCTTCTATTTTCGATAGCCTACCGGATGCTCGGCACTGTTTCCGATGCAGAAGACATCGTACAGGATGTGTATGTCCAGGCAGGTGAAAAAACGATGGAACTTGTGGAAAATAAAAAGGCTTACCTTTGTAAAATGGTTACAAACAAATGTATTGATCATTTAAAATCAGCCGGGTACAAACGGGAGATCTATACTGGTCCATGGCTGCCGGAACCCTTAATTCTAAATGAGAACGATCCTCTGTCTGTAATGATGAATGAAGAAGCGTTATCATTTGCCATTCTGCTCCTTCTGGAAAAACTGAAACCTATGGAGAGAGCCGTTTTTATTCTAAGGGAAGTGTTAGCCTATGACTATGCGACAATTTCCCAAATATTGAATCGGAGCGAACCCAATTGCAGAAAAGTATTCAGCAGAGTAAAGAATAAATTTCCATTGATAAAAACAGAGGTGGAAGAATCGCTTGATCCAAAAAAAGACGAAATTATAAAGATTTTCGTCACAGCTATACATCAGGGAAACTTTCAAAAGATAGAAGAATTTTTGTGTCAGGATGTAACTCTGTATTCTGATGGTGGGGGAAAAGTCTTTGCTGCTTTAAAGCCAATATGCTCCAAAGATCTTGTTTTCCGTTTTATCAGAAATTTACTTTCACAAAATCAGAGTGTGGAGAAGCCAGCATTTATTAAAATGGTTCATGTAAATGGTGAAACCGGACTCTTAGTAAACGGAGAGGACAATATCAAAACGGTTATTTGTTTCCATGTAAAAAAAGGCCGCATTGCAGATATTTATGTAGTGAGGAATCCAGAAAAACTACAGCATGTGTCTCTTCCAGCCTACTAATATAGCGAAAAAACAAAGAGCCTTAAATATGCATGATAAGAAACCAGGTTTGTTAAACTATGAGTGTGTATATTAACTAAAAGAGCTGCTGTGGCAGCTCCTTTGTTGGATTAAGGAGGTTAGCAGATTAAGGAATACACAATAAAAAAGTCCACCATTACTGGCAGACTTTTAAATTTCTTCTATCTTTTGAATCCTAAGTTCTAGTCGGGCAATCTCTTTGGGCAAGTTTTCTAAAATTTGATTATATAATTCGGGATTGTAAGGGATAGCAGGATAAACCGTACGCATTGAATCAATACCCTTATCCTTAAGTGTTGTATATCTCTGGCGTGTCTCTATTAATGAAAATTTAAGATTTTCTAAAAGAGTTGCCATAACAGTTCCCCCATTGTTTTGAGTAATTAACTAATTCATTAACCTCATATAAAAAGCTAAGCATTTTCGCTATGATGGAATGATAAAAAAACGGGGTCTTTATCTAGTTTTAATTTTCCAACTAACAGATTTTATTAATAAAGAATATCAAGGATGAATTATGCATGAGAAGAGATTACCGTATTTCTAAATAATGTTGAAGAACCCTTGGCGGGAAGAAATGGAGTGGCAATGGCCTTAACGATACAATAATGGAAGGGGGCATGAGAAAATCACTTTGTGCTTGTTTCAAACAGTTGTACATTGCTTTACCGCCGACTGAATTGGCAGAATGAATAGTTATGCGTTTTGCAAATAGATTTTCTGTAACCATTTTTTGAACAAGCATAAAACCATTTCTAGTTTTATTTAATAAATCGTGATCCAAAGAGAGATGTTCAATATTAAAGTTTAACAATAGATCTAAACACTCATCAATAGTCTCGGCTAATACATACCCATAAGGTGCTTCTCGATAGTCATCTAGGAAAACACTAATTGTATCCATTTTTTAGACTCCTTCCCTTATAAAAAGGGCTGATTAAAAATAGTCGAATCCTCCCTGGATAATGCATTTATCTATATTAATTATAACACAATAAAGAAAGAACGGGACATTTTCGACTTTTAAAGCTAATATATGACATCTTTTTTAAAAAACTGGTTGGGTTCTTCTTTAATTACCACGAAAAATAATATACTTTTCCAAAAACTAGGAGTACTCACATTGTACCGGTATTTTAAAAGATGGAAAAGTTATCCACAAATAATCATCCATCCCTTGATGAATGTAGAAGTTACGCTATAAAATATAAAGTTCCTAAAAACAGTCAGAACAAACGGGACAGGTAAGTAGAAGCTTACAGAATCCCCTGCAGGAGTTAGTCTCTTTTTGGTGGATTTTTCTATTATAGTTAGGGGCTCTGTTTAATTGAGTGTCAGCTCATGATATAATGAAGAACTTAGGATCATTATCTCTTTAACTATAAGAACGGATGCCAAAAACAGCCTCCGCAAAACGAAAAAATATGGAGGTGTAAGAGAATGAATAAACGATGGACGATCGGTAAAATTAAAGAATTTGTTGAGAACAATTCGGAAAGTAAGTTGCTAACGACGGAATACCAGGGCTTTTCTCAAAAGTTACTATTTCAATGTGCCTGTGGCAGCAACTTTGAAAAAACATTTACAAAATTTAAAAATAATAACCAACGTAAATGTGACGTATGCCAACCGCCAAAAGAAGCACGATAACGTAACCTATAGTGATATACGAAGTGCCGATTTCTTTTAAGAGAAGTTGGCACTATTTTTATTTTATAAACACCTCCCAAAAATAATGTGGGACTCAGTGTAACAGAATATAGCAAATCTGAAATAAAGGGAATGGGGGACTTTACTAAGTAAAGTCCCCCATTTAGAAATGATCGTTTTTACATTCCGCCAGAAACACTAAGAGTTTCGCCTGTTACCGCTGCTGCTCCGTCAGAGGCCAAATAGATGGCTGCTGCTGCAATCTCAGAAGGATCCACAAAGCGTTTTAAATGTTGTCTGTTCAAAATGTGTTTTTGAAGTGCTTCTTCTTCAGAAGTTCCGTCTTCTAAAGCCAATGCTGCAAGCTGATTCATAACCAATTCTGTTTTTACGGCTCCTGGCATAATGGCGTTTACTGTAATGCCATCATTAGCAGTTTCAATGGCAACAGTCCTTGTTAAACCAACAACGCCGTGCTTGGCTGAAATATAGGCAGATTTAAATGGTGAAGCAAGTTTTCCATGTACAGAAGAAATATTAATAATTCTGCCATATTGCTGCTTTTTCATAAGAGATACAACATGTTTTGTCATTAAGAAAGGACCAGTCAGCATGACTCCAATTAAGAGATTCCACTTATCAGCCGGGAAGTCTTCCACCTTATCTATGTGCTGAAGTCCGGCATTATTGACAAGGACATGAACAGTTCCGCGTTCAGCAACAAGCTGATCAACAAAGCTTTTTACGGATTCCTCATCGGCTACATTAACCTGATACCCTTTGGCATTGCTGCCTAGAATTTCAGCACTTTTTACCGCATTCTCAAGATTTAAGTCTGCAATGGCTACAAAATCGCCATTTTTCACAAATGATTCTGCAATGGAATAGCCAATTCCTCTTGCAGCCCCTGTTACAATAACAGTTCTTTTTAATTGTTCTGTCATTGGTTATTCGCCCCTTTGTATTTATAAAATTTTAACATCCCCTGCAATTTTAATTGATCAAATTTGCAGTCCTTATATTTTAAATCTTTTTTATTTATGGGTAAAATACATATATTGAATAAAATTTATGAATTTAATCTATAAATGAAGGTGATTTATTTGGAAAGCCGGCAGCTCGGATATTTTATTGAAGTAGCCAAACAACTAAGTTTTTCAAAAGCAGCAGAAAAACTCAATATCACTCAGCCATCTCTTAGTAAAATGGTGAAAAACCTCGAGGAAGAGCTTGGTGTCCTTCTATTTGACCGAACCACAAAACATGTAAAAATGACGGATGCAGGGGAAATAGTCTTGGAAGAAGCGCAGGAAATCATTAGCCTAATGGAAAACCTATCTTCCAAGCTAACTGATCGTTTAAAAATGAATAAGGGGAATATCAAAATTGGGTTGCCTCCTGGTATCGGTTCTCTGTTTTTCCCTAAACTTATCAAAGATTTTCGAAGATATTACCCTAACATCAATATTGAATTAGAAGAGGAGGGTGCGAAAAAGGTCGAGAAAATGATTGAGGAAGGAAGTATCGACTTCGGTTTTGCCGTTCTCCCCTTAAATGAACGTTTATTTGACTCTCATCAGTTTGTGAAAAGTGAATTAAAGCTAATCATTCATTCCGATCACCCATTGGCCAATACTAATAGCATTTCTCTTAACCGATTAAAAAACGAACCTTTTCTGATGATGCGTGAAGATTTCTCCATCCATTACCGTATTATGGAACATTGCATTCAAGCGGGTTTTACTCCTAAGGTCATCTATGAAAGCTCCCAGTGGGATTTTATTAGTGAAATGGTCGCAAATGGCCAAGGTGTGGCTATTCTGCCGGAGCCCATTTGCCGCCGCCTTGATCCATCCGTAATAAAGACCATTTCCATCTCTGAACCTCAAATCCCTTGGGATATTGCTATCATTTGGAGGAAAAATAAGTATTTATCCTTTGCCACAAGGGAACTGCTAAAATTTATTGAATCTAACTTCCCTGCCGGGCAGGAGCAATAAAAATGGGGAAGAAGGACCTATATTCATAAAATGAATAAAAGTTATTCATTTTATGTATTTTACCTATATGTTAAAAAGGATTAATCTAGTGGTGAACATAGAGAGGATGAAACATATGAAAATAGAGGATGTTAAAAAACAAATTACCACTCCACTAGGAGCTCCAGCTTATCCAAAAGGCCCATACTTCTTCCACAACAGGGAGTATCTAAATATTGTTTACCGCACTGATAGGGAAGCTTTGAGAAAAATCGTACCCGAGCCTTTAGAGATTGAAGAACCTCTGGTTAAATTTGAAATTATGTATATGCCTGATGTTACAGGTCTTGGCGCATACACCGAATGTGGACAGGTAATTCCAGTTAATTTCAATGGGGAAAAAGGGGAATACCTTCACTCCATGTATGTAGACAATCATCCTGCCATAGCTGTTGGCAGGGAAGCAAGTGCTTATCCGAAGAAACTGGGAGCACCAAAGCTTTTTATCGATTCAGATACACTAGTAGGAACTCTGGATTATGGCAGTTTGCGAGTGGCCAATGCGACAATGGGCTATAAGCATCAGACAATGGATATGAGAATAGCAAGGGAAGAGTTGTCAAGACCTACCTTTATGCTAAAAATTGTCCCTGATTTCAATGGAAAACCAAAAGTTTGTCAGCTTTTAAAGACAGAAATCTCGGATTTAACTATACATGGAGCCTGGACTGGGCCAGCAAGATTGCAGCTTTTTGAACATGCATTAGCTCCACTGGCTGACCTTCCGGTTCGTGAAATCGTACATGTTTCCCATATTCTAACTGACCTGACACTTGCTGCTCCAAGTCTGGTTTACGATTATTTGGCAAAGGAAAATGCCGGGAAGAAAGATTCTGCTAGTCTTAATAAGTAAAAAATGAGAGTCAAAAGGCTTATTCAAATTTTGAATAGGCCTTTTGTTCTTGGAGGAAATCAAGGAGTCTTTTAGTGATCTAAAATTGAAAAAAGTTGAAAAGAGGGAAACTGGAGCAACCCCTTAGTGACCCGTAAAAAGAATGAAAAAAAGGGCAGACTGAAGCCCCACCACTAATGCTTATCGTTCAAGCTTCCATAGTTTCTTGTACTAACAATTGTTTGACTTTCCCTTAACCACACAAAAAAAGGACGCTTTTTGGGCGCCTAAATTGGAATTACATCAACGTACAAAAATCTGTCCTTCTTGGTAAAGAAGTCTGGAGTTACTCCCATTTCTTTTAGTTTGTCTTCTGTAACACCACTACACCTCCTATAGATTCAATTTGCAATAAATTTTTAGATATTTTTAAAAAAACCTTGGCGACAATATTTTCTGCAAAATTTATTTGTTTCATTCAGTTATTATTTAACTTTGGATCAGAAAAGAAAAGTTTATAACGTATTCATTCCTTTCGAGCAATGTAGTCTAATTCAATTATGAATTGGAAATATTACATAATGAAAGGGGTGCACACTTGTCATATCCTAGTTTTGATAAAATCCATAGTAAGCATATTGAATTAGAGAAGATGGAAAACCAATATTGGCAAAACCACGATTTATTTTCCTTTCAATGGTGGTTACTTCTCTTGGTTTTAATTGTCCCCTGGATATTATGGGTGAAATTTGTAGACAGAAAAAGAATAAAAGAGATTCTTTTGTTCGGTGCCTTATTAATAATCTTTATTGGTCTCTTGGACGATATTGGGGTAAATCTTTCCCTTTGGTCTTATCCTTATAAGCTAACCTATTTAGTAACAAGATTAAGTGCAGTTGACTACGGAATGATTGTCGTTATGCATATGTTTATTTACCAGAAATTTAAAGAGTGGAAAACATTTTTGATAGCTAATGTTCTTTTAGCAGCAATTTTTACATTTATTTTTGAACCGATTTCAGTGCGGTTGGGTATTTACAAATTAGATAATTGGAAATATATTTACTCCTTTCCGATTTATATATTAAAGGCCTCATTAGTTAAAACGATAATTGATAATTGGTTAGAAAAAATAAAAGGGACTGAATGAGTCTTTTTCAAAAATGATGTTAGAAAAGGGGAATTTTTCAAGCTGAATGGAAGAAGAATATCTCTCAAAAAAGAAAGCAAACTAAATGGGGTACCAGAATGGGTGGTACTCTTTGCAATTAACATGATGGATACAGGAGTGGTGAAATAATGGCTCAAGATAAGAAGAATAACCAATTTAAGCATAAAAAAACGATGCCAAAAACAGATGTGGAATTTGCGGCAACTGGACTTGAAAAAATAGCATTAAGAGCTCAAAAGAGCCAAAATAAATAGCCGTAGAGTTAGGGGGTATTTTTTTAAAATAGAATAAATATCCCTGAGGAGCACATTATATAAAAGCTTTACATTAATTACATTCGAGGGGGATATTTATGGGTGATTTTTTAGATTTATTTGGCGATGAAAAAAACGCTGAAAATAATAAGAGCCAAAATAATAAGAGCGATCAGGGGAACGAGATGAGTACAAGCTCCCAGGAAAAACAATCTAGCGGTTCATTGCAGCTTCATAAAGAAGAGTTAGACATAACGAAGAATAGTGTTAGTGCCGGAGAAGTAGTTCTTTCAAAGGAAGTTGTAGAAGAACAAAAAACCGTCGACGTTCCTATTATGCATGAGGAAGTTGTTATAAAGAGAACACCAATGAATAATGAACGAAGCGATTCAACCATCACTTCTGAAGAAACCATAAATATTCCTGTTAGTCAGGAGCAAGTAGAAGTAAATAAGTATACGGTAACAACGGAAGAAATTTCTGCTTCAAAACGTCAGGTTGAAGAAAATCAGCAGGTGCAAGAAACACTTAAACACGAAGAGGCGCATGTGAATACAACAGGAAGTGTTGATATCGTATCTGACGATTCAGGCTTTGAAGATATAAATAACAGCTAAAAATGAAAACACCTTTTCATATCGAGTTAATGAAAAGGTGTTTTCACTATTTTTACTATGGAGGAGTTTAAGATGTCTGAAAAGGAGAAAAAAACACATATTGATCACGAAGAAGTAACCTTCAAACTACATAAGGAAGAAATACAAATAAGCAAAAAGTGGATTGAAACTGCTGATGTTACCATTTATAAAAGAACTTATACCAAGGAAAAGCAAATTATCGTTCCAGTATCTCATGAAGAGATAATCATCGAGAAAAAGATATTAAATCAAAAAGGGGAGAAGGATGGACAGATTGAAACCACTCGGATTCCATTAAGTGAAGATCGGATAGAGGTCATCTTACACCCAACTGTCCTTGAGGATGTTCAAATTTATAAAGAACAATTTGAAGAGATAATACAGGTTATTGAAACAGTAAAGGAAGAAAAAGTTCATATAGAAACCGTTGGAGATATAAAGGTAATGATAGACGACCAATTATCCAGTATGAATTAATGAGAAAACAGAATCGATTTTTTTTATAATTTAAAATGTTGATGGGTGGGTTAATGAATATTTAGCGTATTTTTAAAGGGGATAGTATGTCGAAACAGGTCTTGTAAATTACGTGTCGCTGTTGTACTAGCAATTTTAGTTCTATTTTCAAATAATAACGTCTGAAAAGGGTAAGGCGGAACGTGTTTAAGAGAGGAATAAGAACTATTTAATTCAAGATAGAGATCAAGAGATTATAAACGAATTTGAGTAGTGGGCTGAACTTAAATATAAAGAATTCATTACCCAAGATATTTTATTTTTATCAATACTATAACTAATTATGTACAAGTCCCTGTTGATTAATGTGATATATACCCTATATTTCGGATGTTTCCTAAATGAACCTATGTTACGTACAGGTGACCTCGGTACTGTACCGGGGTCATTTTGTTTTATCTCCTTTGATACCTTGGTTGTTAAACTCCTCAATTACACATGTCCTTCTGCTTTTACTTCCTTTGTTATCGTAATTCAACGTTGTTTAAAAGATTTAAGAAAAATTTAAGAATTAGTTTAGAGATTTTTTAGGCTGGCTGGTTATCCTTATTTTGTACCAAAATATTATAAAGGAGGAAATAATATGAACACTAAGATTCTCTCAGCAGTTGGAATCAGCAGCCTGCTAATGGCAGGAGGTGTTTTGTCTGCATCTGCGTCTGCTTCAGGTTATGATCTTTTTAAAACATCCGTAAAAAAGACTCAGCATGTAAATAGCTTTACTGCTAATGTACAAGCTTCATTGGAGGATAACGGCAAGGTCATTTACAGTGTTAACTCGTTAAATAAAGAAAATTTGAAGGCTGATAGTGGAAGCAGCACAGTATCTGTCGATAATAGCGGCCAAAGATCACAGGTAGAATTTTACAATAATAAACAACAGACTGTCGTGAAAAGCAGCAAAGATAACAAGTATTATGTGAAACAAGAAAGAGAAAAGAAATGGGATGATTCCAAAAAGAAACACGAGGAAGAATCATTTTCTGCACAAAAACAAAAAGACATCGAGGCGATTTTTGATGCCCTAACCAAAAATTATCAAGACAGTGTGACAAGCAAAGGAATGTCTAACGGTAATACAGAGCTAACGCTTGACCTTTCTAAAAATGAAATTCCTGCTGTCGGACAGGCGGTTATGTCTTTCTTTCTTAAAAACCTTGACCAGCAGACCGGAGAAAAAAATCATGAGGGATTCGGGCCACTCCAATTTGCTGATTTGAAACCTGCTATCCCTCAATTAGTAAATAATATTTCTGTTTCCAAGGTTGTACTTCATGGAGAAGTAAACCCAGACCAATACTTAACAGGCCAAAAGGCTGACGTATATGTATCAGGAACTGATGCAAGTGGTAAAGAACATAATTTAGTTCTTCATATTTCAAGCAATCTGGATAATTTGAATAAAACAAATGCAAGTACTATCGATTTAAATGGTAAGACAGTTGTGAAAGTACAGGATCGCCATGATGGACATGAAGATTAATAACTTTAATTAATATTGTTCTAGGCAGAGGGAGGTTCTCTCTCTGCCTTTATGGCTAATCAGAGTGTAAATTCTGAACGCATAAGGACAACTATGGCTCTGCCAACGCTTAAAGGCTAGGCAGTCGCCTAGTTTTCTTAAAAAAGGAGGGGACAAGGTGCAAAAAATCCTTGAAGTTCAAAATGTGACAAAGCGTTTTAAAAATGGCAGGGGCATTGAAAATATCAATTTAACTGTTAACCAGGGAGAAGTGTTTGGTCTGCTTGGACCTAATGGTGCTGGAAAAACAACCTTAATGAAATGCATCGTTGCTTTATGCCAGCCTGATAGAGGCTCTATTATTATACAGGGGCATAATGTAAAGGAGCAATTTGAACAGGCTCTTAAATCTGTAGGAACTTTAATTAGCGGTGTAGAAGCAATCGATTATTTGACTGCCTATGAGAACCTCTTGCTTATTTCTCGTTTATATCCAGAAATAAAAACAGAAAGAATTGAAGAGGTACTCAAATGGGTTGGAATGGAAGAACACAAGAATGAAAAGCTTAAGTCCTTTTCTACAGGAATGCGTCAGAGATTATACCTTGCTGCAGCATTATTGGCTAAGCCTTCTTTCGTTATTCTGGATGAGCCGACAAATGGCCTCGACATCGAAGGGAAACTGGACTTTCAGCATCTCATTTCCAGATTGGCAAAAGAAGAAGGAGTTACTTTTATTTTGTCTACCCATTTGATTGAAGAGGTAGAACGCCTATGTGATAGAGTAGCTATTCTTTCAAAAGGAATGATTATTGGTGAAGCATCTAAAAATGAATTAGAACAAAATAAGACATTTGAATCCTTTTATATTGATTGTATTAAGAAACGAAAAGAGGCGGGGTAAATGCTGAATGTAAGAAATGAATGGATGAAATTAATTCGAAAGCGGTCTGCTATAGCTCTTTTGGTCATTTCAGGATTATTGCCGCTAGTTGCCGGTCCCACCATTAATGTTTTGCAGAATCGGTTCAGTTTTACGGCATTTGACGGAGAAAGCTTTCCACTGGTCATACTCAGCCTGGCTGTTTCTTTTTATTTACCCTTATTGCTGGCATTGGCCATTAGTGATGTATTTTCGGGAGAACAGGAGCAAAAGACGCTTTCTTTTTTGCTGGTACGGCCTATTTCAAGGATGAAAATATTTAAATCGAAAACAATCAGCACCGGGCTTTATTTACTTGCACTTCTTTTAATTCTATGTGTTTCTTCTCTTTTGTCCGGCGCTATTTGGCTGGAGAACTTCACCTTGCATGGTTTGTTTATGGCTGTTGTTTCGTTTATGCTATCATGGATTCCATTAATGTCTCTCGGCCTATTATTCATGTTCCTTGTTCAATGGATAGGTTCTAGCAGCCGTGCCTTAGCTTTTTCAATTATCCTTTATTTGGCCATGATGGTGGTTAATTTTCTCTTTCCAGGATTGGCGCGCTGGCTTCCAACCTATGACAGTAACTGGTATCAAAGGTGGATCAATAGCGGCCTGAATACTCTTGTGATGGGAAGATTCTTGTATTTAGTCTCCTGGTGTGTCTTGTTCTATACCCTGGGATATTATAAGTTCAGCAAGAAAGAATTTTGAGTTTAGGAAGCGGTGGAATAAATGTCAATTCGCCTAAGATTATTGCTGTCCTATATTGCAATGATTTTTATCCCAATCCTCTTTGCCATTGTTTCAGCCTTTTTGGTTGCTTTGCTGTTTAGAGGAGATGTAAAGGAGCTTCGAAATATTTATCTACCGCCCGAGCATCATAAGGATCTGACAATAAAGGATGAATTGTTTCTGGATTTGCACCGCCAATCGATTAAAGACCCAAGTTCATTTTTAGATCCAACGTATTTAAGCAAGATTGATAAGGAGTTAAAGAAATCAGGATCATCCCTGGTCATCCGCAATGGGAAAAAGATAACTTATCTCTCTGAGCCGTTAAAAGGTCTAGATACAGAGGATCTTCCACGGTTCGGTGCTTATCGTGATATAGACCCTGTGGAACGAATTGACCATCAATTCGTCTCTATTAAACAGCTTGATTTTTTCTTTCGGAATGGTGCTGAGGGTTCTCTATTTTTTATTTCCGATGCGAGCAGCCTCGCTAAGTTTGTCCGCTCCTTTTTTCCAGGATTATTTATCGGCTTAATTCTTATTTTAATCATTACAAATGGTTTATTAACTTACTATGTTTCCAGAAGTATAATCCGTCCAATTAGAGAGCTGCAAAAGGCTGCCAAAGAAATGAAGAATGGAAATTTAAATGAGGAAATTGAACCAAGATCAAAAGATGAGTTGGGACAGCTTGCAATGGACTTTGATGAAATGAGAGTCAGGCTAAAAGAATCCATGGAATTGCAAGCTGCTTATGAAGAAAACCGTAAAGAACTGATTGCCAATATCTCACATGATTTAAAAACACCCATTACCACAATTAAGGGTTATGTGGAGGGAATCCGTGATGGCGTTGCGAATAGTCCTGATCGAATGAACCGTTATATCCAAACGATTTACAATAAATCGATTGATCTTGACCATATGATTGATGAGCTTTTCTTATATTCAAAACTAGACTTACAGAGACTCCCATTTCATTTTGAAAAAATCCAGTTTGATCATTATCTCCAGGATTTGGTGGAGGAACTTCAATTTGATGTAGAGGATAAGAATACAGAAGTTTCATTGGAAATTGAAAAAAACGGAGATTATACAGTCTTGGGTGACAGAGAGCATCTTAAAAGGGTCATAGCCAATATTGTTAATAACTCATTAAAATATATCGAAAAGGAAAATAAAAAACTTTCCTTTCATTTATGTGAGATTCAAACACATATTCAGCTAAGTATCAAAGATAATGGACCTGGCATTTCTACTGAAAATCTTCCATTAATATTTGACCGTTTTTACCGTGCAGACTTAGCCAGAGGGACCGAAAAGGGTGGAAGCGGCCTTGGTTTATCTATCGCGAAAAGAATTATAGAGGAACACCAAGGATCCATTTGCGCAGAAAGCAGTGAAGGTGAAGGCACCATAATTTCATTTACGCTAAAAAAAGCAGGTGAAACAGGATGAAAACAATCTTAATCATTGAAGATGAAAAAAGCATTGCAGAATTGGAAAGGGATTATCTTGAGATAGATGGCTTTAAAGTAGAAATTGCATTAACAGGAAGAGAAGGACTTGAAATGGCGTTAAATCTGGAAGTAGACCTGGTTTTGCTGGATCTCATGCTTCCAGGCATTGACGGCTTTCAGATTTGCAAATTGATCCGTTCAAGAAAGAATATTCCCATCTTGATGGTAACTGCAAAAAAAGAAGACTATGACAAAATTCGTGGTCTTGGAATAGGAGCCGACGATTATATTGTGAAGCCCTTCAGTCCTAGTGAATTAGTTGCAAGGGTAAAGGCACATTTATCCCGCTATGACCGGTTAATTAGTAAGGATACGCAAAGTGACACCATTATGATAAGGGGTCTTCGAATTGATCAAGCTTCCCGAAGGGTCTATGTAAATAACCATGAAGTAATTTTTACAGCTAAGGAGTTTGATCTACTTACCTTTTTCACTCTTCATCCAAACCATGTTTTTAGCAAAGACCAATTATTTGAGCGGATATGGGGGTACGATTCCCTTGGAGATATATCAACAGTCACAGTGCACATCAGGAAAATAAGAGAAAAAATAGAATCGGATCCTTCAAACCCCCAATACATCGAAACGGTCTGGGGCGCAGGATACCGGTTTAAGGGAGAATAAGTATTTACAAAAATAATAAGGCAGGTCATCTATGAGCAATTTAATTCATTCTTTGTTTGTAATGCTATCGAGTATGGGCTATCTCGGAATTGCCCTCGGATTAATGGTCGAAGTTATCCCAAGTGAGATTGTTCTTGCTTATGGGGGTTACTTGATTTCGTTAGGAAAAATGAGTTTTGCAGGTGTCATTATCGCCGGCACAATTGGTGGAACAGTTGCTCAATTATTCCTATATTGGCTGGGCAGTTACGGAGGAAGGCCTTTTTTGGATAAATACGGTAAATATTTAATGATAAGGCCGCAACATTTGGACGTTGCACAAAATTGGTTTAACAAATATGGAACTGGAGTTATTTTTACCGTGAGGTTTATTCCCGTTGTTAGACATGCTATCTCCATTCCAGCTGGAATTGCCCGTATGCCAGTTTCAAAATTCGCTATATACACTGTTCTGGCAGTGATTCCCTGGACCGCTTTGTTCCTTTATTTGGGAATGACATTAGGAAGCAAATGGGAGCAAATTAACACGGCAGCAAAACCATTTGTACAGCCTGCCATTATTGTTGCCATTATTTTGGCTCTTTTCTATTTACTCTTCAAATGGAGGCAGAAGAAAAAGACGAATTCTTAAAAGCAATGGAAGTTTCACATGTTTTCACAAGTGAATTTGAATGCGTTTCAATTTATTAATCATCTGGCGGTAAGCGAGAGGGTTCTAAATCCTCTGATGATTTTTCGTGCCGAACGAGCTGAGTATATCTTTTTTGCAGGGCTATTATTTTATTGGTTTTATAAAATATCAGAAAGGAAGAATCGCTGAATGGTAGTAGAAGCATGTCTCGCAGCATGTGTCGAACTGGCTATCAATGTATTGATTGGAATGTTTATATATCGTGACAGGCCCTTTGTTCATCACCATGTGAATTGGCTGAAACCACTCGCTAAGAACGATTCCTTTCCGAGTGACCATGCAACAGGCTCCTTCGTTATAGCTGCAGCAATATGGCAGTGGAAAAAACGGGAAGGCTGGATATGGCTCATTCTAGCAGCTGGTATTTCCTTATCCCGCGTCTGGATAGGTGTTCACTATCCAGCAGATATCATTGCAGGAATGTTAATCGGTACAGGTTCTGCGTTTGCAGTCCATACTCTTGCGAACCATTCTCAAAAGGCTGCAGTGTTAATTGGCTTTTAATTAATTTATATTCTAAAGTTGAAAACCTTATTTTGAGAAAAAAAACTATCAAATCATAGAAAACGAGAAGGCTTAGGGAGCACATTGTTCTCTATAAGGGTTGGGAGGAAATGATATGAGAAATGGTAAAAAGAAAAAAATTCTTATTCTTTCTGCCAACTTTGGAGATGGTCATAAGCAGGTTGCAAAAGCTATAACGGAGTCAGTTGATTGTTCGTACCCGGAAATGGAGACAGAAACTCTGGATATTATGAGATGGATACATCCACGTCTAAATCCTCTGGGTCATTTCCTGTATGTTAGGGGTATTAAAAAGCTTCCGTTTTTATACAGTTTGATTTACAAATCAACACGAAAACCTAATGCTTTTTCATTAAAATTAAATTCCATCCTATCTTCAGGTTTAGAACCTGTCTTGGAGATTATTAAAAAATTAAATCCTACAGCTGTCGTCAGTACCTATCCTTTTGCGGCCGGGATAATGTCTAAATTAAAGGAACAAGGACTATTAGATGTCCCTAATATTACAGTAATAACGGATTATGCAGACCATTCCTACTGGCTGCATCCAAACACGGACCTTTATTTAGTTGGTTCGAAAGAGATAGGTGAACGGTTAGTTAAACTTGGAGTGGACCCTGAAAGGATAAAAGACACCGGCATTCCGATACGGCAGCAATTTTACGAAAAATATTCAAGAGTTACCGTTGATGAAAAGTATGATTTTGATCCCAAAAGGTTTACTTTATTGGTTATGGGTGGGGGTGATGGTTTAATCGGAAAGGGTTTTTCCAACCTGGAGGTATGGAAAAATTTACCGGAACCCATACAAATCATAATCGTTTGTGGCCGAAATAAAAGGTTAAAGTCCCAGCTGGAAAGCAGGATCAAGAATTCCATTCACAAAATTAGAATTGTCGACTTCTGTGAAAATGTCGCTGAATTAATGGCAGTTTCAGACCTTATGATAACAAAGCCGGGAGGCGTAACGACTTCGGAGGCTATTGAGATGGAATTGCCAATGCTGATTTATCAACCGCTGCCAGGGCAGGAAGAAGATAATGCAGATTTTCTTCTCCGGGAAGGAATGGCGGTAACAGCCAAAAATGAAAAAGATTTAAGTGCACTTCTCCATAGCTTGGTCTGTGATCCAAAGTATCTAACAAATTTAAAATTAAGAATGAAGGCATATCACCGCTGGATTTTGCCGCAGGATCCGGTAAAAGCTATTTTACAAAGCATACAAGATAATTAGATATAATCATAGGCACGTATTTTCTTGACTATAAAAGGGTTTCAGCAACTGAGGTGAACAGCAGTATGTTAATGATATTATTATTTTTTTCCTAATTCTGCTTTTACTTTACACACTCCTTCCTTTCTTTGTATCAAGAATAATTGGAGCGGGAGGGTTTAAGAATAATCTCAATTCTCAAAGTATAGCTTTCACTTTTGATGATGGGCCGCACACTATCTATACTCCTGAGGTGCTGGACGTCCTAAAGGAGCACGATATAAAGGCTACTTTTTTCGTACTTGGTTCAAGGGCTGAAAAATATCCGGAGTTAATTCTGCGGATGCAAAGAGAAGGCCATTTAATAGGTCTCCATAATTATGTGCATCGACCAAATTGGATGATGTCTCCGTGGAAAATCCGAAGGGATTTGAAAAGAAGCTCTGACATCGTAAAAGGTATTACCGGAGAAAGGCCTATTTATTATCGGGCGCCCTGGGGTCTGTTAAACGTCTCGATTACTTTTTCCTAAAGGACTATAAAATTGTTCTATGGTCACTGATGGCGGCAGATTGGCGCAGTGCTGGAGGAAGTAAAAGAGTGAAAAAAGTGCTTCTTACAAAGATAAAACAAGGAGATATTATTCTTTTGCATGACAGCGGGGAGACGTTTGGGGCAGATGAAAATGCTCCCCGAAATACGATAGAGGCATTGAAGGATATTTTAAAAGGAAGTGAAAATTCGGCACTTAAATTGTTCGAGGATTGATCAGCTTTTATAAGTTCTATCGCATGTAAATTTTAAAAAGAAAAGAATTGGGAGGGATTTATCGTGAAAACAGAACAGAAAAATACGAAGGAAAATCAATCATTAGGAAGAAAAATGCTGAATAAAGTTCCAGAAATCACAATCTTCTTCTGGATCATTAAAATAATGGCAACTACCGTCGGGGAAACAGCAGCAGACTTTCTTAATGACAACCTGAACATGGGGCTAACAAATACCACCATTATTATGGCGGGGTTACTAGTCATCACTTTGGTCTTCCAATTTAGAGCAAGGAAGTATGTGCCAAAGGTATATTGGCTTGCGGTAGTGCTGATTAGTGTTGTGGGAACACTGGGCTCTGATAACCTTACCGATAATTTAGGCGTGCCGCTGCAAACCACTACCATTATTTTTGGACTTTTATTAATTGTAACCTTTATCGCCTGGTTTATAAGTGAGAAAACACTATCTATCCATTCCATTTACACTACCAAAAGGGAAGGATTTTACTGGCTTGCCATTCTGTTTACTTTTGCTTTAGGTACAGCCGCTGGGGATTGGTTCGCTGAGGGAATGAACATGGGGTACCTGACCTCGGCTCTGATTTTTGCTGCAGTAATAGGAATAGTGGCACTTGCTTACTATCGATTTAATATGAATGCTGTACTAGCCTTCTGGATCGCATATATTTTAACCCGTCCCTTCGGAGCTTCCATGGGAGACTTCTTGTCTCAGCCAATGAAACATGGTGGTCTGGGTCTTGGAACAACCGGAACTAGCGCGCTTTTCCTTGTCATCATCCTTGTGTTGGTGATCTATCTTACCAAGTCAAAAATTGACGAACCCCACAATACGAAAGAGTATGAAATCAAGAATGGAAAAGGTAAATGGAAGTAATTGAAAACGATACATTTATTGCAGGAAAGATAAAAAAAGATATTCTTTTATAGGTCAATATTGGTTTAACAATTTTTTATAGAGGAAAGTAAAGCAGGAACCTATTAGTAGTGTCCTGCTTTACTTCTATTGGTTATTATTTTTTTTCCCGATATAACGATTAACTAGTAAATATTTTTTAGGCAGCAAATAAAATTTAAATGGGCTATTACTGAGAAAGGCAATATCCTGACTAAAGAAAGAATTTTTGTCGAAAATACATCTTAAACTACATGCGAAAGGGGCATAAAGATGAGTTTAAAGTCGCATCTTTTTATAGCATTTGTTATAAGCCTTGTTTTCCTGGCCGGCTTTAGTATAGTTGCATTATTTATTAGTGATAAAAAGATTATAGATTTTGATAGTGATATCATATCGGTTATCCAAGGGTGGGAGTCACCGACTTTGACAGTTTTTATGAAATTTTTTACTTTTATTGGATCCGCTCCATGTGTCGTAATTATAAGCCTTATTCTTTTGTTTATTTTATATAAGCTTCTCAAACACCGCCTGGAATTAATATTGTTTACTTCAGCAGTCGTTGGGTCGGCTATCTTAAATGGAGTTTTAAAGCAAATTTTCCACCGGGTACGGCCTGATCTTCACCGGTTAATTGACATAGCTGGATACAGTTTCCCAAGTGGTCATGCCATGAATGCATTTACTGTCTATGGAATGATTACCTTTTTACTCTGGAGACATATTCCCATTTGGCTAGGGCGCATTATTCTTATCCTTATTTCAATTTTCTTTATATTATCTATAGGAATAAGCCGCATCTATTTAGGAGTTCATTATCCAAGCGATATTATTGGCGGTTATTTAGCAAGTGGATTCTGGCTTGCCATAGCCATTTGGTTCTTTCAACTATACAAAGATAAACAATACAATAGAAAACATCCTGCAAATGAAGGTAAATAAAGCCCTATAAAAAAGTATAAGGCATTATTATCTATTGATTTGTTTTTATAAGTGCCTGAAGGTTTAAGACCTTTAAAAAGGAGGGGGTGAGAATTAGAACGGCAATTAATCTAAGGGTCTGGACGGTATCCACAAAACTAGGGTCAGTATTGAGTGCCATAGAAGTGGATGCCATTTCTGCTACCCCGCCTAGAGCAAAAGCTAAGACGCAGGTACCCATTGGTAATTGAGTTATTTATAAACTCCATACAGAAAAGACTGCCATGATTGAAATCATAAAAAACGAAGTTGCCGTAAATAATTCTTCATAAGCCCCTGAACATTTCCTTTTTTACCTAAAAAATGATCCTGGCTCCAATCAAAATCGCGCCAGGATGACTATTGACGCTCCAATCATGCATCCAATGAGCCAGGGAGCAAGCAATTTACAGCCCCTAAAGCAATCACAGGAATGGCAGACATTCCTTCGGGTGTTCGTCCAAAAAGGCAGGTAATCATACTATTAATAGGTAAAAAGGAAAGTATATCGATAAATCTGTACGATAAACCATTGTAATTGGCTGCTCGTTCCTAATGATTACTAAATTGTTGTCCGGCGTAAGTTCTCGTTGAGAAAAAAATAAACCATGTAGAAATATTTCCATTTCGTGAAATATGAAAAATGACTGCTATGGGGAGGGTATTTTTGTAATCGAATGTTTTGGGTTTAATGCAAACAATTACTGATTGCTGTTATTTGGTGACTTATATGCAGGAGTAGGATGGAACTGCTGATTTAGGGGGCTGTTTTTTTATAATAAGTACCGAACGACCCAATTATGAACATCGAGATTCCAATTAATAAAGGGATATAACAGTAAATTTCATGAGTAATATCAAAGAAAAAAGAAAAGCCGCCTGATATCCAAAGGATAGTCATAAGTATTCCAAATTCAATTGGGAAAGGGGATAAAAACAACATACATAAGTATACTTTCCTCATAATAAAACCCACCTATCGGCAAAGTGTTTTTGTAAATACAATATTAATCAGTGTGTTCATAGGTTACATTAGAAGTATTAATTCCTTTGTGCTCACTATTTTGGGTATATATTATATAAACGATCTGCGGAAAAGCGGGGCCAGGAGAGGTAATAAACGAGATAACAACAGTAAAGTTTAATGGTAACCACTTTTTCACTAAAGTCAACAATCCACAATAGGACTTATTAGATACATTAGGAAGCTTTTAACCTTAATATGATAGGTGGTGGCATCCACTAATAATTTTTTATCTGTTGCTTAAGTAAAAGATGCATTGCCAAAGAATAATATTTATAGTTAAAAAAGGTGAAATTTTAATCTTACTTTAATTTGTTTATTTTATAATCATATAATGTTTAATATCTGGTTGATAATATTAAAGAAAGGATTCCAATATTATGAACTACTTGATAAAGACGCTAATCATAATCGATATTCTTATTATATTGGCTATTATTTGTGGAGAAGTCTTTTTTAGAATATGAATAATGTTTATAAAACGAGAAAAAAACCTATATTAAATAACCATTTACTAATGGGTTATATAATATAGGTTTTTTTTGTGTATTAAATTCTATTGAATGGATATATAAAATAAGTCAAAACACCAACCAAGATTCCTGTAATAACACCAAAAAAAACTTCCGCCGGCTGGTGCCCTAATAATTCTTTTAATTTTTCTCTGGACTCTGTTTTCTTTAAGTTAGGGTCTTTTAGTGTGTCAATTAAACGATTGAAATCAACTAATAATTTATTTAAAACCTCAGCATGATAACCTGCATGTCTTCTAACGCCTGTAGCATCATGCATCACGATTAAGGAAACTATAATACAAATTGCAAAATCGTCAGAATAAAGACCAGAAGTAAATCCAATTGCCGTAGTTAAAGAAATAATGGTTGCAGTATGAGAACTTGGCATACCACCTGTGCTAAACATTAATTTTAAATTGAGTTCTCTGGATATTAAAAAATGAATGGGGATTTTTACTATTTGTGCGATTAGCATTCCCAAAAGAGCAGATAAAATTGGATAGGATAAAAACATGTTGCCTCCTAAAAATGATGAAGGCATGTAAAATCAATGCCTTCAAAAGATTATGGTAATATCTTGTTCAAAACCATATGAATTTACTATAGCGATCTTCCTGATTAAAATGAAAAAAAGAAACAGTGGAATTAAAATATACCATATTAAATTTCCTTTAAAAAATTTATTGCAGGATATACTCTAAACAAGCTTTGCAGCCAGAAAAGGAGAATTATTTCAGTAAATTATAAACTGTTCGTTATTGTTTTATTAAAAATTTATTAAATTACGTTCTATTTTAAAATTAGGTGTTAAATTAAAAATTGATGTAATAACTTAATTGGTTGCCAGGTTTGGTCATTGAGTCCTTTCATTTTTATATGAAAACTTTCTAAAGGAAGATTACATTCTCTTTATGGTCGATCTTCCCTCTTTATTCCGTTATTTAATGTATAAAATTTATAGCTTTAAAAAAGCACGGCAAAAAGGAATCGAGGAATTCATGACAATACGAAATCTTAAAAAATTATTTCAACAAGAGAAAACATATTTACTGATTGCAATGTTTATTATTGTACTTTGGGTGTTGCCATATTTTGTCCTTGGACAAGACGCACATATGAGGATTCATGATAATCTGGATTCCAATGTAGCCTGGTACAAAGTATTAATGAATAGCGGGCAGCTTTTTGGTCCTCTTAATGCTAATATTCCACAAATCATAAACGGGCAATTATCCCGAAATGCTCTTTATTCCGAATACTACGGCATTATAGAATTGTTTCGGTTCTTTCCGCCGGTTACTGCTTATGGATTAAATGTTGCAATCACTCGGTTTGCAGCCTTCTTAGGAATGTATTTACTTTTAAAAGACTATATCATTAAACCTAAGGGACAGGGGATTATTCGAGTTGCAGCCGCCTTAACCTTTTCTCTAACTCCTTTTTGGCCTAATGGCATGTTGAGTACACTAGGAATGCCTTTAGCCTTATGGGCATTTTTAAATCTGCGGTATCATGTGAAAACAAGGCAGAGTTGGATTACGCTTACCCTGTTGCCGTTTTATTCTACTTTCATGTTAGGATTTTTCTTTTTCTTAAGTGCAATGGGTATATTTTGGCTTGTTGATGTCATTAGAACAAAAAAAGTTCAGGTAAGAATGTTCCTTTCCATTCTGTATATGACTCTCCTCTATATGGCCATTGAATATCGTACTATCGCATCGCTAATTTTTACAACCGAAAAAACGAATCGTTCGGAATTTGATGAGTCAAAAAACACCCTCTATCAGACGATTGGGCTAATCTTCAAAAATTATTTTATTGGACATAACCAGGATCAAACGCTTTATGAGTTCATTATCTTTCCAACCGCTTTGATTGCACTTATTATAGTCATCGTTCAAAAAAGATGGAGACAGGAAAAGCTATTTATCGGGTTACATCTGGCAAACTTTTTGTTATCTGTATGGTATTCCTTTTGGTGGTATCAGGGGTGGGTGCCTTTAAAACAAAAAATAAATGTTTTAAACACCTTTAATTTTTCCCGTTATCATTATTTAAGACCGATGATCATTTATATTTTATTCGCAGTTTCTCTTCAAATACTGTGGAGGATTAATAAGAAATGGCGTATATTTGCTATACTTCTTGCCATTTTGCAGCTTTGTGTTCTTTTCCCATCAAACGAGGAAATTTATTACCGTCATTCTCCTTCTTTTAAGCAGTTTTATGAAGTTAAGGAATTTGAGGACATCAAGAAATATATTGGAAAACCGGTTAAAGATTATAGGGTCATTAGCATCGGACTTCATCCTGCAATTGCCCAATATAATGGACTTTATACACTTGATACTTATAATAATTTTTACCCTTTGTCATATAAGCACCAATTTCGAAAAATTATTGCTCCTGAACTAGATAAAAACCTCACATTAAAGGAATATTTTGATGAGTGGGGGGGAAGATGTTATGTATTCGTAAATGAACTTGGGGAAAATTATATGTTTTTGAGAAATTCATCAAAAGTAATCCGAAACATGGATTTAAATACAGCAGTTTTGAAAAAAATGGGGGGAGATTATATTCTTTCCACAGTCCGGATACAAAACGCCAGTGAAAATCACCTGGAGCTAAAAAAGATCTTTCATAAAAAGGAATACTATTGGCGGATATATTTATATAGAGTTTTGTAAAAATTAAGACACAGGAGAGACTTCAAAATGACTCTCCTTCCTTATTATTATTTGGTCCTTAAAAAACTAATTTACTAGTTTCTGGAGGGTATTAGAGTGCATTTTAATATACAACAGTATGGATTTCCAGGTATCTTTTTTGCATTTTTGCTTGAAATGATAGGGATCCCTTTTCCAGGGGAAACTATTCTTACTTTATCAGGCATACAATGGAAACAGGGGACATTTTTATTTACGCCACTGCTCCTTGTAACCCTTTCAGGAACTCTCATAGGTTCCAATTTTGCTTATATGATTGGCCGTTTTTTAGGACGGAACTTTATTTTGCGATTTGGCAAATATGTAGGAATAACAAATAAGAAATTTAACACTGTGGATGAAAAGTTTAAAAAATACAGTGTGCTAGTGGTTTTTGGGGGTAAATTTGTTGCGGGAATTCGAGTTTTTTCAGCTTATTTAGCTGGTATAAATCGAATGAGCTTTTGGAAGTTTACCTTTTATAACTCAACAGGTACTCTTTTGTGGATAATTGTTTTTATTTTATTGGGAAGATATGCTAATATCTTTTGGGGGCAATATCATCATTTTCTACGGAAACAATTTCTATTATTTATAATTTTGATCATTCTATTGGTTATGATGACTACTGTCATTTTTATTAAACAGCATAGAACTAAAAAAATTAAATACCATGTAGGTTCAATTATTTGGAAATTATTATATTGGAAAAATTAATAAAGATATTTAAAACAATAGATTCATACTATTCACTGCGTTAATTTTTACCTAAATTGATGAATTTAATAATTTCTTAATAAAAAAGGTTTATAGTTAAAAGTGTAAAAAGCAAATCATTTACTTTAAAACTATATAAATGAAATGGAAAATAGTAAGGTTTCTAAAAAAAAGCTATGCTTTTTTAAAATAAATCAAGTGACTATATACGCTTGATATAAATATAGATAAAGCCATTCCTTTTACTAACTCCTTTCCTGTAAAGACATTTAAAGGAGAAAGAAGAGATGGAGTTAGTAAATAGGAAAGAAATATAGAAAGGGTTGATATCTATGAATAAAAAAATTCTGGTCATTTCTTCGGACCATACTGGTCATGGACATAAAAGTATCGCTGAATCATTACAAGAAAAAATTGGTGTGAATACACAAGTTGTTTTACATGTGGTTGACGGCTTTGCTTTAGGTGGATCCGCGTTATTAAACATTGGTAAATCTTATGGACCCATTACTCGATATTCTGCCCAGCTTTGGAACGCGATTTGGCATTTCTCTGCTAAGAATTCTTATCTAGTGGACAAGTTTATCGAAGTAATGATTCGAAAGAATTTACTGACTGTACTAAATGAAGTAAAACCTGACTTGATCTTATCGCTTCATCCTAATTTCAATGGCTCTGTCATTAATATCCTTCGTAAAGAAAATATACACATTCCTTTTGGCACCCTTATTGCGGATTTAGTGAATATTTATCCTTTATGGGCGGACAAAAGAGCGGACTTTATCCTTAGTCCTACCGAGGAAGCAAAAGAAAAATGTTTAGAATTTGGGGTTCCTGAAGAAAAAATCAATGTAGTTGGATTTCCTGTTCGGGAAAGATTTAATGCCAAAACCAAGATCCGGAAAAACGGGAAATCACATTTCAACTTTTTATTGATGAGCGGTGGTGAAGGTGTAGGCAATATGAGCGCCATTGCAGAAGAGCTTCTTGAACATTTTGACTGTACCGTAAGTATGATTGCGGGCAGAAATGAAACATTAAAAGTGGAATTGGAATCTTCTTTAAAGGGTCGCTTCGGAGATCGTGCCAAGATTTATGGATTTGTAAAGAATATTCAAGAATTGATGCTTTCAGCAGATATTGCGATTACTAGAGGAAGCCCAAATGTAATGTTTGAATGTATTGCGACTAATTTACCAATTATTATTACAGGCGCTTTACCAGGGCAAGAAAAAGATAATCCAAGGTTTGCCGAAAAGCATAATTTAGGAATTTTTTGCCAAGACACTAAAAATCTTACATCGATAATGGAAGAATTGTTAGACCATAATGAGAAACGTTTATCTTCGATCATCAAATCACAGAAAGAATTCATCAACAGACATGCAGCAGAAGATATTTTGAATTTTCTTGTATCTGTAGAAGCAGCGGAATTTGAACCTATTAAGAAAAGAAGAGTTTCTTTCGCTCTGGCTTTAAATAAATTTTTGAACTAAAATGGGATCGCTGAGGCGATCTTTTTTTGGCTAATCAGAATTTATATCCCTAAATTCTGAACGCACGACGGACAGGATAAGGAAGGCTTCGTCAGCATTATCATCG
>NZ_JBYTCJ010000026.1:0-24219 GCF_058790155.1 Neobacillus sp. FW104-15D2
GATTTTTTCTGAGGAACACAAAAACCCCGAATAAGGGGCACTTTTTTAATCGTGTCCGTTATTCGGGGTATGGATCACTATATCCCTCTCTCTTTTGACTGCTTATTCAGTTGCAGTTGTTTTTTCTTTAGATGGCTTGGATTTTCCGGTAGGTCCTAAATAAGAATACGCATTAGGATTAATCGGTTTAAATCCTTGTGGTGTATAAAAACGGAGTAAGTCTTTATTCACTACTTCGTCAGATACTTGAAGTTCAGTTGTTACTTCATTCGAAATTGATTTATATGCCTTTTGATCAGGCAGTAATTCACCAGTCACTGGATTATAGTATTTCTCGCCTATGGCTGTAACCCCAGGAGATACGAAATCACCATTTCTAAATAACGTCCAGTTGCGGCGATTTTTTGATAATAAATCTGACCCGAATTCAATGTAATCCTTAGTATCAATACCTAGTAAATGAAGAAGTGTCGGGCGAACATCTACTTCACCGCCAAATTGGTGCTGGACTCCGCCTTTTACACCTGGCACGTGGATATACAATGGAACTTCCTGAAGCTGCGCATTGATAGCTGGTGTAATTTTAGGAACACCAAGGACTTTTGCCATAGCTGTATTATGATTTTCAGAAAGACCGTAGTGGTCACCATAAAGGACAATGACAGTATTATCGTATAATCCATCCGCCTTTAAGGCATCAAAAAATTGCTTAAGGGCCTCATCCATATAATGAGCAGATTGGAAATAATTATTTACGACTGAATCGCCAAAATCCCCTGCTGGGAAGTTTGTATCCTCTTGATCCATTTCAAATGGGAAATGGTTAGATAGGGATATAAATTTTGTATAGAATGGCTTTTTCAAGCCTTCAAGCATTGGCATAGATTCCTGGAAGAAAGGCTTATCCTTCATACCGTAGTTCTTTGTATTTCCCGGAGTGTTCATATCATAATACTCCGCATCGTAGAACTGATCATAGCCCAAGGCTTTATACATTACGTTACGATTCCAGAAGGTCTTATAATTACCATGGAATACCGCAGATGAATAGCCTTGCTGACCCAGAATTGCAGGAGTTGCCTGGTATGTGTTTTGAGCTTTGTTAACAAATACCGCACCTTGTCCTAAAGGATATAAAGAGTTTTCCATTAAGAATTCTGCATCCGATGTTTTACCTTGTCCCGTTTGATGGTAAAAATTATCAAAATAGAACGTGCTGCCATCATGTGCCAAGGAATTCAAAAATGGTGTTACTTCTTGTCCATCAGGCATTTTATAATCAATCATGAAATTCTGGAATGATTCAAGTGAAACATAAATAACATTCTTTCCTTTTGCTTTTCCAAAATAAGCAGGATTTGGTGCCGCATAATGAGCTGTTCGGTAGTTCTGGATATTGGTAATATCACTGCTGCTGGCCATTGCCCGCTCACTTGAAGTTCGAATATTTTGGATGGCATCATAAATGGTAAAATTATATGCCCCTAAATATTTAACTAGGTAGTTTCTATCAAAGGAACGCGATAATAATTGTGGACGATCCTTTTCTGCTAATCCTAGGTTAAAAAGAAAAGTACTTACAGATAATAAAAGAACAACTTGGTAGGATTTACGTGTTTTTGATACTGCTTTTTTGAATACTGTTAATGCAAGTACGATAAGGACAATCGTATCCGTAAAATAAAAAATATCAAGCAAGTTCATTAGGGAGTTTGCACTGTCTCCCAACTGTCCTGCATTGGATTTCGCCTGCATTAAAACCGGTACTGTTATAAAGTCATTGAAGAATCGGTAATAAACAATGTTAGCATATAAAACAAATGACAATAGAAAATTGATTACTATCATAATTTTTTTTGCATGTTTTTTAGAAAGCAAAGCTAGTCCGATAAAAAATAAAGCCGAACTAATCGGGTTTATAGCTAACAAAAACTTTTGTAAGTTATTATCTATACCTAATTTAAATTCTGATTGATATGCTGCATAAGTCTTGATCCAAAATAAAATTACAGCGATGGCAAAAAAGACTATATTACTATTTTCTAATTTTTTTAGAAGTTTATTTTTATCCATTCTTATCTCCTCTCACCTACCAAAAGCTCCGGTAAACGAATTGAAAACCTATTATAACATATTTTTTATCTATCCTTTGGCCTATTTTTGTGGCAAGTATGGAAAAGTATTGATTCATTTCCCAAAAACTATCATACCTGTTAAATATGAACGAACTATGAACAAACAAGAAAAAATTACAACTCCAACGGAAAAAACGAAATAGATTTTATCGTTTTTTTTGAGTTTAAATTTACAACTCTTATTTTATGCTGTTTGTTTTCATTTATGCTCTTCCTTATATCAATGTAATGTCCCTGAATTAATTATAAGCTTCATAGAAACGTTTCCTTATGAGTATTTTGACAATATTATTAACTCGAACCGTCCCTTACTCATTACACTTTTCAATAGAATTCAATTTATTCCATGGTAAATCGTAAAAAAGTGTATTAATGACCCCATTTGTTCTGATCTCCTAAATCCTTTTTTCCTAATCGTATCATTCTTTAGAAGTTAGACATCTCAGTTATCTTCTACAATGGTTGGTAAGAAAGGGCATATTCATCTAATATTATGAAAAAGACTTACGACAAGCCGGGAGGAAAATGATGTATCACTTAACTTATGAAGTTCCCGACGCAGTGCTGCTCAAAACAAAAATTCCGGTAATAAACGAAGAAGGTGAAACTGTTTTTTTGCTGCAAAAACAGAGCCTTGGTTTCCTTAGTACAATTGCTGACCTTACATTGCGATATGGAGTCCGCCATTGTTACCAGATTACCTTACCAAATGGAAAGCCGGTTTATAGCTTAAATTGTGCCTTTCCTGGCATCCGATATAGATTAACTGAACATCTTACTGCACAGAATGTTCCCATTAAACAGCATATCGTCCAGTTGCTTGAATTAGCTTATTCGTTTTCACTTTCCAATCGCAGTTATTACTTTGAAAAGGATTTTAAGGGTAATGGCCATTTAAAATGCGATAACAATCAGATTGCTGCTGTTTCGATGCCTTCCTCGACGAAGATTTCGATGATTGATACCATTATGATAGAAGCAACGACACAGGAATACGCCGCTCTTGCTGCTGCTTTATTTCATACTCTTTTTTATTATGATGCGTAAAAGAGAAAAGCTGCCGAAGGAAATGGCAGATCATCCGGCAGCCTAATGGATCAATATACTTTTATCCTCTTTTTCAGTTTCTCCATTGCCCCTCCTTCCACCTTTTAACTGCTGATATTGACAGGTTTTCTATGTCAGCTATATCTCTTATAGTAAATCCTTTTATAAAGGTGTACAGAACCCACTTAGTCTGGTTATCTGAGAGTTTTGAACGCCGGCAATAATCCAATAGCAAATCTTCCTCAAGAAAATAAACTGGCGAATCATCCTCAATTAACTCCCAAAACTCATTCTTGGGATAAACCATTTTTTCCTCTTTATGATTTTTTGTCGTCATTTCATTCATAAGCGAGCCTCTCACATAGGCATAGGCATAGGCCGAAAAGTTTCCTTTATCAAAATTGTATCGCTGACTTGCTTTCCAGAGGGCAATTAATCCCAATTGGAGGTATTCATCTTTATTTTTATAAATGTTTAAGGACTGAATAATCCTGTGAATCATGGGTGAGTATTTTTGAGATAGCTCTTCAAAGCTTTCCATTTGTAACCTTTCGGAAAGCGCGCTTTACACTGTATTCCCGGGTACCTTTACCATAACGGTAAGAGCAGTTTCCAAACGAGCCGGCTTGTTTTCAAATACAGAACAAACCCCGCGTCAAATCTCATTCCTAACGGCCAAATTTCAAATACCCTTGGGTTTTTTATCCTTTCGAACAAATACATAGTAATTTTTTAAAAAAGAGTTTTTATTGGCTTAGTAGAAATGACATTCAAAAATTTTAGTTGGTGATTAAATAAAATGGAAAATACATTTCCTCAGTTCGGAAGGAAGCGGAAAAACAACACTGACGAGAAAACTATCCGCAGAGCTAAATATCCCTTGTGGAATAGGCATAAAGCTGGAGACATACCAAGAACGGAAGAAGAAAGGAAAGAATTCTTGAATACCATTCTCTCCTTCCGGCATGTGGATTATTGAAGGAGTTCATAATGGTGATTGAATTGCTTCGGGAAGGAATTATACTCCTTCCTTCTGTATAGATTTTTTATACAACCACAAAAGTTTCCTTAATCCAAAAATAATTCCTATATTCAACATTTTTACGAACGATTTATGTACTCCTTCATATAATTTCTTTACAAGACAAAAAGTTTCCTTAATGCAACTTTTTAAAAAAAACACACAAATACAGAATTCAGGGAGGATATTATGAGTGAAGAGGTAAAAGAACTGCAACTTTCACCCGAAGAGGGATGGAGAAATAAACGGAGCCAGCCTACATTACCGGAGGTTTATCGAAGTATTCGCATCCCCAAGTCAGGCTCATGGATTAAAAAATTTATGGCCTTTGCAGGGCCAGGGTATTTAGTAGCCGTAGGTTATATGGATCCAGGCAACTGGGCAACGGATATTGCAGGGGGTTCTCTATTTGGATATAGCCTGCTCTCTGTCATTTTATTATCCAATTTAATGGCTATTCTGCTACAGGCACTTGCCGGAAAGCTTGGAATTGTAACAGGAAGAGACTTAGCTCAGGCATGCCGCGATCATTACAGCAAACCAGTTGCTATGGGGTTATGGATATTATGCGAATTAGCGATTGCTGCTTGTGATTTAGCAGAGGTAATAGGTTCAGCCATCGCCTTAAATTTATTATTTGGCATACCACTGATTTATGGAGTTATCATTACAGCCTTAGATGTACTAGTGGTACTCCTGTTGCAAAATATAGGATTTCGTTATATCGAAACCCTTGTGATCGTACTCATTATAACAATTGGCGGATGTTTTGCTGCTGAAATCTTTCTTTCAAAGCCTGAAATAGGAGGAATATTAAAAGGCTTTGTCCCTAGTTCAGAGATTATTAGCAACCCAACTATGCTTTATATCGCAATTGGCATATTAGGAGCTACGGTCATGCCGCATAATTTATATCTTCACTCTTCCATTGTTCAAACCAGAAAGTATGATAATACCATTAAGGGGAAACGGCAAGCTATCAAATATACAACCTGGGACTCCACAATTGCTCTGTTCTTTGCCTTATTTATCAACGCAGCCATCCTAATTGTTTCATCTGCTACATTTCATAAAGCAGGAATGACTAAAGTGGCAGAAATTAATGATGCTTATCATTTGCTTACACCGCTGTTAGGAACAGCCATGGGCAGTATCTTATTTGGAGTAGCACTGCTTGCCTCTGGTCAAAACTCCACCTTGACTGGTACCCTTGCTGGTCAAATCGTTATGGAAGGTTTTCTAAATATTCGCTTACCGGCTTGGTTTAGAAGACTGATTACCCGCCTCATTGCCATTGTCCCAGCTGTAATTGTTACAGCACTTTATGGTGAAAGCGGCACAGCCCAACTACTGATATTAAGTCAGGTGATCTTATCGTTACAGCTTTCATTTGCTGTAGTACCTCTTATTTCATTTACAAGCGATAAAAACAAAATGGGTGAGTTCGTCAATCCCTTATGGTTAAAAATACTTGCCTGGTTTGTGGCAGCCGTTATTATAATCCTAAATGTATACCTCCTGCTACAGACATTTTTAAGTTAGAGCAAGGATTAAAAAAGAGCAGCCGGAATTCCCAGCTGCTCTCTCACCTATTCTTCTCCCTTTTCTTCCAGAGCTTTAAAATTATACTTTCCGTTGGCCCCTTTTTTAAATTCATGCGTGCCTTCGGGTCTAAATATAATCCTCTCCGGGAACCTTAACCTGCTTGCTGTGATTTTCCGCAGATCGGCCGCAGCCGTACGTTTATGATTAAAAGGAGTCAATCGGTCATCGACCAAAATGGAGTGGCCGCTATGAAAGACTACTTTAGTTTTCAGACCCTGAGCCATTGTGTTGTAAATTTTGATTTCATTAAAGATGATGGCATCCTCATTATTCATGGATTTATGGGAAAATACCACAATCTCATGAAATGGATTAATGACAACTGGAACCATACTGGTGCTTGGAACAATTGTTTTAGCACTGGCAATGGCTGCCCTTAAATCTGAATTTATATATTTAAGAGATTCATCAAGAATTTGAATAGGTGTCTTATCGACGAGGAATGAAAGGACTTCTTCCATCACCCTCGTACACAGCTTTCCGTTTTTATCATACTCCCCCATCATCATATTCATTTTTTTATCAATTATATAAAATGGTATTATCCTCAAAAATATTTCCCCCTATGATAATGTTTCCTTTTTTAAAGATAAAACGGTATACTTACATAGTTGGTAATCCAACAGCCAAGGACTCATGGGCGCTGTCTTCTCGGACACAAATCGCTCATGGGTTCTTTTTTTTATTCAATCATACACATTCCCCCTTTAACCCCCCGGTTTCATGAAATTTTTCGAAAAGTAGTACAATTTTCCTTCACAACCATTATAGACCAAATCAAAATACCAAAATAGCAATTAACCAAATCTACACAAAAACGACATAATTATACTTTTGTATGTCAAATAGCGCCAAAATAGGGCCGTTTATTTCTTGAAAAGAAAAAACGCGAACCATAAAACGATATACGTTCGCCGATTTATTATTGAAGAATATTACCTATGCATCTGCCCAAATTCGACACGGACATTCACAGGTAATTCTTATTGCCGAATATATTGTAAGAGCAATTAGGAGGTGATAGATCTGAAACGTTTATATACAAATGATGCCTCCCAACGGAATCAGCTGAAACATTGGGAAAGAAGCGCTCTGGAAAAATTCGAAGACAAAATGTTAGATAAAGAAAAACCATTCCCCTGCATTCCTGCGACAATTGGTTATGCCAAAAATCATTTTTTTTATGGATTTGCCGATGATCCAGGGAAAGCTTCTTCAATTGATGAAGCAGCTGGGATGCTTAGTGATTATTCCTCTATATTTAAAGAAATTGGAGGCTACACTTCTCTGATTATCTTTTATAAAACACCTGACATTTTGAGCATGGAACAATTTGAACAATTGTTTTGGGAACAGTTAAATGGCTTTGCCAAACGAGATGGAATGAAATGGCCGGACCATATCCCTCCTGACCCCGATAATCCTATGTGGGAGTTTTGTTTTAATCGTGAACAATATTTTATGTACTGTGCGTCTCCCGCGCATATCAACAGAAAAAGCAGGCATTTTGATTATTTCATGCTGGCAATTACCCCCCGGTGGGTCCTTCAGGAATTTAACAAATCTGAAAATCAGGCAAAAAAAATACGCTCACATGTGCGGGATAGACTACGGAACTATGATTCAATCGATATTCACCCTGATTTAAATACTTATGGAAAAAATGATAATAATGAATGGAAACAATATTTTTTACGCGATGACGACACCACTTTACCGAATTGTCCCTTTCATAAACCAAACTAATGAAAGCACCTTGAGAAAAGGTGCTTTACTTTTTCCAGTTTGGATCAACCGAACTTATAAAATGGTCAATATCTCTGGTGCTTAGCTTCCCTTTTACAATTTCATAGTACTCCCCGTCTATATTTAATGGATTTGTAAATGTGATGCCCATTATCTTTTTGTTTCCACTATAAAAGTTTGCCTTATGGATCCACCCAACAGAAGCTTCATGATTCTTTTCTTCTTTTACAATATAATGGTCCACCATTTGAAGAAAGTCCTTTACCTGCTTACTGTTATCAATGGTAACAGGCTTATTCCAGCCTCTGCCATCATAAAAAACAATTTTAGTAATCTCGTTAAATTTTACATTTGTCACTTTGTTTATCTTTTGCTCCTTGCCAGAATGATACGAACAGCTGAGTAAGAATGACCCTAATATAACAATCATAAATGGCAGTATTAGTATCCTTTTCACCCAATCCCCCCTTTCATATAGACGAATAACCAGTACTTTAGTTACGCTCCTTCCATTTAAAAACAAGGCTTATCTCACAAGAAAATGTGTAGAACATAATGACTACTTTTCCAATAAAATAAAACTAGCTAGACTAGTACCTTCTATATAATTGTCCAATGAATAAGGAGTGTTTAAATGGGTGCAATTAATGGGAAAGAATTTATTGATCGCTTAAACAAGCAGAAGACGGAAATATGGTATAACGGGAAAAAAATTGAAAGCAATATTTCTGAACACCCCGCATTTAAAGGGATTATACAAACGAAAGCGGCACTTTACGATTTGCAAAATGACCCTAATCTTACATGCCAAATGACTTTTATATCACCCATAACTGGAAATCCTGTTGGACTTTCTTACCTGCAGCCCAAGACAAAGGAAGACTTAGAAAGAAGACGGAAAATGATTGAAATTTGGGCAAAACACACAAACGGCATGATGGGAAGAAGTCCGGATTATATGAACACGGCTATCATGAGTTTTGCTTCCACTGCAAATATTTTAAAAGGTAAAGAAAACTGTTTTCCTGAGAATATAATTGCCCTCTATAATAGGGCTTTAGAAGAGGACTTATCCTTTACCCATACTCTGATTACCCCTCAAGTTAACCGTGCTCATCTGTATTTCGAGGACTCTAAAGACCCCATTGCCGCAAAAGTCATAGATCGAAATGAAAAAGGCCTTGTCATAAAAGGAGCTCGCCTTCTCGCTACTCAAGGTGGAATTACAGATGAAGTATTAGTGTATTCAGCTCCTGGATTATTTGATCCCACCGAAGCCTTCGCGTTTTCTATCCCTTCTGATACAAAAGGATTGAAATTTATATGCCGCGAATCCTTTGTTGGCGGCGAATCAGCCTTTGATCATCCCTTAAGTTCGAAATACGAGGAAATGGATACGGTAATTGTTTTTGACAATGTTTTAGTTCCTTGGGATCGAGTCTTTTTTTATGACAATCTAGAAGCCGCCAACATCTTTATTTTGCAAAGTTCTTTTTATCCGAATGCTATTCATCAGGTTATAACCAGACAAATAGTAAAAATAGAATTCTTGTTAGGTATTGCAGAGCTTCTAGTACAAACCATTAATGTTGGAGACTATCAGCATATACAGGAAAAACTTTCTGAAATCATCGTGGGGCTTGAAACAATGAAAGCACTGGCCGATAAATCAGAAAATCATGCCGAATTAGATGAATGGGGTAATATAAGGCCCTGTTATATTCCTCTGCAAGCCGCGAGTGTCATTTTCCCCCGGTTATATCCGCGTTTTTGTGAAATAATCCAGTTAATTGGAGCTAGCGGTATAGTGACTCTCCCGTCCGAAAAAGACTTTCATTCTGAGCTTAGAACAGACCTTGACCAGTATTTACAGGGTTCGAGTAAAGACGCAGAGGACCGGGTGAAAATATTCCGTTTAGCCTGGGACCTAACCATGAGTTCGTTTGGAACAAGGCAAACCCATTATGAACGGTATTTTTTTGGTGATCCTATTCGTTTAGCAGGCAAATTGTACAAAAGCTATCCCCTTGATGGCCTTGTTGGAGAAGTTAATGATTTTCTGAATTTAAAAGATGAATGACGTGTGCCGATACACACGTCATTTATGTTCTTATAAGGGAACCAATATTTCGTCCGTCGTTAAGACGGTGGCAAACTCATTATGCAGAGCCGCCAGTTCCGCATTTTGAATTTCTTCAGGCGAATGGTAAATCCCCTTCTCCTAACCTTTTTTGGTTAAGTTTTGATTTAGGTAACTGTTTCATTCTATTTTTCGTATCAATTGCCTGAGGAGATGCTGAGCCCTAGGAAGAACGAAGAGGCTGATTCCCTTCCCCCGGTAAAATTGGTTTTGCTCAATCAGCCCTTGGGTTAATAATATTTGAAGGTCAATCAATTTCCCGTAATAAATGGCAAGCCCATCTTTGGAGGTTATTTTGATGATCTCCCAGAGCAGTCTTTTTTGTGGCTGGGGCAGACTCCTCATCCCATTTAACACAGATATTTCTGAAACGGGGATCAGCTTATATAAGTCGGCCCGGTAAGGAAAAGATTCTTTCATCTGGAATCATCTCTCCTCTATTGGAATAAACGCTGAACCTCTAGCTGGAATTCTTTGAGCAGTTCAAAGTTTGATGTATGGCCTAGACTCTCAACCAAGCTTCGGTAGTACCATTCCTGCCGGTCTCTGCCGCGGTTAAACCTTTTCCAGACGGCTTCCCCCTCCACTCCATAATCCTTAATGATCGAGCGGATATTATGTAATTTATCAGCACAGGCAACTGCCCGGATTTCTTCTGAAGCTGTTTTTAAAAATTCTATTGTATGCTCTTTACGATCCTCCCAAGAAAGCTCCTTATTCGGTTCGGAACATCCAGCTACCATTTCAGCAATCTCAGCTCCAAACCATTCCTTAATATCTACAAGCTCTATGTATGTATCCTCAACAGTATCATGCAAAATCCCTGCTGCTACGACTGCTTCCTCGTATCCTGCTTTTAATAAAATCATTCCAACTGCTGCCGGATGACTGATATACGGAATATCCGTTCCTTTTCGATTCTGATTTCGGTGTGCTTTACTCGCGACCTGAAGAGCCTTATCAATAAGTTCCATTTACCTTTCTCCTTCCAAAAACGAATTCTTTTTGTTTTTCGTAATCCGATCGATACAAAACGCTAGTGAAAAAGAACATAACGATAACATTAACAAGCCTGTGCTGACTATCCCTATTTCCAGCCAGCCTAATCCAAGCCACACAATTAACCAGCCAAGAAGACCGAAAATGAATAAACATAAAGAAAAGATGTACTTCCATTTTGTGTTTTTGTGTAAATAAATATGAATAGCGTACTTTCCATAAAATAGGATAAGCACCAATCCAAAAAACCAAACAAGCAGCTCAGCCATCTTTCCTTCCACTCTTTTCATCAAAACAACTTACCCATATTTTACCACTGATAAGCAATAAAAAAGAAGATGGATTTTAACCATCTTCTCTAAGAATTAATAGCTTTTCTTTTAAAAATTAAACCCTCTATCTTCGTATATAGATTAATCAAAAGAGTAATTAACTTACCAACCATTTTTGAACTGTTAGCAAGTTTATGAACAGTAAAAGCTGAGACAGTACCAATTATCATTCCTGCTATAACGTCTGCTGGATAATGAACGCCTGTCCATACGCGAGATAAGGAAATACCTGCTGCTAAAAGAAGCCATAACCATCCATCGCGCTTTTTCCATTGCCAAATAGCCATGGCAATGACAAATGACCCGGTTGCATGGTCACTTGGAAAGGAATCATTTTTCGCATGAGGAATCAGCCAATTGACATGGTGATGAACAAAGGGTCTGTCACGGTAAATAAACATCCCAATCAGTACATTAATCCCCAAAGCCAGACAAGCTGCCAGGCAAGCCTCTACGACCATTCTACGATTCTCACTCTTCGATATCTTATAGAACCAATAGAAAATAAGGCCTGCAAAAAAGATATATTCAGCGCGTTCAGCCAGTAAAATCATTAAGGGATTTAGCACCCTCTCACTAACAGCTAAATGATTTATGAATTGAAAAGCATTTAAATCTAAATGTGATAACATAATAACCCCCATATCAAGCTATTTTTATACGTTAAGAATAATCCCGCAAGCTTAACATTTTCTAAACTATTAATTAAATTTGCATTAAATTACTTTCCAGCTACCGCTAATTATGTGAAAAGCAGATTTAGAATACAAAAAAACAGCTTCTATTTAGAAGCCGCCAGACTGCAGGCAAACTCTTTAGAGTTTGCCTGCAGTCTTTTTCTTTTTAAAATGATATTAAGTAAAAGACTCTTTTGATTTGCGCTGCGGGTGGACGCTTTCCGCGGGGCGGGCAGTGAGCCTCCTCGCTGCTAAAAGCAGCTCCGGGGTCTCACCTGTCCCGCTGATCCCGCAGGAGTCGCCACCCTCCGCTCCAATCAATGGGTTTCAAGCTCTCCTTTTTAAAACGACTATGAGGTGAACTACAAATGATGACCAAGTACCAACCCGACGAACGTGACCAAATAGAGATGCTGACGATTGATCAACTGGTCCCCGAAGACCATCTGGTCCGAAAGCTTGACCCGGCCGGGTTTTTGGATTTTACACAGATGTTCCTCATTTCTTCACCTTCGGTAAGAATTAAGAGCGCCGTTATCAAGATTCTGAAGTGTTTGAACAGATCTTCTACCGCATCCTAGATGAAATCATGGAAAAAGGGTTGTTGTCTGCTGACCATGTATTTGTGGACTCCACCCATGTAAAAGCGAGTGCCAACAAACGCAAGTTTGATAAGAAAGTCGTCCTCAAGGAAGCGCAGACTTATGAAGAGAAGCTTCAGTTGGAATTGAACCTGGACCGGGAGGAACATGGGAAGAAACCCTTCCCTCCCGAGAAGTTTAAAAAGGAAGAATGGAAGGAAATCAAGGAGAGCACGACTGACCCTGAAAGCGGCTATTATGTAAAGGATGAACGGACCAAACAATTTGACTATTCCTTTCACGCTGCAACGGATGAAAAGGGGTTTTTATTGGGCACTGTAGTGACACCGGGGAATGTCCATGACAGCCATCTCCTACAGCCTCTTGTTAAGAAGATTATAGAAAAGATTGTGAAGCCGCTCGCTGTCGCAGCCGTTGCAGCTTATAAGACACCTGCAATCACAAACTATCTCTTCGAGAACCAGATGCTTCCCGTTCTTCCCTACACACGCCCTAAAACAAAGGACGGTTTTTTCCGCAAGAGTGACTATGTATATGAAGAGTATTACAACTGCTACATTTGCTTAGAAGGGCAAACACTGAATTACTCGACTACCACGAAGGAAGGATATTGACAGTATAAATCAAATCCGTCTGTCTGTGCAGTTGCCCGTTAATTAACCAATGTACGGAAAGTAAGAATCACCAAAAGCTCATCCAGCGCCATATTTGGGAGGCATACCTGGAAGAGGCTGAACATGCACGGCACCCGCATGAAGTAAAACAAATATATACCAAAAGCAAGGAAACGATCGAAGGCGGATGCTTACGTTTGCTGCCATGAACCTGAAGAAACTGGCCACCTGGACATGGTAGGTGCCAAAAGGGGGACACCAAAGCACCAATAATCTAGTGTATCGTTCTATTAGTAACGATACTTGTAGATTGGAGCAGAAGGTGCTTGACTCCTGGGGGATCAGCGTTCCAGGCGAGACCCCGCAGGCGCTCCCTTGCGCCGAGGAGGCTCGACGAACGCCCCCCGGAAAGCAAGCACCTGGAGCGCAAATCACTCCTTCCAAATGAATTTTTCTAAAAATCAAAGGCAGCGAAATCTGTCTCGCTGCCTTTTGTCGACACTCTGACAGCTTCTATTTAGAAGCCGCTTTTTTGTTATTTTTTAATATAAAGGAATCTAAACACTTCACCAGAAAGTCATTTTTTTAATGAATAACAGACATAGGCAAGAAATGACCCTCTTCATCAAACTTCATTTCCTGGAGATCCTCTAATACCTCGATGTTTTTCTTATCCTTCAGCTCATTAAATATCACTTCAGATACAAATAACTCGCCTAAATGAAGAGTATTTGGGATCCTTACAATTCTGGCCTCTTCCTCAACAACACCCCAGGTAGCACGTAAAGCTGCTTTTAAAGCTTCCTGGTCGTTATCCAAAACAATTGGAATATTAGCCCGAGCTAAAAATGTACTTGTAACTACATTTTCATTCATTTTTTGCAAATCGATTTTTTTATACAAACGCTGAGTTGTTAAATCGGCCAAACCAATGCCTAATGCATTACCGTGGCTTGCCTCACTTAAATTAGAAGCAATTATATATTTAATGCCCGGTTTTTTCGGTTCTTCTACACCTAATACACGAATCCGGCCAATAATATTCGTATCCATACCTGTACCACTGAAGTTTTTACCGATTTCATCAACAATTAAGATATCCATTTCATCAACCGGAAGACTTGGCATTAAATCAAATGCTTTTTTCAATAATTCTCTTTCGCGTTCTTCAATTTCGTCATTTTCGATTGCTTCAATGATAGCTGTTTCCTCATGAGCGTTTTCTACAATGGCGATACCAAATAGAGTTTTGGAATTGCTAATTGCTACTTTACCAACCTCAGGCATCATTTCACTGATACCCTTAATGCCATAAGTATGTAAAGCCAATGCCTGCTTGTGTTTTCCCATACCGATTGAAGCCATTTTTAAAACGCCGCTTTCAATCTTATTTTTAAAATCAGTATGCGGCTTAACGCGTCCCATAACGATAATTCCATCCGCATTATAAGCATGCTTGTCAACATAAACAGGGATACCTTCTGATGTCACTCCGACCTCCACAACCTCCATGGATGAACGAATCTGACAGCCAGTCGATTCTTCTGTTACACCTAATCCGTCTAGAACTTCAATCTGGCCTTCAGCTGTTGCACCGCCATGGCTTCCCATTGCCGGTATGATGAAAGGAGTGGCCCCTCTTTTTTTAATCTCCTCGGCAACACTTTTAACGATGGTAGGAATATTGGATATACCCCTGCTTCCAACAGTAATGGCAATTTCCATACCAGGCTTTATTTTTTCATCTGCTTTTATTTTAGTGAATTGATCTGTTATCGCTGCAGGAATATCCTTTAGACTTTCTACTTCAAAATATTGCTTAATTTTAGCCATTTTAGGAAAAGACATTAAACGATCCCCTTTCAAAATGAACACATTGATTATGGTTTAGTTTTATTTCGGAATATACAAAGCCAGCAAGAGATCAGTTATGACCTCTTGCTCGGCTGTTTGCTTATTTTATTATTACAATTCCTCAGGAGCTAATTCAATCGCCATACGGATAGCTTCTTTTAAAGATAGCTCATCCGCAATGTTCTTACCGGCGATATCAAAAGCAGTACCATGGTCAACACTTGTACGGATGATTGGAAGACCGACAGTAATATTAACTCCTGCTTCGAGACCCAATACTTTAATTGGACCATGTCCCTGATCGTGGTATTGTGCCACAACAATATCAAAATCACCGCGTCTTGCTCTGAAGAATAAAGTATCTGCTGGAAGCGGGCCTTGGACATTAATTCCTTCAGCCTGTGCTTTTTCTACTGCAGGAATAATTTTTTCTTCTTCTTCACCATTACCAAAAAGTCCGTTTTCTCCAGCATGCGGGTTAATTCCGCATACGGCGATGCGAGGATTTTTAATTCCTGCTTTTTGTAAAGTATCATGTGCTAGTTTAATAACTGTATATTGGCGTTCCACATTATTTTTCTTAACAGCATCAATAAGTCCGATATGGGTTGTTACATGAATAACTCTTAAGCCAGGAGCAGATAGCATCATTGCGAAATCTTTCGTATTTGTTAATTCTGCTAAAATTTCAGTATGTCCCGGATAAATATGGCCTGCTTTATGAAGTGCTTCTTTATTTAAAGGAGCAGTACAGATTCCATGAATTTTCTTCTCATTAGCAAAACCGATCGCCTTTTCTAAATAGCGGAATGCAGCATTTCCAGCCTCAGAAGAAACCTGTCCCCATGGTAAATCTTCAGAAACTAAATCTAAATCAATTATGTCGATTGTTCCATATTCGAATTTAGCATCTTCAGGATTTGAAATGCTGTTCAATTGAAGCTCAATATTTGTTACTTCTAAAGCTCTTTTTAAAATTTTAAGATCTCCAACTACGAATGGTCGGCAATTTTCATAGACAGTTTTATCATTTAAAGATTTAGCGATAATTTCCGGACCTACTCCTGAAGGGTCCCCCATTGTAATAGCAATACTTGGTTTATTTGCAGCCATGTTTATTTCCTCCCGTTTCTCATCTTATTTCACAAGGCAGTATCTGCTGCCATAGCTTTTCCTGAAGGAGTCTTACGCCTTCAGCTTCAGTAACAATCGTTCAAAACCCACAATTACTTTTAAAACACCTTTAATAAAAAAGCTTTTATAAAACTTTTGAATAACGCCAATCGCAATTCTTCACATGTGCATTAATTTCGGTTATGGTTTGAAGCGCTTTTGATAATGCTTGTTCCGTTCCAAATGCACCTGCTTTAGTAACAAGTGGAATACCATCATAGGAACCACCAAACAATTTCCCATAAGGAATACCAGCTTCTACCTCACCAATAACACGGATTCCTTCGCCATTTAATACTTTACAGGTAGCTCCAGCAATATCCCCGCCTGTTAAAATGGAACCGCAAATATTATTGCTTTCAATTAATTGACCTGCAATTTCACCCATAGACTGAGCAATTGTATGACCCACATCGAAGTTCGATAAACCAAGCTGTTGTTGAAGAACCTTAACTCTATTTATCGTTTCCCGTTCACGATTAGTCGTAACCACTAAATCACCTTTTTGGAGTAATGCCTGGCCAGCTTTTACAACACGGTCAATTTCAAGTTTTCTCCTATCTTCATAAAAGAATTCTTCAGGTGAGATAACAATTTCATTTATATGATATTTCTCTCTCATATCTTCTATTTGACGCTGAATAATAGGATTCACACTTCCAGCTACTACTAGGACAGGAAGTCGTTCATCTACCTGTGCGTTCCGTAATTGTTCTTCTGAAATTCCTGTGTTGGTTAGATGATAAGCAATTCCCGCAGAACCAACCCAAAGAAAGTTTTCACCTAAAAACTGAGCGGCATCGACAATCGTTTTTAATTCTTCATCAGTAGTTGCATCCACAACGATAATTTTTGGACCTTTACCAGATGACAGCTCTTTCATTTTCTCTGATAAATGACTTATTCCTTTTTGAACATCAGAAATGGATATTAATTCGACTTCTCTTTTACTTTGCTCCTGCACTAATTTTGGCAAGTAACTCTCTTTTACTGGGCAGGCAGGATCAAGAGCAATTTCAGTCTCTTCTAGAAGTACGCCATTGACATAATGATTTCCGTTTACTGTTATTCGATTACTTTTCGGAAATGCCGGTACCACAAAAGCTGTCTTATAATTAAATACATCCATTACTGCATCAATTTCCGGACCAATGTTTCCCCGCATGGTTGAATCGATCTTTTTAAAGACTGTTGATACATCCAATTTGTTCAATTGCGTTGATAAATGAAAAACGGCATCGTACGCCTTTTCAGAACTTAATGCTCTGCTTTCTGAATATAAAACAATGACATCTTCACTTAAATGCGTAGAGTTTAATTCTGTATCTGAAAAAAGGACAATTGTATTTAAGCCTTGTTTTGCAAATTGAACACCTGTATCATTAGCGCCTGTTAAATCATCTGCAATAACTGCTAGTTTCACCTTCATCCCGACCCCCTTTATACGCAATATCGGTTGTGTTGTTTGCGATATCTTATTTTTCGTTAGACTTAAGCTGCCTATTCTGATTGCTTGGTAGGTTGTCTATTCTTTTCTTTCTGCAACACATTATATTTGACCTAAATATGGTGATTCACACTGCCCTAAAACGCTTTCAGGACTACTTTTTTATTTTAAAATAAAACGTTGTATTTTGCAATGAATTTTTATCTAGAAATTAGATTATTTTTGTTTTTATTGCATTTTGCAACAAATATATCTTTTTTAAGGTGCTCTCTCGATTGAGTTATTTGTCAGTAAACCTTTGAATTCGCCAGTCCTTTGATAGATGTCTTAGTTTTAGTTATCACGCACAAATCGGCACATCCTCAAAAAAGCCATGCTTTTTCTTCGTGCGAGGCAAAGCTGACGTAGCTTTCCTTGTCCTGTGCCTTTCGCATGACTAGGACTTCCTCGGAAAAGCAGGTGCTTTTCCTTCGTGCGATGATAATGCTGACGAAGCCTTCCTTATCCTGTCCGTCGTGCGTACAGAAAGTATGGAAATAACTTTGATTAACAAAACAAAAAACGCAAGCTGTTATTTTAGCTTGCGCCATAAGGTAGAACGGTTAATTCCTAAGCGTTTGGCCGCTCTTGATTGATTTAACCCTTCCTCTTCAAGGACTTTTGTTATGACCTGCTTTTCTATTTCTTCCAGTGTACCGCTTATATCAATATTTGTTAACGTATCAGTGCTCTTGCCTTGTGCTAATCGATTTAAGACCGTTTCAACATCTTCTTTCTCGATATAATATGAATCCGTTTGCAGAAATACTTGTTCGATTACCTGTTTAAGCTGTTCGACATTTCCAGGCCAATCAAAGCTAGCAATCTTCTCTAAAGCATCGAGACGGATTCCAACCACTTCATTTCCATACTTAGGATGTAATTCTGAGATAAATACATGAACCAAATCCTCTATGTCTTCTCTGCGCTCTCTCAGCGGAGGGATATATATTTTCAATTGACTTAAAATATTATATAATTCACGATTAAATGAACCGGCAGCTACCTTTTTCTCAATATTTCCATCAGAAGAAACTATCCATTGCACCTTATTTTCATTCTTTAAAATTTCCAGTAACTCCCTTTGGAAAGGAGTGTCTAATTTATCGATATTTTTAAAATAAATAATCCCATTAGCATATTTTTGAAAAAAGTCTTCGTTCATAAAACCTTTAAGCTGATCTCCACTTAATAAGTCTCCACGCAATACGATAAAAGGGTCCTTCGTGGTTTTCCTATTTAAATAAATGGTATGGGCGATTAATTCTTTTCCATTTCCCTCTTCTCCGGATATCCATACAGGTTCTTGGCTTTTACTGTATTCTACTAGTTGCTTTGTCACATTTTGAACACTTTCGCTTTTCCCGGAAATGGGGATATACGAAGGAGAAGTCTGAAATTCCACAGCATTTAGGTTTCCATCAACATTTTGTGCCAAAACTTGATGAGGGAGATTTTTCTCAAAAAATAGGACAATCGTATCATCTTTAGGATATGACGTTACTTTCCAGAATGAATGATGGATGTGAAGGGTTTTTGTTTGCTTTTCACGCAGTAGAAATGTTTCCTGGATCAATTTTTGGATATCTGGAGTATTCTCTAAATTCATCCAGTGGAATTCATTATGGAAGGGTTCGTTCCCATAAATCATTTTTTCTTCTCTATTAAAAACCCCTATCGCCAGTTCGTGACAATCGAGAAGGGATTGATATAAGGAAACCTCCTGTTGAAGCTGCGAAAAGATTCGATAAGACCTTCTTGCTTCCTCTAATGCATCAAAAATAGCTTCCTTACCGGAGGTAATCAGAACTCCTGTTAATCCTAATTGCTTAGCGGTTTGTACTGTAACCACGTCACCGATCACTACTTCATAGCCACTCTCTTTTAATTTTGTTAATTTGTCTTTTACCTCAGTATCTTTTGTGACCGTTAAGGTTTTAATATCTAAATCTAGAAGCTTGCATATCGTAGCAGCACCTTGTGTGATATTTGAAAATCCAACGATAGCCGCTTTTCGTGAAAAACCTTTTACAAGCGTTATAATGCGTAACACATCATATCCAGACACCTGAATGTCTATCACAGGAAGGGATACAGCCTCTTGAATCATGGATGCCGTACCGCCACGGCTTATAATGAAATGGAAACCCTTATCCTCAGCTTGTTTGGCAATTGCCACGCCTTCGTGCAAATTCCCTAATTCGATATGCAAATCCATATCTTTAACTTCCTGTTTGATTTCTTTCATTATTTCATATAGTCCCTCATAAGGGACTATAACCAAAGCTTTAATCATTTCCCCTACTCCTTCTAACCGCAAAAATCAAACACAACACCCTCCCAATAGTGATCTCTCTTCTATTACTTATTAATCGAGCAATTATTGTTCATTCATACTAGTTGTTAACACCTTGTTCATACTGCCGCTCACATAGCCTTGCAGGTCAAGAGTTACATATTTATATCCGAATTTTTGAAGGTTCTCCATAATATCCTGGTGGTTTGTTAAAATCACCTGCATATCCTGTGGCTCTACTTCAATCCTTGCAATATCTTCATGAGTCCTAACACGGACCTGCCTAATACCAAAGGTTTTTATATAAGCCTCTGATTTTTCAACCTTTGTTAATTTTTCTTGAGTAATTTTTTCACCATAAGCTATTCGGGAAGATAGGCATGCGAATGATGGTTTTTCCCAGGTAGGCAGGTTCAATTGTTGTGAAAGCTCACGAATTTCTTCTTTAAACAGATCAGCCTCCTGAAGCGGGCCGCGTACGCCATGTTCCCTGGCTGCACGCACACCTGGACGATGTTCATTCATATCATCAGCAATTAGGCCGTATACCACATTTTTAAATCCCTTCTGATGCATGATTGGAACGATTTCCTCAAACAACCCGTTTTTACAAAAATAACAACGGTTACGATCATTTTCTACATAACCAGGGATATTGAGTTCAGACGTTTCAATTACCTGGTGTGTTGCACCTATTAAATTAGCAAGCTTCTTCGCTTCCTCTAATTCAGTCGAAGGATATGTTTCAGAATCCGCGGTGACAGCCAATACATTTTCCTTACCTAAAACATCCACGGCCACTTTTAACAACAAAGTACTATCGACACCGCCAGAGAAAGCAACAACTACATTGCCCATCTCCTTTAAGATTTCTTTAAGTCGTTCATACTTTTGGTTCATTTTTATTCCACCTATCTCAATGTTTTTAGAATATTTAACTTTAACTTTATGCTTGGAAAATCAATTGATGCAAAATCTCTTTTTAAAAGATCCTCAATAAAATGCTGTGCATTTTGCAACACATTTAAATTATAAGCGAATTCAGACCAAAGTAAAAGTATTTAATAAAGCGATTTCAAAAATATATTTTTATCATTATACCAAACTAAAAAGCAAAAAAAAGAAACCATTTTATAGAATCTATAAAATGGCCCCTTCTGTTCTTTTTTATATAATTGCGCTTAATATTAGGGTAAAGACTAAACCTGATACGGCAACAACAGTGGAAAGAACCGTGTATGTTCCAAACGCTTCCTTCAATGACATTCCCAAGGATTCTTTAACCATCCAGAAACCAGCATCATTAACGTGAGATGCAATCGCGCTTCCGGCACCTGTAGCAAGTGTAACTAGTTCTAAGTTAACGCCAGGCATAGTTGAAATCAAAGGAAGGACCAATGCAGGAGTTGCTAATGTTGCAACAGTACCTGATCCTAAGCAGATACGTAATATGGCTGCGACAATCCATGCAAACAGGATTGGAGACATATGGGTACCTTCAAATAACTTAGCAATATAATCACCAACGCCGCCATCAACAATTACTTGTTTCAAGGCGCCACCGCCACCAATAATCAAAAGAAGCATACCTAATGCATTTACTGCTGAAGAACAAGAATCCATTAAGTGCTTAACTGGAACTTTTCTTCTTAATCCCATTGTATAAATGGCAAGCAATACAGATAGCACCAAAGCAGTAGAGGAGTTACCGATAAAACGAATAAATTCTATTAACCCGTTATCTTTAAATCCTAAAGCTGGCTGGGTCATATCAATGATGGCAGCTAATGCCATTAGAATAACAGGGAACAAAGCTGTAAATACGCTGATTCCAAAACCAGGAGTTTCTTCTAATTTGAATGTTTTATGAACCCCAAAAGACTCGTTTCCTTCTCTAGTAAAAGCAGTTGGTACGATTTTACGAGCGAGTTTCGGATATAAAATACCTGCTAAAATAACAGTTGGAATCGCTACGATAATTCCATAAACCAAAACCATTCCTACATTTGCATGATATTCAGCTGTAACAGCAATTGGTCCTGGGTGCGGCGGTAAGAAGGCGTGTGCCACTAACGCAGCTGATACCATTGGAAGACCTAATTTTACGATAGAGACTTTTAATTCTTTTGCAATTGAGAAAATAATTGGAACTAATAATACGATGGTTACTTCAAGGAATAATGCTATCCCTACAATAAATGAGGCAATCAAAATAGCCCATTCAATTCTTTTTGCACCAAATTTATTGATCAAGGTTGTTGCAATACGGTGTGCGCCACCTGCATCTGCAATTAACCTTCCAAGCATGGCACCGAGTCCAAAAATCAAACCGATGTGGCCAAGAGTTCCGCCCAGACCAGTTTCAATTGAATGAACAACGTCCTTCATTGGAATTCCAAGCCCTAAAGCTACGATGAATGAAACAATAATTAATGAAACAAATGTGTTCAGTTTGAAGCCCATAATGAACAGAAGTAATAATAGTACCCCTATTGCGATTATTACTAAAGGCATAATCGTTCTCCCCCATGTTCTTTTTTGTAATTTTGATTATAAAAATGCTGCATTGTATCTACTACCTTTCCAAATAACCAACACTTTCATTCTTCATCACTCTTGCAAGTGCTTACATTAAAGATGAAAATTAGAGCCCTTAATCCTTTATTTTCTAACCCTTTAATTCTTCCCTTACATATGGAAATGCTTACAATTATAGATAAAAAAATAAAGTCCATTCCATCTTTCTCTTTACTGCAAGTGCTTACAATTAAAGTCAAAAATAAAAAGTTTAAAACTACTATTCTTTTAAAGGTTTGCTTTAAAAGCTCTATGTCCTAGATAATGGAAAAATACATAATATTGCAACACATTTATCAGGTATTTGCTGTAAAGAATACTTAACTCATAATAACTGTTGGTTATTACATCACATGTGAACAATACTTATTTTATTATCTCCCTAATATCTTGTCAAGTAGGTATTTTAGAATAATTTGTTACATTTTTCAACAACTTTACTGGTTGGAGGCCCTTTCCGGCAAATAACTGATTCATTTACCTAAATTTACTAAAGTGGCGTAAACCTTTGCTCCCTTTAGGCGATCAGTTCACTTAACTATTGAGTGAGGTCACGACGCTCACTTTCCACAGGCAGACTATGAGCCTCCCGACTTCTGCTCCTTCATTACTAGTGAAATATACATCCAGTAATTAGATTAGAAAAACAAGGGCATTCGCTTCTTATGGCGGATGCCCTTGTTTTTCTTATGGAATTTATGGATTTAACTTCTGATTAAAAAAAACAGCGGATAAGGTCTTATACCTTATCCGCTTTGCTTATTTCATTAATCTCGATCAAATGTCTTCCAAACCTGTTCATATACTTGTTTCAACGGGACATTATGTTGTTTGGCAATTTCTTTACACTCTTCATATTCTGGAGCTCTTTGTACGAGATCGCCTGCATGATACCCTTCCTTAACCGTAACAGGTCCCCACTCCGTTTCAATCATTTTAAACTTCCTTTCAAGCCGATGCACTGTTAAAGGATAATAGCGGACACCTAAGGTAGTCGTTTCTTTAAACAAAATCTCTTTCATTTTATCTAACTTATGACGAGATGAAAGGAGCTGCAGCAAAACCCCGGGACGGTTTTTTTTCATATAAATAGGTGTATAAAAGACATCATTAGCTCCAGCGTCAAAAAGTAAATCCATGACATAACCGAGCCATTCACCTGAAACATCATCAAGATTAACTTCCATCTTGATCATTTCATCATCAATATGTTCATTGTTATGAGGATGAGAAACCATATTTTACTCCTCTCATAATCTTTGATTCCCCCATCCTATTCTCCTATAATCACACGGAGAACATTTGGATGATCTTTAAATGTTTTTGTACCTGCACCATAGCCGATTGATTTTACTTCCATGGATGGAATGGTGCAAAATTCTTCTGCCAGAACAGCTACGATGCCTGCTCCTGTAGGTGTTGTTAACTCGAATCTTACATTGCTTTGTTCAACGGGTACACCTTTTAATATTTCAAGTGTAGCTGGTGCAGGAACTGGATAAATACCGTGAGCTATATGTACTTTTCCGGTGCCAACAGGTACTGCAGAAGATTTGATTTTCTCTATTCCTAATTGATGAATTAAGATTGCTGCTCCGACAATATCAATAATTGAATCCACTGCTCCCACTTCGTGAAAATGAACCTTTTCTAAAGGAATACCATGGATGTGCCCTTCGGCTTCACCAATTTTTTGAAAGATTCTTAAAGAAATCTCTTTCACTTCGGGTGCCAAATCGGATACTTGAATCATTTTTACAATATTACTGTATGATCGGTGATGGTGATCGTGCTCATGATGGTGGTCATGCTCATGTTGGTGGTCGTGCTCATGTTGGTGGTCATGCTCATGTTGGTGGTCGTGCGCATGATGGTGATCATGCTCATGATGGTGATCATGCTCATGATGGTGGTC
>NZ_JBYTCJ010000026.1:24318-80771 GCF_058790155.1 Neobacillus sp. FW104-15D2
CATGCTCATGTTGGTGGTCATGCTCATGTTGGTGGTCATGCTCATGTTGGTGGTCATGCTCATGTTGGTGGTCATGCTCATGTTGGTGGTCATGCGCTAACACTACATCAAATTTAGTACTTGTAATCCCATTTTTTACAACCTTTTTCAAAGACAATTCATATTCATCTTCAATATGAAGCTTTTTTAATTCTTTATCTAAAATGGCCGGATCTGCTCCAGCATCCAAGAGAGCACCGATAAACATATCTCCGCTAACCCCTGAAAAACAATCTATATAAAGTGTTTTCATCCTTTTTTGGCTCCTTTTTTCGCTATGTTATCAATCAGGACAGCGTTGTAAGCAGCACCAAATCCATTGTCTATATTCACCACACTAATACCTGAGGCGCATGAATTCAACATGGTCAGTAATGCTGACAGACCGTGGAAATTCGCACCATAACCAACGCTTGTCGGAACCGCAATGACAGGATGTGAGACGAGGCCACCTACAACACTCGGAAGAGCTCCTTCCATTCCTGCTACTACTACGGAGACTGTTGCCTGTTGAATTTGTTCGATATTATCAAATAAACGATGAATCCCAGCAACGCCTACATCATAAAACCGTCGAACTTCACTTCCTAATGCTTCAGCTGTAATGGCAGCTTCTTCTGCTACCTTTAGATCAGAGGTTCCAGCACAAACAATGGCAATGTAACCTTGATAAGGTTCCTCACTAGTTGTGTTAGCGCTCTCTTTCCAGAAGAGAATCTCTGCCGTGTTATTATAAATAAACTCCGGGTGCTCTAAAAGGATATAATCAGCTTTTTCTTTTGAAATTCTTGTCACTAATACATCATTATCTTTTGATCTGATTGCTTTAATAATAGAAAGGATTTGTTCTTTCGTTTTCCCTTCCCCATAAATTACTTCCGGGAACCCTTGACGATTCTTCCGGTGATGATCGACTTTTGCAAAACCTAAATTTTCATATGTAGCTAACTTTTCTTTCGCCTCTGAAACACTTAATTCGCCTCTTTGGACTTTCAATAAAATATCTTCCATCATAGTTTTCACACACCTTAAACGATCTGTGCCGTTACGCACCAATATCTTCTATTATTTTCTTTGGCTGGTTTAAAAATACTGTTAAATATTATTAGCAAACATTTGAATCATGTTAAATCTCATTATAGATATACCTAAAATTCATTCTCACTGTAATGTAATACCGCAATTCTTTTTCAGCCCCACAATTATAGAATATTTTTTCGTAAATTCATAGCGGTAGGTTCTTGTTTTTCGCTTTAGGCATACGCTTTACGCGAAGGGCTAATGGGAATATTGGGCTCTAGAAGGCCTCACTGCAAGGGTTAATTGACTATTCTTTTTCCATCTTATTAATAAATCCCTCATTGGACATTGATATGAAATTTTTCATTGCGAAGGTGGTAATCCCTGGTAAAATTAAGGAAACAGGTTCGAAGGTGGGTGAAGTTTTGAAGAAACTTATATTTTTCCCTTTAATCCTCCTATTTATTATTTTTACTGGTTGTACAATCAATAAAGAAAATGAAAGCCATTCTTCTTCAATGATAGTTAACGGTAAAACATTTCCTTATGATCAGAAATTAATAGAAGTTATAGATAAAACTCAATGGATTGATACGTTGGAACCGCCAACTGTGAAAACGGGTTTTCCTAAAAGAGAACCTCAATTGATCATAGAAGTGCCTAATAATAAAATTGAGAAATATACACTCTGGGATTCAGGCAGAAATTATTTAATAACTATTAGTAAAGGTAGAAAAAGCTACTGGTTAGCCCTTGAGAATGAAGAATATGTAAAAGCGAAAAAACAGACTGCTAAGTATAAGAAAAGTGAAGTGCCTTATCCTATATCAATTGATCTTGTAGCATCTGTTCTTGAAAAGAAATATCCTTATTCAAGTATCCATCCGATTCAAGGATTATTTCAAATTCCTGAATACGAACAAGAAAGACATTGTTTCTTGGAAGAAAAAGAGTGCGTAAATTTTTATCAGGGCAATACAAAGGAGGATGCTTTATTCATAAAAGAACAACTCGAAGCTAAATTCGCTTTAAAAGATATAGCTATTCCCCCTGCAATATATACGGTTAGAAATATAGTGATTATGTATATTCCTTACAATTCCAATAATTATGTTTTAGAAAAGGATCTATTAACAGCTATACAATCACTTGATTAGAACACGGTACATTTCACTCCAAAACCAAGTGATATCTCTTTTCCTTTTCATATTCGTCACCTGTCTTTTCTGCTTATTGTTAAAGATCAAAAAAGGAGAGTCCTCTAACTCTCCTTCAGGATTTATTTTAAAGGTTTATCTAATAAATAATTTATCACAACTTTGGAAAATAACTTACTTTCTTCATAGTGAGGTGTGTGTCCACTGTTATTAAAAATAAAGATCTTCCTGTACCTTGCATTCTTTTTAAACGCATCAATTTGTTTCTGGCAGGTAACAGGGTCATACTTCCCTAGTAAAAGTAACATGGGAGACTGGATTTCCTTTATTACTGGCAAAAGAGTTTCGTAGATTGCCCCTTCATCTCGTAAACGATCATAGTGGACTTCTGCATTATAATCGAAATTGTTCCATTCCTCCTGCGTATAAACCGAATAATCCGTTTGATTACTAAAATTATATGTGTAGATTTCCATTCTTTTTTCGCATAAATAATAGCTTAAGTCCAAATAACCTTCAACCAGTTCTTTCGTTGACCTGTTACTTTTTGCAAGAGACAGACACTCTTCACTTATGTTTTGAATATCGTATTTTTCTGCTATTTGAGCCGTCTTTTCCAATAGACTAATGGTTGTGAGCCTAAAGTCAAATGTCGGACCTTCAAATATAATCTTATTAACTGAAGAAGGATATTTATACGCATACTTTAAAGCTACATATCCGCCAAATGAATGACCGATTAAGGACCAGCGTTCAATGCCAAGAAGTTTCCTTAGTTCTTCGCAGTCCTCTATAATATCGTCCAATCCAAAAACATCATCATCTTCAATCAGTTCAGAACGGCTGACCCCTCTTTGGTCAATAGCTATTAATTTTACAAATTCAGATAAAGTTTTCGCTTGATGATAAGAAAAGTCATAACAACTTTCTCCAGGACCACCATGCAAATAGAGAACGGGGCATTTATTTTTCTCGCCATGTACTTCAACATATATTTCTTTGCCTCGTATTTCAATTAGCTTTCCATTCATTATTAGCCCCCCAAAATATTTAGTTATAAAACCATCTTATGGCAGTGGGCGGGCAAATAATGTTACTAAGTTGTAACGTTATAATTCATGTTCCTTTGCAAACGTAAATCGCCCCTTAATTTTTTAGAAAGGAACCAATAGATTCATATATTTCTTTTAGGTCCTCTTTTGAATCCATTAAACTGAAGAGGTTAAAAAATCCGTGGATAAGCCCTTCCTCTCTTTCCAATGTAATTTCTACACCTGAATTACGTAATTTTTCCGCATATACTTCACCCTCATCACGGAGTGGATCATATTCTGCCGTAATGATAAGGGCAGGAGGCAAACCACTTAAATCTGGTGCGTTTAAAGGGGTTGCATAAGGATGATTTCGCCACTCGCTGTTTTGAACATATAATTTACTGAACAATCCCATGGAGTCTGTGGTAAGAAAATACCCCTTTCCGTTTTCGATATAAGATTCATACTTTCCAGGCTGATAGGAATCGGTTACTGGGTAAAGGAGAACCTGCTTTGAAATCGATAAGCCACCTTTTTCTTTAGCCATTAAGCAAACAACCGCTGCTAAATTCCCGCCAGCACTGTCTCCGGCAACAGATAAGTTTGTTTTATCCCCGTTTAATTCGGAAGCATTCTCATATACCCACTTTGTGGCTGCAAAGCAATCATTAGGAGCTGCAGGAAAAGGATTCTCTGGTGCAAGACGATAATCTACGGCAACTACGATATGCTGGGATGCATTCACAATGCTTCGGCAAACAGCATCATGACTTTCAAGATCTCCATAAACAAATCCCCCACCATGAAAAAAGACAACTAAAGGAAATGGACCTTGTCCTTCAGGTGTATATATTCTAATAGATATCAGACTTTCTGGTCCCTGAATGCTGCGGTCTTCTACTTTATGAACAGGCTCCACTGTTCCTTTAACGGCGCTTGACCTTGAGCGGATATCCTCTAAAGTAGGAGAATAGCCTTCAGGATATACAGGTAACAGGTTTTCCAAAAAATACTTCATTTTAGGGTTTAAAACTGACATTTACAATGACCTCCATTTTTTTAACAACAAGAATACTGACCGTATAGTATTTTAATTAAAGATGACTTAATTTACTAAATATTATAATAATTAAAACTTAATTAAATGATATCAATTTAAGAGTAAAATTAAAATAGTTATTGTAACTTTCCAAGAGAGTTGTCACAGGTCTTATCCTTAGGATTTCTCCACCAGCTGCCTGTCAGCTACTGAGCGTCTTGGTACTTACTCAGGTTGAACTTTCACCAACTAGTCATTAACGATTTTGCTGGACACGCCAAAAAAAGAAAAAGGCCGAAGGATCACCTTCAGCCTTTTGATTCATTCATATCACTAAATAGCGCGAGATAGTATTTCACCTCGGCGGCATCATTTTTTACTTCACTTATTGTGAGCCATTCTAAATAGAGTTCCCCATTCTTTCGTTTGTTCCAAATCTCACCCTGCCAATAGCCATCTTTTAAAATGGATGCCCACATTTTTTCATAAAAGCTCTTATCATGTTTTCCTGACTGCAGGATGTTTGATGATTTTCCTACAGCTTCTTTCGCTTCATAACCGGTTACTCTGGTAAAAGCACCATTCACCTTTTGAATCACTCCACGGGTGTCAGTTACCATTAAGCTTTGCCCCACATTTTCAAGAATCTTTGTTTCAAGGCTTAATCTTTCGAGATAATACATCCAGACGATTATTACGAGACTCGCCAATGCAAACATAGCAAGCGACATAAATCCAATGGCATAATGCCCGGTAATACCGAAAACGATTGTCAGTACAAGGGGTGGGAAGAAACCACCCAAACCGCCCATAGCAGAAACGATCCCGTTAACAATACCCGCTTGTTTTGAAAAATAATATGGAACAAGCTTAAAAATGGTTCCATTGCCAACCCCCGCGCATAATGCAATGGTTAAACACCCAACTGTATAGAGATTTATAGTAGGTGAAAAAGAAAGCAGAACACCTGAAAATGTTAGTCCTCCAAAAACGAATAGTAAAATCACAAACGGATTAAACTTATCTGCGAGCCAGCCTCCGATTGGCCGTAAAAGGGTCGCCAGAGTAATGAAACCGGCTGTTCTTAATCCCGCATCTACTGGAGTTAAATTAAAATTAGATACTAAAAAGTTAGGTAGATAAACGGTAAAGGCAACAAAAGATCCAAAGGTAATAAAATAAAATAAGCTTAAAAACCAAAGCTTTTCATTCTTATAGACACTTTTGATCTGCCCCAATAATGGTTTATTGACTTTTGGTTCCATTCGGTCACCGAACAGGAAGTTTAATAAAGCAAACAAAATAACCGGAATCAAAAACAATCGTATAGTATTTTCCCAGCCAATATTATTAGCAATTACTGGTGCAGAAAAGGATGTTATGGCCGTTCCGATATTACCAGAACCATAGATTCCATTTACAAAACCATGCCGTTCTTTTGGATAATATTTAGGAATCGATGTGACACCTATGGAGAAAACGGCTCCCCCCATCCCAAGGAATAAACCACCAATAATTAAATCCATAAAGGAATCAGCAGTACTAAGATAAAATACAGGAAAAATCAAAATGATAAAGCTTATGAAAAAAATAATTCGTGCACCAAATCGGTTCGTCCAGTATCCTAGGAAAATTCTTAAGATGGAACCAAGAATGACCGGGACAGCGGTAACCAAAGCCACCTGGTTTGCGTTAAGATCAATATCCTGTTTAATTCTTGACATTAATGAAGAAATAAGAACCCAAACCATAAAACCGACAACCAAGCTTAGGGTTTGAAGAGGCAGTTGCCATTTCTGCAAACGCATTTGCATTTCTCCTTTCCATTTAGATAAAAAAGCAGTATTTTCGGTTACTTTTCCCGGTGGAAAAATTTCCATCTGCTCTGTTTCTATTTTTTACTAGGATATAATACCGACTGATATTAAAACTGTAACAAACCTCACATTTAAATAATTTATGTATTTACAAGAATTTCTGTAATATCAAAAAACCTTATTTTCACCATAAAATCTTCATTCGTCTCCAAATAAATAACCTTATTCCTTTCATCAAGCCTGTGTAAAAGTCCTTTATATTCATAAAAGAAACCATCCTCCCAAACCTTAATGGTCACCTTGCTGGCAAACTCCATTGCCAAAAGAAGCTTCTGTTCGATTTCCTCCAATTGATACTCATCTAAAAGGGGCTTTTCCACCTTTGAATCCTCAAGCCTGGCATCCCTTAACATCCTCAATTGGTCAGGCAGAAAAGAAGCAGGCTGCCATTTCATCTTTCCGCGGTCTCTTATCCCCATCGTAATCCTCCGTTCTGTCCTCAACTCTATTATAGAACATTAGTTCGTAAAAGATGCAAAAAAAAACCAGCTGACTAAAAAAGATGGTTTGGTTTTTATAAATTTTGTTACTTTTTGTGGCCTAAAAGTGAGGCACCTATATAAGGTGCCTGTCACTTTTAGCAGCTGGATGCTCTTAGAATTGTTTATCTAGAAGTACGACGTCTGGAAGTACGTCTTCTGGAAGTACGGCGTCTGGATGAGCGACGTCTGGAAGTACGACGTCTGGAAGTACGTCTTCTGGAAGTACGGCGTCTGGATGAACGACGTCTGGAAGTACGACGTCTGGAAGTACGACGTCTGGAAGTACGACGTCTGGATGAACGACGTCTGGAAGTACGCCTTCTAGATGTACGCCTGCTGGAGCGTCTGCTGGAGCGTCTGCTGGAAGTACGACGTCTGGATGTACGCCTTCTGGATGAACGTCTTCTGGATGAACGTCTGCTTAAAGGTCCCATTGAAAATGGGTCTGCAAACATAAATTCCCCTTCCCCAGCAATCAACAACTCATCCACTGCTCCTTGGATTTCTTGAGGTGCAATAGTTTGTAGCATAAAGTAACCTCCCTAAAGAATTTTAGAAAGGTATGAACAATGAATTCCATTCCTTTCTTACTTCATGGTACGCACTTCTTATAAAAGAGTTTGAGTAGTTTGTCTATTTTCCAAAAAATGTATTAATTGCTATAAGGGCTTTTTGTCATTATCAATTATAAGCAAAATTAGAATTTGAAAAGTTGTGGTGAAAATAAAAAGAAATCTTTTTGTGGCCAACATCTTCATAGATGGGGAAAAACGTTTTCAAGACAGTAAAAAGGATTATTACGAACCAAAGCTCGCAATAATCCTTTTTATTTATTCATTTGTTATCGATTCTTTTATACATTTCAATCATTTCTTTTACTAATTCAGACATGGTCTCAGCACTTAGCAGCTGATCCTCTGCATGCATGAAGATCATCGAAAATTCTACTTTTTCACCACTTGCTTCTTTCTGAATTAATGATGCATGGATTTTGTGGCCCTGTACAAAAAACTGTCTGGACTCTTTTATTTTTTCTTCTGCTAATGCATAATCTCCGTCTTTTGCTGCATACAGTGCTTCCATTACTAGGCTTTTTGCAGTTCCAACATTACTAATCATAGAAAATGCTATCATATTAATGTCTGTTATTTCTTCTATCATTTTAAACACACCTTTTTTCTGTATTTACTCTTAAGCAGACTTTTGAGTAGATAATTCATCTTGTTCTTTTTTATATGCCAAACGATCGACTGACTTAAAGAATGGATAGTAAATAGCTGCCGAAATGGCAATTTGTACAATGTTTAGCACTGCGCCTCTCCAACCGCTTACTAAGAAGCCCGCAATTACTGGAGGTGTAGTCCATGGAATATTTGTACCATTGGTATATGGAACCATTCCTGTTGACATTGCAAAATATGCGATTACTGCCATTACTAGTGGGACAATAATAAATGGAATCATCATTATAGGATTCAGTACGATTGGAAGACCAAAAATGATAGGTTCGTTAATTCCAAAGAATCCAGGCGCGATGGCCAGCTTTCCTAATGCCTTGTACTGACTTGATTTTGCGGTAAATAGAAGCAGAAGTGCCAAACCAAAAGTACTTCCGAAACCACCGATTTTCATGAAGTTTGAATAGAATTGATAGTTTACGATATGTGGCAATGCTTTTCCTGCTGCAAATGCAGCTGCGTTATCGGCTGTTAATGCTAACCAGATTGGCTGCATAATTCCGCCAACTACGTTGGATCCGTGAATACCAAAGCTCCATAGTACTGCTTCGAAAACTGTGACAATCAGAGTTGCTGGAAGTGTACTTCCCAAGCTTGTTAAAGGTACCTGCAGGTAATGGAAAATGAATGCCTGTACTGTATCAAAATGTGTAAATGAGAATGCAATACGAAGCAGATCAAAAACGATAATAACAATTAATCCAGGAATTAAAGCTGAGAACGATCTTGCCACATTAGCTGGAACTGATTCTGGCATTGTGATTTTCCAGCCCTTTTTATCAACAAAGCGAACGATTTCCACACTTAGTATCGCAACGATCATACCTAAGAATAAACCACTTGCACCCAGGTTTGATACCGGAATTCCAAAGCCGCCTTCTTTAAATTCCATTGTTGGTGTTAATAACAAGAAGGCAACAACTGCAGAAGTGATACATGCAATTGTATCTAATTTATAGGTTTTACCAAGGCTTCTTGCCATCGCAATAACCACATACAGGGTCATAATACTCATAGTTACATCAAAAGGGGCGGTAAAATAAGTTGCCCAGTTTTTGCCGAGGATTGATGCCATAAATTCTGGGTAGCCGTTTATTGGAAGATTGGCTAATAATAGGAATACAGATCCAATAATAAGCAGTGACATTACTCCAAAGAAACCATCTTTGATAGCTGTTATATATCTATTGCTATCAAGCTTAAATGCAATCGGAGCCATTTTGTCTTCTAAAAGTTCAATGAATTTTTGCATATGCTAAACCTCACTTTTTTTGGGGTAAGGTTTGGACGAATCCAAACCTTCTCATTTTCCGCTTATTACTTTTCCATTAGGTTTAAAGCCTGCTCTAAAACCTTTTCTCCGTTCATCATTCCGTAATACTGCATGTTGATCGCATCAATTGGAATATTTTTGTCTGCGAGCTTAGGAGCCAATTGCTTTTGCATAAATTTCACCTGAGGACCAAGCAATACTACATCAATTTCTTTGTTTTGAATGGTGTCATCAAATTCGGAAGCCGAGATGGCAAAAATGTCAGCTTCAATGTGTTTATCTTCAGCTGACTTTTTCATCTTGCTTACCATTAAACTTGTACTCATTCCTGCTGCGCAAACTAACATGATTGTTTTCATCATTATTTCCTCCAAAAATTTAATATTTAACTTGTAACCTTATTTTAAAATGAAAACGCTTTACATTGCAGAAAGACTTTTTCCGTTATCCAACGGAAAGTATTTATACAAGTTATTAATAGGTATAAAATTCTTCTCCCTGGAAACATATCTCCTGGTCCGATCTCCCTCTCTATTATTTAAAGGCTAGTTTCGTAAACATTTTGTTTAAAACCAAAACAGTTTCTTAAAAATTGCAGCATTCTCTTAGAAAAGGGTCTCTTATCAAAAACGAAAAAAGGTACCCCTGTTCCGGAGTACCTTAACGAGTAAACTTAAAGTTCTTCACCATTGGTTTTAATTAGGTTTTGATACCAATAAAAGCTCTTTTTCTTGATACGGCGCATATCTTTCAAATCAAATTCATCTCGATGGACATAAATAAATCCGTAACGTTTGCTAATTCCCTGGTGTGTACTTACAAGATCAATGGCAGACCAAGGGCAGTAACCCATTAGCTCTACCCCGTCAGTAATACCCAGCTGGGCTTGTTTCAAATGCTTTCTCAAATATTCAATGCGGTAATCATCATTTACCACATCTCCTTCTTCTAATTTATCAAAAGCACCAAGTCCATTTTCCGTAACAAGCAAAGGAAGATTATAGCGTTCATAGATTTCCCTCATTGTGGCACGGAAACCAACAGGATCAATCTCCCAGCCGAATTCTGTTTTTTCTAGATGCGGATTGGAATGGCCCTGATATACCCCTTCTTCGCCAATTTTCAGGTGTTCATCACCAGTATGATTGCCCTCTGCATTTCCTTCAGGACTTTTTTCTACTGTAAAGGTATTGTAGTAGTTAAAAGCGATAAAGTCAGGATTTTGATTAGCCAGAGTCTCCATATCCCCTTCATGGATTTCAGGTGTGTAGTTTTTTTCCTCTAAATAACTCAATACTGTAGCGTTATAACGCCCATGCACAGCAATATCAAGGTAAAGCCAGTTACGGATCGCATTAAAGTTTTGAGCAGCGAGTACATCCTCTGGATTTGAAGTAGCAGGATACACCAGCTGAATATTTGGAGCTGGAGCTACCTTTGCATTTGGAAGGATTTGATGGCAAAGCTTCATAGCTTTGGCCTGAGCCAGCAGCATGTGATGGTTTTGCTGATATAACTCTTTTTCAGGGTTTTCAATAGTAGGATCTACAGAACCTATTGCTTTTCCGTGTAAAATTAATGTATTTTGCTCATTTATGGTTAACCAGTAGTTTACCCGGTCTCCGTAAACCTCAAAAAGAGTTTTTGCATAGTTTTCAAATGCATCAATTGTTTCACGATTCGACCATCCGCCTTTTAATTCTAAAGCGTAAGGCAAGTCAAAGTGATACATGGTTACAACTGGTTCAATATTATATTTAATCAGTTCATTAATTAAATTATTGTAGAACTCTACTCCCTTTGCATTTATCTCTCCTGTGCCGTTTGGATAGATACGAGTCCAGGCGATAGAAAAACGATAGGCTTTAAAGCCCATTTCCGCCATTAAAGCTACGTCTGTTTTATAATGATGGTAATGGTCACTGGTTATTTTAAAATCTGTTACCTCTTCGGGATGTTTTCCCATATCCATAACAGACGGGCCTTTTCCGTCTTCATTCCAGGCACCTTCTACCTGATAAGCGGATGTAGACGCTCCCCAAAGGAAGTTTTCCGGAAATTTCTTTAATACAGAATATTTCATTCGTTATTCCTCCATCTCTATAACCCGATTTAGTTCAATTACAATTCAGGTTTTCTATCTTGCTCTTGTATCATCTTAAATTGAAAACGTTTTATATTGAAGAAACTATTTTTCCGTTAATCAACGGAAATTTCACCTTATATTAAAAAAAGACAATAGGACTCCCCTATCGTCTTGAATCGTATTTAGCCACACCGCCCTATACTGCGTAAGTGGTCTGACCACTATCAACACACTTATCTTATTAAATTTACTCTTACTAGAGTCAGATTTGATAAGAATATCACTAATCTACTTTTTTGTACTCCCGCTATGGAGCGTTATAAACCCAACATAATTTTAATTCAATAACTCTATTAACTCTACTGCTGATTCACTCTTCACGATTTTACGGACAGCGGACTTGTCCTCGATAATTGAAATCAGTTTTTGATACATTCTGTCTAAATCACCTTTTGGATCTTTACGGATATTTAATAAACAAACGAATTGGACCATTTCTTTGTTATTCCATTCAATTGGCCGTTTTAAAGTGCAAATTGTCCAGAAGGTTTCTTCTGTTTCAGGTACCATAGGATGCGGAACTGCAGTAAAGTTGCCAAAATTCGTAGGGGCTAATGATTCCCTTTCTAAAACAGATTTTACATAATCCTTCGAAACAAGTCCCTGTTTATATAATTCTTCACTTAGAAAACAAATGACGCTTTCCTTATCTTCAAAATCCATATGAATATAAATCCTAGATTTATCTAAATAGGCTGGCTGTTTGTCTTTTTTATTAGGAGAAAGGCATTCACGAATATTCTTGATATCCTCCTCACCAAGAAAAGTATTAACAACCTGGACCGGAACGCCCAATTCTTCTTTAATCGGGATGGTACTAATAATTAAATCAATGGAAGAAAAATCATATTCATTTAATTGATAATAGTTCGTTGATGCTACAATTTCGACTTCATCCTTCAATTGATTCTGCAAATGGTAGAATAATAGTTTTGCACTGCCTACTCCAGACGCACAAACAACCATAACCCGTTTTGCTTTTTGGCTCCTTTTCATCCGTTCTAAAGCAACGCCTACATGTAAAGCTATATAGGCGATTTCATGTTCTCCGACTTCTACAGATAAATACTGTTCAATACATTTACTTGCGATTGCAGCCCCTTCAAAAGCACTGGGATACTTTGTCTTAATTTCATTTAACAGCGGATTTCGAATGTTCATTTTGTATCTCAGCCTGTTCATGGCAGGACGAATATGCAAGGTTAAAGCTTGTATAAACTCGGTATCAGAGCTAAAATCCCAGTTTAGTTCATGGCGCAGTTTTTCCATCATACAATGAATGATGTTGCCCAGTTCGTCATATTCACTAAATTGATTCAAAGTTTGTTTATGAATCAATTTGGTTCCTAATAAATGGACAATGATGTAATCAATCTCTGATACGGGGAATGTCAAACCTAAAAAACTTTCTACTTCTTTTACAATCTCTTGAGCGACAATTTTCTCAAAAGGATATTTTTCAAAAAGATGTTGTTCAAAGTTCTCAATGACATAGCCTTCCTCAATCCTTTTGCATGCAATTGTGATATGGGTAGCTAAGTTCTCAAGGGCTATATCAGAAACCTCAATTTTGTAGTCATTTACTTTTTTAATGATAACTTCTTTTATTTTTCCGAACAAATTTTCATCGATTACCTGAAATGAACAGCTTTCAATGTTTGAATTGCCGTTGCGGCTCAAAATATAATTTGAAAAGCATAGCCTTTTCATATATTCGTCCCCTTCAACATGTGTTCCATAGTGGGGACGGGTTACTAATTTAAGCTGATATCTCTCTAATATAGATCTTACTATCTTTAAATCATTCTGTATTTTTGGTTTTGATACAAATACTTCATCCTCAAAACACTCTAATTTGATGGGATGTCTTCCTAATAAAAAACGTTTTAAAATATATAGTACCCGACTGTTTTGATCGGAGAAATCATTTTGATTTTCATCGGCTGTTTCTTTAATTAAAGGCTGGAATTCTTTATCAAATAAATCCTGGTCCTTAACCTCGATTTTATATCCCTTACCCCTGGCTGAGTCAATACATATACCAAAGGCTGCAGACTCTGTTTGGAGCTCTTTTATATCAGTACGAACAGTTCTGTCGCTTACGCCCAGTTTGTTGGCAATCCACTCCGCAGTTACGAGTTCCTTGTTTCCTATTAAAAAAAGTAAAATATCTTTTTGCCTTTTTGTAATCATCGAAATTTCTCCTTTCCTACTAGTCTGTCTGCCATTATTTTCAATTTTCTGAATCTGTTTAACATAAAAAAACCTAAATCACCATAAAGACAGAAAACTGCCGGGAATGGGATTTAGGTTTTGCCTGCTTAGAGTAACAATCCTAAACTAATTATTTGTTTATATTACTAAGGTTAGCATTCTTAAACTTGACTGTCAATGCGGTTTGGAAGCCCTTTTATTGCTAAATTGTGAATATTTTTTAACATAGTACGCATTAGAATTAAACCTATAGTAACAAATCCTAAACATCCCTCTTAAACCATATTAATATTCAGCAAACTTTTGGGGAAATTCTTTAGAAATATAAGAAACTATTTGTAATTAAACCGACAAAACTCCCGTCATTCTAAACATACTTCCCACGATACAATTAACCTGATTACATCCTGCCAAGCGAGGACTATGTCATGAAAAAACATCTTGTTTCCCTAAAAAAGTATATTATTTATTTGCTAAAGGTATGGATCTGGCCTTTTTCTCGGAAGGTATTCATTTTAATAGGAGTTATATCGGTGTTAGTATATGCAGCTGGAAAGATGAATTGGGAGCCTGCGGAAAATTGGGCGATTGACCAGTTAACCCGCCAGGAGCCCCTGGGAAGGCAGACTTACATGCCATTTCAGGGAAAGGTGGATATACCAGATACAAAAGCATATAAAAAAGAGAAACTTTTAATCTTTAAAACCAACATGAAAAGTACAGTTCAGTTGCTAGCTTTAAAGATTGGACTCCCCGGAAGTAAACAAAATGAAAAACTTACAAGTATCAGTGACGAAATAGCTAAAAACAGCAGGTTTAAGGACCTTTCTATCTATGAATTTAATACTATAGAGCCACCTGATACAAAAGCTGCTTTAACCGATTGGGATATCATTAAAGCCAATCTAAATGATGGATTTAGTGCTCTATTAGATATGGTGAATGTCAAGATTATGACGGAAGATGGAAAACCAATGATTGTTAAGGTTGTAGAAGAAAAGCCGATCTTTGTTGAATACGATTCATCTGATAAAGTAATGCGCTGGGGAAAGGAAATTCAAGCCGCTTCAATGAAATACGGCATCGATTCTGCTGTGATTGCAGCCGTTATCGAGCAGGAATCCGGCGGTAATCCAGATGCCCATAGTCCCGCAGGTGCAACAGGCTTAATGCAGTTAATGTCCAGAACCGCCCAAGGGCTGGGTGTTAACCCAGACGACCCCGCTCAGAATATTGATGGCGGAACAAAATATTTGGCTATACAGCTTCATCGGTTCGGAAACCTGGAAATGGCACTGGCCGCTTATAATGCCGGACCGGGCAATGTACTGAATTCTAGGTGAAACACAGAACTATATTCGCAATGTACCTGCTTTGGCGAATAAATATGATCGAAAATTTACTGAGTCTGAAAAAGCTGCTAAAACGAACAAAAAAGACAGGAAGTAGAAATCCTGTCTTTTTGCTTATCTATCAATTATGGAAGTTTGTACCGTCAGTTGTAGCTTCAATAATTCCCACTCGGACCACAAAGTCTCCGAAATGCTCGCCTTCCAGGCGCTCTGTGGCATAGCGAGGGAGAAGTACACGCAATTCGTTTAGAATTTCTTCCTCACCAATATTTTCACGATACATTTTGCTCAAACGGCTTCCGTCAAAGGCCGCTCCCAAATACATATTATATTTGCCAACTGCTTTTCCAATAAAGCCAATTTCAGCTAATGCATGGCGTGCACATCCGTTTGGACAGCCTGTCATACGTACTGTAATTTCTTCATTGCGCAATCCGCTCTCATCTGCGATTTCATCAATTTTATCAATAAGCTGCGGCAAATAACGCTCAGCTTCTGCAAAAGCCAATCCGCAAGTAGGAAGGGCTACGCAAGCCATTGAGTTTCGTCTTAGTGCAGAATATTGGCTTCCATCCGTTAAACCGAATTTTTCTACAAGCTCATTAATCTGCTTCTTTTTCTGGCTTGAAACATTGCCAATAATCAGGTTCTGATTGGCAGTAAGGCGGAAATCTCCTTTATGGACTTTGGCGATTTCTCTTAACGCTGTCTTCAGCTTGTAGCCATCAAAATCGGCAATACGTCCGCCTTCGACAAAAAGTGTTAAATGCCATTTTCCCTGAATTCCTTTTACCCATCCATAACGGTCGCCGTTATTTTCGAAATGGTAAGGTCTAGCTTCTTCTAGGCTCCATCCAAGGCGGTTCTCAAGCTCTGCCTTCACATTTTCCAGACCCAAACGGTCAACGGTATATTTGAAACGGGCATTTTTACGTACAGAACGGTTTCCGTAGTCACGCTGGATGGTAATGGTTTTTTCAGCAACTTCATAAAGCATATCTGGCTTAACAAAACCAATGATTTTGGCTAACTGCGGATATGTTGCTGTATCACCATGGGACATCCCCATTCCCCCGCCGATAGCAACGTTAAAACCAACGAGTTTGTCATCTTCAATAATCGCGATGAAACCTAGATCCTGTGAAAAAACATCAATATCATTTGACGGCGGTACGGCAATGCCGATTTTAAATTTACGAGGCAGATAAAGCGGGCCGTACATTGGCTCGACTTCTTCTACTTCCGGAGTACCGGCCACTTTCTCTTCATCCAGCCAAACTTCGTGATATGCACGAGTTCTTGGAAGCAGATCGTTGCTTAATTTTTTAGACCATTCATAAACTTCCGCATGAATTTCAGACTGATATGGATTAGAAGTGCACATTACATTACGGTTTACATCGCCGCAGGCTGCAATCGTATCCAGTAATGCTCCATGGATTTGCTGGATGGTGCTTTTCATGTTCCATTTTAGGATTCCGTGCATTTGGAAAGTTTCGCGGGTTGTAAGCTTCAAGGTGCCGTTTCCATAGTTATCAGCCAGCTCATCCATTACAAGCCATTGAGAAGGTGTTGCAACTCCTCCTGGCATTCGAACGCGCAGCATAAATTGGTAAGCAGGCTCGAGCTTCTGTTTTTCACGTTCATTACGGACATCGCGGTCATCCTGCAGATAGCTTCCGTGGTGTTTCATAAGTCGATTGTCGTCTTCAGGAATTCCGGCAGAGATCCGGTCCAGCATTACTTCCTTAAGAGTACCGCGTAAATAGTTACTTCGTTCTTTAATATCTTCAACATCACTCGGCTTGCCCTCTGGCGCTTTTAAAATTGGATTTACCATGTTCAGTACTCCCTTCTATTTGAATCAGTATACATCTCGCTGATAACGTTTTTGCTGCTGCATCTGAGCTAGATATTCTTTTGCCTGTTCTGTACTCAGTACGCCTTCTCTGGCGATTATATCGATCAAAGTATGGTGGACATCATGGGCCATTTTCTTTTCATCTCCGCAGATGTACACAACGGCACCCTCTTCCAGCCATTTAAACAATTCCTTGCTCTGTTCAAGCATTCTGTGCTGGACATAAACTTTTTCATCAGTATCGCGTGAAAACGCAACGTCCATCCTTGTCAAAACTCCATTTTTCAGCCATTTTTGCCATTCTGTCTGATAAAGGAAATCCGTTCTAAAGTGCTGATCACCGAAGAACATCCAGGACTTGCCTTCCGCACCTGTTTCCTCACGCTCCTGCATGAATGCCCGGAACGGTGCCACACCTGTACCAGGCCCTACCATGATAACTGGTGTTTCAGGATTTTCAGGAAGCTTAAAGTTATCGTTATTCTGAACATACACCGATACTGTATGACCTGGCTCTATATGGTCGGCAGCATAGATGGAGCAAACTCCATTCCGTTCGCGGCCGTGTGCCTGGTAGCGTACAGCTCCAATCGTTAAATGGACCTCTTCTGGGTTAGCATTTAAGCTGCTGGAAATCGAATACAGGCGAGCCGGTATTTTTCGAAGAATAGAGACAAACTGCTGAGGAGATTCTCCCCAATGTCCGAAATCCCTGACTAAATCTATTAAATCGCGACCATCCAGGTATCCTCTTAATTGCTCTTCATTCCCAGCCGCTACAAGCTTTTTCAAATCTTCATTATTTGATAGCTCCGCCACTTTTTGAAGCAGAGGCTTCGTTAACACCGTTATTTCATAGTAAGAAGTCAGCGCGTCCTTAAATGAACGCTCATCTCCCTGCTTGACAGTTACCGTTTCTTCCGGATTCCATTTCAATTCTTCTAGAAGAAGTGCAACTAATACAGAATCATTCTCAGGAAGAACTCCGAGGCTGTCTCCTGGCTTGTATTCAAGACCTGAGCCTTCAAGAGACAATTCAAGATGGCGTGTTTCTTTATTTGAGCCACGGCCATTTAGATTTAAATTCTCAAGAACCTCCGCTTTAAAAGGATTGGTACGGGAATAGACTGTTCCAGCTGTTTGAGGCACTGCAGGTGTTAAATCCTGTGCAGCGCTGCCACCTTGCGTTTCATTTAGGCTGCGAATGACTCCTTGAAGCCATTCAGCTGCAGGTTCATCATAATCAAGATCGCAGTCAAAACGTGGATAAAGTCTCGTTCCGCCAAGCTCTTCCAGCTTCTTATCGAATTCTTTTCCTGTTTGGCAGAAGAACTCATAAGAGCTGTCACCCAGAGCCAAAACAGAAAAGTTAAGATCCTCCAGCTTAGGGGCACGTCTGCCATGCAAAAACTCATGGAATACAAGTGCATTGTCAGGCGGATCGCCTTCTCCCTGTGTACTAACGATAATAAGGAGGTTATGAACCTTCTTTAGGTTATTTGGTTTAAAATCCTTCATGGAAGAAAGAGAAACTTGATACCCTTGGCCTTCTAATGCTTTAGCAGCATTCTTCGCAAGACCTTGAGCGTTCCCTGTTTGTGACCCGAACAAAACCGTTACTTCCTTAGAAACTGCCTGCCCGCTGTTTATTGATGGTTTGCTGCCCGCAATTGTGTCAACAGCTGTACCAGACTGAGAAGCGGCTAAATACCCGCTTAGCCAGAATCGTTGAGATTCTGTCAAGGTTGGCAGAAGACGGTTAAGGAGCTCTGCCTGCTCCTGATTAAACGGACTGTTTATTACCTGAAGTTGCAATGTGTCCACCTCACAAAAGAATTTAAACTTATCAAACGTCAATTTTAAATATGACGGATTCTAACAATCTTTTATAATCGTATTTCGTATATTAAATGAGATAATCTTATCTTAGTTTGACAATTCCTATAAGTCAAGTCGGTTTTAATAAAGACATGCCCTTATAATGACGTATCCATTACTCGAAACTTTTCTAATTTGACTTTACCTAAACGAGAAGCATTAGTAAAATACATATTAATTATCGTAACTATTAAGATTCTTAATAATAACGGTTGAATCCCGTTCATTCTAATTCTAAGGCTCTGTTAAACTTGCCGGTAAATTTCCTCTCTCGGCTCCCGCCACGCTTGCCTTCCCGCCGATTCAACATCAAGCAAAATCATCAATGATCTTAAACTCAGATAATTTTAAAACTATTGCTGCTATCTTGAGGATAAACTCCACTCATAATCTCGCATGAAAGCTCTTAATATCCCCTATTGTGAACAAACTGACTCTATTGTAGTTAAGATATGTTCTCAATGTCCTTTTTCCTTCTCATATAAATTGCTAATCGCCACTTGCAGTTGTTATGATTTTATTAGAATAAGAGGAAAGGGTGAAATCGGTGAATTATACATATTTAGGGAAATCAGAAATTGAAATTCCAGTTATAGGGCAAGGAACTTTTAAGTTTGGTGAAGATCCTGCATCTGCAAAGGAAGAAATTAAAGCGTTAAGATTTGGGATTGAGAATGGACTGACTTTGATTGATACTGCTGAGGGATATGGTAATGGAGGTTCAGAAAGGATTGTTGCTAAAGCTACACAGGACTGTCGAAGCAATGTCTTTATTTCTACCAAGGTTCTTGCCCGGAATTGTTCGTACCAGGGTATTATTGACGCGGCAGAAGCTAGCCTTGAAAGATTAAAGACGGATTATATTGATTTGTACTTTCAGCATTGGCCCAGCAAAGATTATGAAGTAGAAGAAACCATGCGCGGAATGACTTATTTGGTTGAAAAAGGACTTGTGAAAAATATAGGTGTCAGTAATTATACCCCTGAATTAATGGAAGAGGCTCAAAAAGCACTGGGTATCAATGCTTTATCCTGCAACCAGGTAGGCTACCATTTAAATGACCGACGAATTGAAAACAATGTTCTGCCATTTTGCCAGGAGCAGGGTATAACTGTTATGGGCTACTCCCCTTTCGGATATGCACCTGAGTTGTTTGGCGGTCTCGGTTTTCCTCATGAAGGTACAGAACAGAGACGGATCCTAAACCAAATCGGAGCCAAATATGGTAAAACGGCTTATCAGGTAGCGCTCAATTGGATTCTTAGACAAGAAGGTCTCGTAACCATACCTAAAGCAAAAAACATTGAACATATTAAAAGCAATCTGGATGCTATCGGATGGAATCTGTCTCAGGAAGATGTAACACTAATTAATCTGACGTTTCCCAGACCTGCAGAAGGCATGCCTTTAGAAAAATATTAATAATCACTATCCCCCTTTCAAAGGGGGCTTTTTTTATAGAAATAAATGTCCAAGGTATATCACTTTATTTAAACCCCTCGGTCATTTGCTTTCATACTTCATCCCTTTAACTCTCTAATATAAAATTATCCCCCCTTAGCAAAAATGACACATTTGCCTTAAAAGTTTTTGATAAAATTCGACATCTGTATATAAAGTTAAACAGTAAATAACATCAGGTCTTAATTGGCAGGTTGGATTTTTCTATAGATGTGTCGAAATCGGACTGGATTGGTCGTTATTTTTCCGTTTAGTACCAATTAGTGGTTTGTTACAATGGAACACATAATTGCTTAGACACACAACCTAAAGGAGCCAATTGATGAAAATTACTTATGACCTTGAAAAGCTTCAGGATACCCTAACACTGACCTCTGAGGAGGAACTGGAATTAGAAGAGCTTTACTACAAACTTTGGGAAGATGACCGTTTATAGGTCTTTAAAAATACGCCTTGGAGGAACATTCATGACACAAAAACAATGTATTGCTTTGCTATTAGCTGGTGGAAGAGGTTCAAGATTAAAGGAATTAACTCAATATATAGCAAAACCAGCCATTCCCTTTGGAGGAAAGTATAGAATAATTGATTTCACGTTAAGTAATTGCAGTAATTCAGGTATTGATACAGTCGGTGTTCTTACCCAATATCAGCCTCATACCCTGCAAAATTATATTGGTGACGGAAAACATTGGGATTTAAACAGAAGGAATGGCGGAATAACTATCCTTCCTCCTTACCAGTGTGAGTTAGGTGAAAGATGGTACGAAGGAACAGCCCATGCCGTTTTCCAAAACATTCGTTATATTGAAAGCTACAACCCGGAATACGTCCTGATTATATCGGGTGATCATATCTATAAAATGGATTATAGTAAAATGCTTGCTCAGCATAAGGAAACCCAGGCGGATGCAACTATTTCAGTTATTCACGTGCCATGGGAAGAAGCAAACAGATTTGGAATTATGAATGCGGAACCCAATTCCGGCAGAATTGTAGATTTCGAAGAGAAGCCTGAGGATCCAAAATCCAATCTAGCTTCTATGGGGATATATATTTTTAATTGGAAGCTATTGAAAAAGTACCTTGAAAACGAGGAAAATAACCATTTCTCTTCAAAAGATTTTGGGAAAGATATTATCCCTTCCATGATTGGTGATAACCGTGATGTCTATGCCTATAATTATCAGGGATATTGGAAGGATGTCGGTACAATTCCAAGCTTTTGGGAAGCAAATATGGATTTGTTATCGGTTGACTCAAATACCATCCTGCAAAAAGAGGAATGGACCATTTACACCCATGAACAAATTAAGCCTCCTGCTTACATAGACAGAAAGGCCAATCTGGATCAATCTTTGGTAAGTGAAGGCTGCAAAGTGTTTGGAGATGTAGAACACTCTGTTCTCTTTTCCGGAGTGACGATTGGAAAAGGAGCCATAATTAAGGATTCTGTCATTCTGCCTAATACGATAATTGGTGAAAATGCCAAAATTAATCGAGCGGTTATAGGAAGCGGAGCTGTCATCAAGGCCAATTCGAGAGTGGGAGAAGATTCACCATTTAGCGAAATCACTTTAATTGGAGACAACCAAACTGTTATTCCAGAAGCTGTTAAGAACCACGCAGTTTAATTGTTTTAAACTAATGGGTTAACCATTCTCAACAAAAAAAGAAATGCTCTAATTTCTCGTATACAATACAGTTAAATCCGTATCTAAAAGTAGAAGCCCATTTCTTTTGTGATAAAGGAAATGGGCTTTTTATATTGCTATAGGCTCTTTTGGTGAACTTCGTTGTTTATAAAAGCAAAAATTGCGGATCCCATCAGGATTAAACCTTGCTGTTTTTATTTATCCTTATTTTTGAGAAAGTTTATATACTTCACGTGCAATGGCTTCTAAAATGTAAATCACCGGTATTTGGGTCGTTATATTCGAATTATCGTACTTTTCCTCTGTAACATAGTAAGGAATATTTATATCTGAGATTTTGGCAGCTGTACAATATTGTGTATTGGTAATGCTAATAATTTTACTTCCCTCTTTTTTTAATTGATTAATATGAGTAATGGTAAATCGATTCTCTCCCGATACTGACAGTGCAATCGTTGTACTATTATCCAGATATTTAGCACTGATAGGAAAATGGGGATCCTTAATGTAAAGTGAGAACTTCCCTAAGCTTGAGAAATACCTAGCACCATATTCAGCTAAAATACCAGAACTCCCAATCCCAATAAATATAACACTATCTGCATTGGCGATTACTTCCGCAGCCTCCGTAATGTACGAATCAAGATTTCCTTTTAATGTTCTCTCCATAAATTCAGACAGAGAATCCTGTGGACTTCTCAGGCTGGGGGTTTCTTCTTTTTCTAAAAAAAGCTTTAGCTTCACTTTAAACTCGGCATAACCCTCACAATTTAATTTGCGGCAAAATCTTAATATAGTTGAAGTCGATACATGTGTTTCATTTGCTAATTCCCTAATCCGCATGTAAATTACTTTATCGCTGTTTTTTGAAATATAATTATATAATGAAACTTCCAGTTCATTAAAACTGCTAATTTCTTCATTTGAAAACAAAGGAAATGTCCCCTCCCCGAGGCCTATTTGGATTAATCATACCAAAAAACACTGTGTTCCAAAATAGAAACAAATCACATTTAATGACACTCGTACCTAAATCCCCTTTTATACTTACCACTCTTGGTATTTGGATGTACACTTTCATGGAAGCAGTTAAAATAACCGGAGGTGTTCCATCTTGAAAAAAGGGATAAAGATTGTAACGATTGGCGGGGGTTCAAGTTATACTCCTGAACTGGTAGAGGGATTTATTAAAAGATACGATGAACTTCCGATTAGCGAGTTATGGCTCGTTGATATTCCAGCAGGCCAGGAAAAATTAAATATCGTCGGTTCTCTTGCAAAACGGATGGTCGAAAAAGCCGGTCTTCCAATCGAGGTACATTTAACTCTTGATCGCCGTGAAGCCCTTAAAGACGCAGACTTTGTAACAACACAATTCCGTGTGGGATTATTGGATGCACGTGCAAAAGATGAAAGAATACCATTAAAATATAATGTCATTGGCCAGGAAACAAACGGACCAGGCGGATTATTTAAAGGCTTAAGAACAATTCCAGTCATCCTTGATATTTGTAAAGATATCGAAGAACTCTGCCCTAATGCATGGCTAGTAAACTTTACAAACCCGGCAGGAATGGTAACGGAAGCTGTTCTTCGCTACAGCAATATCAAAAAAGTAGTTGGCCTTTGCAATGTTCCTGTGGGTATCAAAATGAGAACAGCTGAAATGCTTGAAGTAGAGGCTGAAAGAGTACAAATTGACTTCGCTGGTCTTAACCATATGGTATTTGGTTTAAATGTGTATGTAGATGGTGTGAGCGTACTTGAAGATGTTATTGAAAAAATGGCGAACCCAGGAAATTCAATGAGCATGAAAAATATTAAAGCAATCGACTGGGAGCCTGACTTCCTTCGCGGATTAAAAGCCATCCCTTGCCCATACCACCGTTACTACTATAAAACAAGTGAAATGCTTGAAGAAGAGACGCGAGCTGCTAATGAAGAAGGAACCCGTGCTGAGGTTGTTAAGCAGGTTGAAAAAGAACTCTTTGAACTTTATAAAGATCCTGATTTAGCTGTAAAACCAACTCAATTAGAAAAACGCGGTGGTGCTTATTACAGTGATGCTGCCTGCAACCTTATCAATTCAATCTATAATGACAAGCGTGATATTCAGCCAGTGAACACAAGAAATAATGGTGCCATATCAAATCTTCCAGCTGATTCAGCAGTTGAAGTTAACTGCATTATTACTAAAGAAGGCCCTCAGCCAATTGCTGTTGGTGAACTTCCAGTTGCAGTCCAGGGTCTTGTCCAGCAAATTAAATCATTTGAGCGTGTAGCCTCAGAAGCTGCAGTAACTGGTGATTATAATACTGCATTACTGGCAATGACCATTAATCCTCTTGTTCCTTCTGACCGAATCGCAAAACAAATTTTAGATGAAATGTTAGAAGCGCACAAAGAGTATTTACCACAATTTTTTCAAACAGTAAAAGCTTAATCATGACAAAAGCCGGGTTCCGAAAGTGGTTCCCGGCTTTTTTTCATCTCAAGAAATCTCCCTTCCTCTCCCTTCCTCCCCTCTTTATTTAAATTGGATGGTATATTTTCAAGAGAAATGGATGGTTAATAATTACTCAGTCAGCGGTAATATATATAAGTGTGATTCAAAACTATACCCTTTTAAATTTAAGAAAAAGTGGTCCCTGGTAAAAGGGGTCTCAAATATTTTCAAAGTGGTATGTTGATATTGGCACCACCTTTCAATGGTGTCTAAATCAAGCTAGAGTTACGGAGGTGATGAAATATGACTTGGGTTGTGGTACTTTCCTTGGTTCTCATAAGTCTTGTGAAAATATTAATGACCTGCATGCCAACAGGTGTTGTAGAATGGCTAATCAACAAATTTAAATTACATGCTGAACTTAATGAAGCAAATGCTATTATATCTATCAACGGAAAACCATTAACAGTTGAAGATAAAAAACAAGTAATCAATTATTTTAACGAAGCTACTTTTTTAGAACGTTATTATATATGGCCCGGAAACGAGGATATGTATTTATATCCAGGGAACGGTGTAACTCCTATAGTTATTGATACAAAAGTAGGGAAAATGGATGCTAGGTTATTGGTGTTCAGCTATGCCGACCATATTGATGTCGTAAAACAATATAAAAAGAAAGTCATTGCCTATAGTGTACTTTCAGATGGCCTCCAAAAAGGGGCAATGTCAGCATAAAAAAACTTGGCGATTAGCTAGCCTTCGTTGAGAGCAGAGCGGTAGTTGTCATTATGCAATAAGAATTTATTGATTTAAATTCTTATTAGCTAAAAAAGACGGTCTTTAAAAGACTGTCTTTTTATTTCTTAATTTATTTTAGGAGGATATTGTAGTAAGAGCATTAGCAAACCTTTTTATTCCTTCATTAATATTTTCTTCCTTTTCCCTTCCGAACGTAAAACGGACAAACCCCTTTTCAGATCCCATAGTGGAACCCGGAACATATATGACTCCTTTTTTAATTGATTCTTCCAGCAATTGTACTTCATTAAACTCTTTTTTAATCCTGCACCATAAATGAATTCCTCCCTGAGGAATGTAAAAATCTACTCGATCCTTTAAAAAGGAATGAAGGCTCTCGACTATTTGGTCTTTTCTTTTTTCAAGCTCACTTACTAAACTTTTAATATGCATTTCAAAATTTTTGGAGTCTAAAAAGTCATTTGCAATCCATTGACTGTAACTGGCATGTCCGAAGTCCACTTGTTGCTTGGCATCAGATAATCTTTCTATAACTGCCCTTGGCCCAATAATCCACCCTATTCTCAAACCTGAAGCGACAATTTTTGTCAGTGAACTAATATATAAAACATTTCCATTAAAATCTTGTGATTTGAGAGTTTGAATTTTTTCACCTGAAAAGGAAGTTAAGCTGTATGGATCATCTTCTACCACTGGAATCCCATATTCTGAAGATAGTTCAAGGACTCTTTTTCGTCGTTCTTCAGCCATTAGTACACCTGTAGGATTTTGGTAAATAGGATTCAAAAATATCATCTTGATACGATGCTTTTTGTATAAATCACTTATATCGTCTGGATTTATACCTTCCTGATCGACTTTTAAATAGTACGTTTTGATCCCTGCTGATTTAAATATCGGCAGATTATAATTATATGATGGATTTTCTATAGCAACTGCGTCTCCGGGTTTCAACAAACATTGAACAACAAGATGCAAAGCTTGCTGAGCTCCAGATGTAATTAAAATAGACGAAGGGTTTGCTTCTATACTGCGGTATCGTTTCACATGGTTAGAAAGAGTTTCCCTAAGAATCGCATTTCCCTGGGGGTGGTCATATCCCAATGTTCCTATAAAGGACCGGTTAGATGTAATCTCTCTTAGGGAACTCATTGGGAAAAGATCTTCAGATAATTCACCGCTTGCTAAATTTATTAGTTTACTTTCCACTGATTTCTGCCTTATTTTTTGAGTAACAGGTAAATTGGGCAAAAACGATCCAGCTTCAATGTATCTATTCCAGCTTGGGATTCGTTTTTTTGTAATTCCCCAAATATCCTTGCTTATTGTTGTGCCGCTTCCTCGGTTTCTTTCGATTAGACCATTTGATTCTAATTCGTCATAGGCAGCAATTACTGTACTTCTATTTATTCCAAGTTCTTTAGCGAAACTTCTTTCTGAAGGTAAAGGTCTATCCGGAGGAAAAGTCCCATCAGCGATCCCATTCTCAATATATCCAGCAAGTTGTTTATAAATTGGTACTCTAGATTCTCTGTCAGGTTGCCAATCCATATGCTACATCCTTCATTTAATATAGGTATTGTTTTACTATAATAACTTATTACTAAATCCAAATAAATAATCTATAGCCTATGACTATAGATTAGACATTCATTCTTAAGTTAACCAAATATAGATTCCTAATGAAGTTAGCGCAAAAAAAATAATCACAGCATAAATTAAGGTTAAGGTAGTAGTATTTTTTTTGGTTGAACTGCTATAGTCTGCATCAGACTTTCCGGTTAATAATAAAGTTGAAACCACAGATAAGATTAATATAAAGATAACCAACCCAAACATAATATCCATGCTGCACCTCTTATATTTTAATCACTTTAATACTTTAATCATATCTTAATGGGGGAATTTTTTAACCATCCAATTTGCACAAAAATCCACCATCCATTTTGAAAATTAACACCTATAAAAAGCCCGCCCAATATGGCTGACTTCAACTATATTTTATTATTCCATTCTTCTGCTAATACTCCATAAACAACATGGTCTACAAAATGATCATATAACCATTCGGCTTGCCGTATCGTTCCTTCCTTTATATAGCCCAGTTTTTCTGGAATGCTTCTGCTTTTTTTATTCCCCGCTGCAGCCCTAATTTCTACTTTATTTAATTTGAGATGCTTAAAGGCATAATCAGTTAAGGCTTTAGCAACCTTGGTCATTATTCCTTTCCGCTGGTATTCTTCCCCCAGCCAATAACCAATATATCCTGTTTTGTTTGACCAATTGATACTATTGAACCCAGCGACTCCCACCACTTCACCACAGAATAAAATAGCGGTAGTCATGCTCTTATTTGCTGCATAACCGTTTTTTGTACCCTGAATGAATTCCTTAGAATCCTCCACTTGGGTTGTAAAATCGAGCCAAGGCAGCCACTCTTTAAGATGGTTCCTGGATTTGTCGGTTAGTTCAAAAATTCTTTCAGCATCATTTAAATCTAGTAATCTTAAAGATAATTCTTGATCAATATTATGTACAAACATCATACACCCCTCCTGTTGGTAACTCACATAAATCTTATTATAAAGAATACTAAAAAAACCACCATGTGCACTTGGCACAAGGTGGTTATATAGATTAAACTCCTTTATTTACTGGCTGCATGTCAGGGGTGATATTTTGATCTGGTTCATTTTTATCTTTCATTCGGCTATAAATATTTGCAAGAACGGAACCGGATAGATTGTGCCATACACTGAAGATAGCACTAGGTACTGCCGCTAATGGCGAAAAATGAGCTGTGGCGATGGCGACACCCAAGCCTGAATTCTGCATACCAACTTCCATTGATACTGCTTTTTGTTTCGCCAGGTCCATACCACACAACCGAGCAAAGAAAAAACCTAATAAAAATCCAAGAAGATTATGTAGGATTACTACTCCAAAAATAAGCAAACCAGTTTGCGCTAGTTTTTCCGCGCTTCCGGCTACCACACCAGATACGATTAACACAATAGCGATAACGGAAACAAGCGGCATTGCTTTTGCTCCGGCTTTTGCTTGTTTTCCAAAGAACTTTTTAATGATAAAGCCAACAAGTAAAGGAACAATGATTACTTGTACGATAGATAAGAATAAGGAAGCTACGCTGATATTAACCCATTTACTTGCAAAAAGCAGGATCAGCAGCGGTGTTACAATTGGAGCCAGAATAGTAGATACAGAGGCAATCGCTACTGCAAGCGCCACATTTCCCCTTGCAAGAAACACCATAACATTGGAGGCAGTTCCACTCGGACAGCATCCCACTAAAATAACCCCTACTGCTACATCCTTTGGTAAATCCAATCCGACCGCCAGCAAGAAGGCAATAACTGGCATGATAACAAAATGCCCGATCACTCCAAGTGACACTTCCTTGGGCCTTTTCAGAACTTCTTTAAAATCAGATAACTCAAGTGTTAGGCCCATTCCAAACATGACAATACCTAACAGAGGAACAATGTAACCTCCCACCCACTTGAAATTCTCTGGCATAAGATAGGCAAGAACAGCAAAGACCAAAACCCATAGTGTAAATGTCTTCCCGGCAAAGCCGCTGATTTTCTCGATTACTCTCATTTAAAACCCTCCAATTAATTTTCTGTTTTTTCTATCAATTAATTTATTTTATTATACTAGTTCAAATATTCTTAAAAATCAATACATTATATAAAAATATTTTGGTGCACGAAATAATGATAGCGCTTACTTAATTGTCCTCTCCCAAACATGAAAAAAAGCTTCCCTTCAAAAAGAAGAAAAGCTTTTCTCAATCTACTATTTTATGTTGCTTGCTCTTATGTAGCTGTTTCTATTAAATTATAAGTTTATATAGTGTGTAGAGTTAGGACGAATCTCGTCTTTATAAAATCCATATGCTATATAAAATTTAGCAGCCTCTGCGGTATGTGTACGTAACACAAGCGTATTAAAATAATGTTTTGCTTCTGAAACGATGGTATTCAATAGAAGTGTTCCTATCCCCTTCCTACGATAAGTATCAGAAACATAAAATCTCCTTAGCCTGCCAACTTTTTCATCCCCCGAAAACGGGTCTATATTCAATCCACCTAGAGCAATCAGGGTACCATGCTGATTAAAGACACCAAATAAAGACTCTCCGTCCTTATCGAAGTTGTTCTCTCCATTTTTATAATCATTTACTAACCGATCAAGAAATCGAAATCCCTTTTCCTTACTTTCCAAAACTAAATGAGAATACTCAATAGCTAAAAGATCTTCTATTTTTTCAACCGTAAGCTCCATCCTATTAGACTACCTCCAATTTTTTAAAAGGCTCTGATGGAAGTTTAACTAATATAGAATCACCTTTCCTTACTTCCCCGCCTTCCAGCACGATTCCCATGATTCCTGATTTACGGATGAGATTACCCTCAGCATCTTTACCCAGAACAGCTTTCATTAGTCCCGGCTGAAAATGGTCTATTTGGGAACATGGGTTTCTCAAGCCCGTAATTTTAACCTGAGCTGTTTGGCCAATAATTAATATAGTATCCGTTGGGAGTTCAAGAAGATTCAATCCAGTTGTTGTAATATTTTCACCCATTTGTCCAGGTTCAATGGTATAACGGTTCCCTAACTCCTCAAATAGTTCTGAGTGAATCAGGTGTACTTGTCTTAAATTAGGCTCTTCTGGATTTTGTGCCACTCGTGATCGATGCTTCACAGTTACACCAGAATGAGCATCTCCTTCAACTCCTAATCCTTTCAATAATTTTATTGAAGTTTGATTGGGCTTACTAAAGGTATGTGTTGCGCTCAAGCTGACAGCTGCGACATTTCCGATAATTGTCCCGTTATTTATTTTCTCCATACTCTTCCCCCAGTGTTTATTTTTTGGTTAATAATTACCCTTTTCCACTGTTTTCTTCCCGGTCCTTCTCTACTCCAAAGATTTCATGTTCTTTTAAATGGTTTTGAATCCATTAAAGTCACTCGTTTCATAAATACTTTAATTCTACAAAAATATAAAACTTCCCTTCAAACTGAGAAATAGTTCTAAACAACTAACATAAAAGCTGCTAAAAAGTAGAATTACTTCTTTAGGATTACGACTGTATACTTATTTTGAAAATTCTGACTTTAATTCACTCTTCACCTCTTCACTTAATGGTAACATTTACTTGTTCATACATATTTTGGAGGGATGGATGTTATGAAGACATTGAAAAAGTCAGTCATTTTTTTGGCAAGTTTTTTAACATTGGCATCTACAGCCTATGCTAAACAGCCAGGATTATCAGAATTTCCGATGCCGGTGGATTCACAGTCATGGGAACTTCCCCGTGATATGACCTGGAATGATTATAAGCCTGTTCCGGGCATCGACTGGAATACATCTGACGTAAAACCTGATCGAGTCATAAGGGGCGCATTAATTCTAGTTGATTTTCCGGACAGACCCTTCATTTTAAGTCAGCAGCCAGGTGCTGAGATTGCCGGTAACCCTATCGGAACAGGGAATATTCCACGTGATCAGATAGGAAATTTTTGGGAAGACTTCCTTAACAAACCTTCGAGTCTTAATCACTATCAAACTGTCAATAGTTATTGGAGAGAGAATTCCTTTGGAAAATGGAAAATTGAATTAAAGTCATTTGGCCCTTACCGTATGGATGGCAATGAGTTTGAATACGGACTGAATGAATTTGGCCAGCTGGCAAATATGCCTTCAGGCTTTAAGGGCAGAAACCTGAGAACAGAAGCTGTTGAAAAAGCTAAGGCGGATATTGCTGCATCAGGCGAAAACTTCGATTTCCGATTTGTCATACATTCCGGTTATGACGAGTCCGGGGTGTGGCAGGAATTTGGTGAAATGATGTTTCAAAATGCTGAATCCGTTACAAATTCCTTCGGCCCCGGCATAACTGGTATGCCAAATGCCGCTAAAACGCGCTATGTTCCATGGACTTCCTGGTATGCAGCGAAAGGGATTTGGTCAAGCGCCGGCGGTGGTACATCCCTACAGGGTGAAAATGATGGCATGGGAACCTTTGCACATGAGTTCGGACATATTATGACCCTTGGTGACAATTACAACAATCCTTATGGAATCCCTGTTTCCCGTTCCTACTCTGGCCCATGGGAATTGATGAGCCGCGGCAGCTTTAATGGTCCCGGCGGTCCTCACACCCGCTGGCAGGTTCCATCCCTTTTAGGCGCATCAGCTCCTTCTCATCATATGCTTCGAAATAAAATCAAACAAGGCTTCCTTACACCCGATCAATATCTAAGCCTAGACCGTGACAAGCTTGCAGAAAGTGGTCCCGTTTTCACTGATATTGTTTCACGTGAGGTCCCGACTGGTAATGCTTTTGAAAGGCAAGGTCTGCATGGCATTAATATAAGCATGGTGGATAACACCCCTGTTAACTCCTTAAATGATGACTGGCGGGCCGATATGCAGCGTGGAGCACAATGGTACAATAACTACACCCTTGAAGTGGTAGACCGGGTTGGCTTTGATTCATTCGAGCCTGATTCAGGTGTATTATTAGCAAAGACAAAAAACACGGAGGCTGCACCAAACATTTGGGTCATCGACTCTCATAAAGATGATATTAATCTGCCTGATTTCAATAGACCAGACGGAACAACCTCTATGTTATCCAAAGGAGATTACCAGCAGCTCGCCGATGGTCTTTTCAAGGCAGGAACCGGTGAAGGAGTTGTCAGCGAATATACTGATGAAAATAACCGGCTCCATTTTTATATCCTAGGGAAAAAACGCGACTCAGCCGGAGCCCTTTCCTATCGGGTTGCAGTCCGTAATATCGACGGTTCAGGTCCATTCGCCAGAGGAGTTCAGGCATTTAATAGCACATCCGAATTTGCAGCTCCTGGAAAGGTCGCCGTCTACAACTTCAATGTAACAAATACCGGAGAAGCGACTGATCTCATCCGTCTTAATGCAAAAACAGATGCTGGCTGGCAATTGCAGCTTCAAAATAATGTAATCGAAGTGGAAGCAGGAAAAACGGTAACTGTTCCAGTGTATGTGAAAATCCCTAAAAACAGCTCCGATGGAGTTCAGCCAGTTCCTACATCACTTACCTTTACTGCCACTTCGGAGACTGATTCAAGTAAAACAGTTAATGTTTCACGCAATGTGGGACCTGGAAACGGAAAATAAATGACTATAGAGAAAAGAGAATGCATATTCGCATTCTCTTTTCTGCTTTTTATGGAACAAGCACATAAAGTATGGGAATCTGAACAATCTATATTAGAAGAAAAAACCTCTTAGATATGGAGAGTTATTTATGGTTATGTACAAAGATATAGCAATCGAACTGATTGTAGGGTTTTTGGCTCTTCTTGTTATATTGAAATTCTTGGGGAAAATTCAGTTTTCACAAATAACCCCTTTTGATTTTATCACTGGACTTGTTATGGGAAATCTGGTTGGAGATGCGGTGTTCGATGATAAGATAGGATTAAAACAAATTATCTTTAGTATTTTTATTTGGGGATTATTAATCTATTTTGTAGAATTATTAACACAAAAATCCTCCTATCTCAGAGCAATATTAGAAGGAAAACCCACCATGTTAATTTATAAAGGACAGATTCTTTATAAACATTTGAAAAAAAACCATATTGATCTTAATCAATTGCAGCATCTTATGCGAAAACAGGGTTATTTTTCTATATATGACGCTGAATATGTGATTTTGGAACGAGATGGACAGATCAGTGTTGCACCAAAATTTGAGTATGGAGCCCCAAGGAATCAAGACTTAAATATTCCAAAGAAAGAAGTTAACCTGCCCTTCGCTGTTATTTTGGACGGGAAAGTAGTCGCTGAAAATCTTAAAGAAGCCGGCCTTGATGAGGAATGGCTTAAAAATCAATTATCTAAGAAAAAAATAAAAGAATATAAAGAAGTGTTATATGCCGAGTGGCAGGAAAGCCAGGGGCTAAAATTAACGAAATATAGCTAATATTTACTTATTTTCACACTGCTTATATATACTTTTCATGTTTCGGTTGGTATAATTTTGTTTTGTGATATATTTAATTCTTTTTAAAGGAGAATCTCTATGAAATATCAAGACACCCTCAAAATAAAAGCATCTGAAGAACTTCGCAAACACATAGAGTTCCTTAGAAAAGAGTTAATAAGGGCTGGTTTAGAACTTGGATTAAACAGCAGCGAAGCTATTTCTATTAGCCAGGAACTGGACAATTACCTGGCTGTTTGCCAGAAATGCTGTCCACAAGAATGCCATCAGAAAACTACAAATATCAGCTAATCTCCTCTATTTATTAGAAAATGAAAGCAGTTCATAATCACCATCAACATTGGTACATTTGGTAAGAATATACTTTTTCAATTCCTCTGTTTTAACCGCCAGTTTTCTGCAGTTATATTTTTCAATAAATTTACCATCTACACTATTCGAAACATGAATGTCATTTCCATTGAACGATAATGTTGTTACACCGTGTTGTCCCTCAATCCCATACTGAACATAATTTATTTTAGCCTCTTTTTGATTCTGTACATTTTCTGCAAATCTATTTAAGCCTTCCAGATTTTCAATATCATTGTGTTTATTTATAACCTCCTCAATATTATTTGAAGAACATCCCACTATTCCTAAAACAATAAGAAAGATCAGTAAAACCTTCATATTCTCACTCCTTTCCTTTTTAGACGCGAACAATTTTTAAAAGTTACTTTTAACTAGATCTGTCTTACTTATTGAATCAATACTTTCCCTGGTACGTTTCTACTGTTTTTGCTATGATTTTCCTAAAAGAATATCACTTCAGTACAGAGGGGACTTATATAATGAGACGCGGGATATCACTGCTTATAATAGCAACACTTCTTTGGGGTGGTAATTACATATGCGGAAGGTTTTTAGGACAGGCATTACCCTCAACCTTACTTAATACTATACGTTGGGCCATTTCTACCTTAATACTGGTAGGAATTATGGCTGTTACTAAAAAGAAATTGCCTATTTTCTCTAAATGGAAGGAACTTCTCGTGCTAGGCTTCTTCGGTGTGTTTGCATTTTCGACCTTGAACTATATGGGTTTAAGATCAATAAGTGCCTCACAGGCTGGTATGATTTCCGCTGGCATTCCTGTTGCAATCTTGATTTTTACACCAATCGTTTTAAAAGAGCAGGTTAAATTAAAAGCCTGGATAGGTACCGTAATATCCATTGCTGGCGTTATAATTTTGCTACTCGGGAAACACCAGGCCCTTTCACAAGGAACAATCATTGGAGACATTGAAATTGTCTTATCGTGTTTGGCCTGGGGATTGTATACCGTTCTCGGAAAACGGTATGGAAAACAGATTGACCCTCTAACAATAACAGCAGGTTCTGCCTTCTATGGTACTATTCTTAGTGCAGTCAGTTGTATTGGCACTGTAAAAACCAATATGATCCACATGTCAACCAACGCTTGGCTCGCAGTTTTTTATGTCAGCACGTTCGCATCAGTAGGAGCTTATTTCTCATGGAACGCTGGTGTAAAAATTGTCGGGGCTGGAAAAGCAGCCCCGTTTATTAATCTGCTTCCAGTGTGGACAGTCCTCTTTGGTGTGCTGTTGCTACATGAACAAATATCTGTGATGTCATTAATCGGCGGAATTATTACGATTATAGGTGCAGTTTTGGCTAGCCTGTGATAATCCTTTCTTTTCAGGAAAATAAGCCATTCTCCGAAAAAATTCGAACGAAAATTATTGACTTCCAACCCTGTATCGCCCAATCAAATTAAAGCATTTTATTATATAATAAGTATAAATTAAGCCTTCAACCAGCCAGTTTGTTTTAGGAACCTTGAAAGGTTCCTTTTTTAATTGATACAGAATATCAAATGGCATTTTTAAAAAAACTAACCTTTTTCAACAAGAAAGCACTTCGACTTACCCGTTTACCATTTCCTTACTAGCCTGGAAGCTCAAAAGCCTTACTGTCTTTGCTATTGGGTTATAATTCGAATAATTTATTTTCTTTCAGTTGGGGAAAGAAAAAGGAAATAATAAGTTCTTGGTTTCAATTTAAAAAATAAAAAACTGCATACTTATATGTGCAGTTTTTTATCAAATATATAAGAGACGGTGATACCCAATAACTTGAATTATGACCTTGTTTCAAACCTACTTTATTAAATTAATTTTCCCTTCAACTCTTCAATCTGAGCAAGATGTCTTTTTTCGTGTAACCCAACAAACGGTATCCATTGTTTTAAACTTAAATCACCAAACACCGGATGCGGAAGGGCCCGTTTTTTTAATAATGAGTTATCAGCATCATTTACCAGTTTAGTTAGGTCTTCTCTTGATTGAGAAAGTTTAATTTTCATTTCTTCAAGAGCAATAAACTCATTGGCAGGAGCCACAAATGATGGCGCGTCTACTTTTGTTGACCGACAAACCGTTAATTCAATTGGCTTGGGATCTACAAACTTCTCCTTTCCAGTTGCCAATTCACGAGAAATTGAATGAGTAATTGCCCGCTCCATTAAATATAGGTGATCTAGCACCTGCATTATCGACCATCTGCCATCTTCGAACTGCTCATTCAATTGTTCATTAGAAAGACCTCTCACAGATATTAAAATTTCTTGTCTAATTTTATTATTTTCTTCCATAGCCTGTTCACACTCCTTCCAGAGTTATAATTTTTTCAATTTCTAAAAGGACTTCCCTGATTAAATTAGGAAGGCAAATGTTGATAGTTTAACTCCTAGGTATGCAAACTTCCTTTTAACCAGGCACGGGGGCGGTATGGACCAACTGGTATTTGAATTAAGCTGGTCTTTCCACTCGAACTAATTTTATAAAGATCATCACATTGATTAGCATCGAATCCGAGCAGTGGATGGCCACCCATTTCTAAGGCACACGCCGACAAAAGCAGCCGCTGAACAAGAATACCGGCTTCCATCTGTTGGATGCGATATCCTCTATAGCCTAAATTCTTAATAAGATAATCCTTTTCTCCAACGGCATGCATACACAGTGGAACTTGATACAAATTCACATTTGGCATAGTTAAACCAAATTGTAAAAACTCCCTGTAATCCCCTTCGGTTATTCTGCTAAGCGCATGGGTGCTATAGTCATAAGAGTAAGCACCATTTGAAAGTCCCTCTACGTTATAAAAGGTGCCATACAAAGAAACCCGATTCTCAACATTCCCATCTGTGTCATCAAGGTCATTCTGATATATGAAGGTATATGTTTCATTTAACAATGCTGATAATTGTGTTTGACTCACTTTTCCGATGGTAAAATCAATATCAGGAGAATGCCGCTTTCTGCAAACAGAGGATAGGTCGTATGAAAAATGCTCCTTACGTGGCAGCAAGATAATCTCAGTATCCAATGCAAGTTTCACACTTTTCTTTTGGTTTATCTTCACAAATGACTTCGTTGTTTCATACATTGATGCTTCATTAAGCTCTTTTAGCAAAGGATAATCAATTACTCTCTTTGAGCGGTTATAAGAAGTATGCTTCAATAAAGCAACTTCACTGCTCAAGTCATTGGCAGAAATTATTTCTTCCTTATTATGAACATCATCAGCAGCACAATTGATTGTTTGGTGAATCGATAAAGGAATTATGGCGTATACACTTTCATCCTGTTCGGATAGTCCAAGCAAATGATTGATAGCCCGATCAAGAAATTGGTAGCAAACCCGATTGGAGAAGCTCATTTGTTTCGCTACTTCTAACAATTGCCCAATCAGAACTCCTGCATCTAAACCTTGGAGCCGGTATGAAAAATTATTATATTTATAAAAATTTTTCCAAAACACTGTTGAAATAAACACAGCTCCAAAACAGTCTGAAAGATCGCTGCCATTTCCCAGACTTCTGGATAAGTAGAAATCATAATTACCCTCTCGAAGCAGGATAAGGCGGTGATGAGCGGCACTGTAATGATAAATCCCTTCTGGCACTTCCTCCAATTTTAAATAAACGTATAATTCACTAGGATACAAACCCCCGCCAGAGGGAACAAAACGGCGCAAAGACTGTTTCATCTCTTTTGCAGAACCCTCGAATTTTGCAGACTGAGAGTATTGAGTTATACCATAAACATACCATAGGAATTGACCTACCTCTTTCAGACTAGGTTTGCCATCAAAATCCCGTTGCGTAATTGTCAATGGTACCTCTGGCGGAAGCGGAAACTCAGGCAAGCCTCGATATAATTTATATGAAAGGGGCGCGTCTTCCCAATCCACCTCCCAATCCGGCGGAAAGATTTTTTCCGTATCAAAATGTAGGTTGTGTAGAAAAGTTTCAAGCTTCAACATTCTGCCTCCTACTCTCCCATTATGGGAACGGATGAGGATGTGGATTTAGCTGTGCATACGATAACGGCTGCTCCTTAAATCCAAGCTTCTTCGGCACCGTAAGTACCCTCTCCAATCCTTCTAACCGGGTAAGGTGATATCCAAAGGTCATTGGCAGCATTCCAGGAATTATGACCTTAACGCAGTATAATCCATTACGTTTCGTTATCGGAGACGTTTGGTCAACCACAATAACTTCAAGGTTTAACAGTCGGAACCTCATAAGGATATCCTGGAGATCATCCTTCAAATCCGAATTTTTAGGCGTCTTCTTAAATTCCTCTGCAAACGTACGTAAAGGACGATGATCCTTCAAAATGAAACTGAGCCGGTCCTCTGCTTCCCTCAGACCATACAGCATCCCGTGGTCATCCATATTAAGAACCTCGAACGGATTCTGCAGCATTCTTTCATATTTCTTACGGTTTTCCTCCAATTTTTCATCATGCTTAAACATCATTCCTGCAAGCTCGTAAATCGTGCTTTTTACAGCCCTTACAGGATCAGGGTTGGCTCCAGCTGCACAAATGAGGTTTAGCCCCTCGGATTTTCTGTTTTTTGCAACTGCCCATACACTTGGAATCTCGTGTTCCATCGTTGAATTGTAAAAATGAAGGTCATATCCAGCTACGTCACGAATTCGGTCTACCATCAGCTGTAATTCCTTATCGTTAGCAGAACTGAGGTCGAGTTTTGGAAGTGGGATTTTGGCATACCAGGTTAACAAAAAGGAGTCTCGTTCGACGACTTCCATAATAGCATGAAAAATGGCTTCCTCTAAGCTCCCCCCTAAAGCACATCCGTTCGAGGTTTCATAAACAAAACCTTCCCCATGGCCTAAACTGTAATAAGCGAGTAATTCAGGAACCAGAATCGGCTTTTCCTGTAAAAATGAATAACCCCAGACCCAATTCATTGGCTGATCCAGCTGAAATGGTTTAAATGGGAAATGAGGCTTTTCATATTGTTCCTTTTCATGTAATCCTACTCTTAAAGGATTAAGTGCTATATCCCTTATATTTTGATAACTATCGCGGACTACAGTTTTTTTGCCTCTTGGCTCAATCCCGCAATATCGCTCCAATCCTTCTAATATGGCAGTAAGTTCACTGATCTCATAAGAATTGGACCTTCCAGCTACTCCCTCGTCCCCTCCAATCAAAGGCATGTTTACATAGACATCAGCAAATGGCAGAGTGACATCCTGCATTTTCCCATTCATGACCCCAGTTCGAAAATCCAGATAATCTTTAACGAGTACTTTTTTTAATTCATCCATCGAACGGCATCGATAACCATCATGATTGATTTTAGGACTGGATTGTAATCTAATTTGAGCTAATTCAGGGGTGTCTTCTGGTAACGGACTGCAGTTCGGGCATAATGGATCAGGAAGAAAAAAGTGGCAGGAGTTTATTAACGACCGGAGATTCGTGATGTATATTCCCTCTTCTAAAAAAGTATGATTACCGTTAAAGATCTTTTGTACTTCGTTTTTTATCAGCAAAGTCATCTGCAATAGTCCCGTACGTGAAGACCATGCATCCCTCTTTATCCCTCCTTTTTCGGCCATTATCATCTGAAGCTGCCAAGTCTCTTGCCGTTCAAGTCCAGCTGTCATTCTCCTTAATGCTGCACAGCGAGAACATCCCGGTTTATTGGAGCGTACTAACGGTCCAATGATTCCCTCCCCAAACATGACGAAACCCATAACCCACGGGATTTGCATGGTCCGGAGTTTTTCTTCCGCCTTTTGATGTTCAGATGGATACCATGCATCGTGAAGCACCAGAGCTAACTCCGTTTCTATAGTTACTTCTTCCAAATTTCTAATTCGATTTACCTTATACTGCTCGGACAAATGTTCATGGACCCAGTCTGCTAATAAGCCATTTCCGTAAATTTGAATTTGGGCAGCCATCAGGATTCCTCCTCTCGTAACTGCACACCAAAGACCCCAGCCAATTCATGTTTTAAAAATGGTTCGAAAGAAAGATCATAGACCATGAGTCTCTTGTTTTTTCTTTTCAGATTCGTAATGGAGGATTGTAATAGCTGAATTTGCGTTAGCTCGTCAAGAGAAGGGATATTCAGTTTAAAGTCCTTTTCATTTAGGTAAACCGTTGATTCTGCTCTCCAGTCAATTGAATTAGGGTCTTGATCATTCAAAAGCGCCTTTTGCAAAGCCCCCCTTAAGGCCAGAGTTGGATTTAAGCCTGAACTGCTGTATCCACGGCCATCCGTACAGACCCAAATCACTGGGAATCCCATAACATCTTTTTCAAAACCGATGACCGGTGCACCATTTAAGGTAGTCAGTGCGTTTAAATAATAACTGCAACGCTGATCTTCTATTTTTCCCAGTTGTACACGAAAAGAAGTGTATAGCTGATCTCTTGCACTGTTTCTCAATTCCTCCTCTAATTTAGCTTGCAAGCCCCGGCAGACAGCTTCTTCGATAGTTTCCCCAGCTCCTATGCCCATTGCTCCAGCGGCGCTTTTTCCTTTCTGACATTGAAATTCGTTGATCATTTGTGAAACATACAGTTCAATCCCAGCTAGCCCAGCTTCCCTTTTAGCCTCCTCATGTGTAAATCCCGAACAGACGACCTTTGGCAGGAGCTCTGCAGGTCCCTCTGACAATGGGTTGACTGCTTGAACATAGCACATGGGAAGAGGAAGCTGTTTTAAGTTTCTTTCCTCCCAAAGATGGAATATCCCTATTTCTTCAGAAGTTAATAGACTAAAATGTTCCAAGAGTCTGCTTGGCTGCTCTTTATTATTCCTCTCTTGCTCAATTCTATCTTCAAGGTTTTCCACCAGTCTAGGAGAAAAACTAAAGTTTGCAGCCAATGGATGCGGCAGGAAGGATATCCAGTCTCCTTCCAGCGTTTCGAGGTTTAATAAGTAAATTTGATTACTTTGATTTGAACCTTCAATTCCAGTGGCTTTTTTGAAAAACTCGAAAACCGTCACATTTGTTAAAATGGATGCGGCAGTTGGTGAAAATGTTTGCAGCTGGCCATCTGGCTGCAATGTAGATTGATGGATACGGCGCCATGCGGACTCCCAACATCCCTCAGATTCGTGATGAACCAAAGGACCAGCAAGTCCCACTTGTTCCAGACAGATTGCGGGCATAAATACCTTCTTTTGTTTTTTGCAAATCTTATTCAGATTTCTAAGTTCATCTACATCCTGAGAAGCATATAGTATCCAATCATATGGCTGCACAGCTTTTTGCCAAAAGTTTTTCCCCTCCCCTCTTTTAAACGGAATCTGCTCGACCATCACCTCAGAGTCATTCTCCCTGGCATTGTGAACTAGTTCTTGGATACGCACTTGATTTGCAGTCTCAAAATCCGTTTCTATAAAATGGAATTTAGGAAGTCCCGATTCAAGTAATGCGGATGCAAGCGAAACCAAAAAAGGTCCAGACCCGACAGCCAAAACTTTAGCCTGTCGATATTCTTGAAAACGGTGTGCTGCCGAGCCCTTAAAATTCTCGATAAACTCAATTTGTGACGCATACTTTCCAAGAACAAAGCGATTTAATTGGTGTGGTCTATCTTTGCTTATATCTCGAACATAACCATTCTTGTACAGCGCCTCTCCAATCTCATATATCCTATTCTGATATGGAAGCGTTAATCCCTCTGTCAGCTCTCCCAATGTCAGCTCCCCGTTAAACATTGGGATTAGTTTTTCAATCCATTGATAAATGGTTCCTCCTTCCATTCGAAATGAACTCATATTATTTCTAAAATACACGCCACCTTGTGGATCAGGCAAATAAAATGTATCCCTTTTTACCTTAAGACGCGAGTATGAGGTGAGATTTTCCATTCAAGTCCTCCTTCATTCAACGTTCTTAGTAATCACTATCATTCTATGTTCTTTTATTTGTCCATTATGATTAATGAACAAAAGGCTCAAGCTCCCTGTGCAGATGATGAAAGGCTAAATATGCCTCATCCTGTGGGCCTCCCTCAGGGGCTGGGCGCTGGACCTAGATTACAATAACCTAGTTTCGAGTTAATCATAAGGTAAAAATCTATAATTTCCTAAACGACAAGAAAGTGCCCCTGCATTATGCAGAGGCACCTTCTTTTAAGATTATATTGAAACCTGTCACCAGCCTCCCCAGCAGTTAAAACAGCTCGAACAGCTATAACAGCTATAACAGCTATAACAGCTAAAGCAGCTAAAACCGAAACCGCCACAACGAAAGCCGCCGCAACGGAAACCACCACAACGCATTCCGCCGCACATCATGCCGCCACAACGCATACCTCCGCCACAACGCATTCCGCCGCCACAACGCATTCCACCAAACTGGCGCTGATCTAGGCTCGGATCTATAGGAACTAATTCACCTACTTGAAAGTTATCCATTCCCAGCATTTGAAGGTCATTTTGAAAATTTTGCATTTTTTCCTCCCCTTTATATTTAAATTTCTGATTAACCTACATTGAGAGCTATAGAGTTAATTTGTTGTTTTGCAACTAAACGTTCACTTTTCAGGAGCACTCTCTCCTCCAAAATATGTTAACTTAAGGGCGTTGTTACTGATATAAGAGCCTATTTCCTTAAGTCGCTTAGATTGGGCTTTATTATGTACTTCATCATTTAACCTTCTAAGGAAATGCTAGTATCCTTTTTTAAGTAATAAATTCCATAGGAAATGCTTATAAGTTTACAAGGAAGGCAGTCGAGTCGGCTAAAAAAGAGAATTCAACTCTAAAATTAGAAGGGAAATAAATAAGAGGCGATGTGCATGAACAGAGTTTATTGTTAATTTTAATTCAAGATTCGGATCAAGAGGACCCGCTACAGTTGATTGATAAAATTAAAATTCCAGGATAAAAGTTTACTTTGGTAATGGCCATTTTTTTGCAGAAGATCCTTCAAGAAATCTTATTCAAATATTAAAGTAATCAGGGTTATTACTAGAAGCATTTTATTATCTTTTGTTATTAACATCCTTCCGCCGTTAAAATTATCCTTACTAAAAGCCCTCTTCAGTTTGAACAGGGCTTTTCCACCGTATATCATTTAAATTTGTTAATGGTTGTTTCTCAATTTCAAGAACCATATCGGTAATTTTGTATACATTATTTACTAGTACATTTTTTCAACCGTTTAATCGAGCTAAAATTATTTACTTTGAAAAAGCTGCCTTTTATAGCAGCCAGATCTTGGAGTTATGTAGTTAAAGAATCCTCTTTAACTTGTGAGACAGTTGTTTTTTTCTTAATCACAATAACAAATAAGCTTGCTAATAAGCAGAATATCCCTGCGAACAAAAACGCCCATGTGTAAGAATTGAATATCTTATATATAAGACCGCCACCATATGCCGCAACTGCTGCACCAGCCTGATGCGAAGCAAAAATCCAGCCATATACAACTCCACTTTTTTCAGTACCAAAAACTTGTCTCGAGATACTAATAGTTGGCGGCACCGTTGCAATCCAATCTAATCCATAAAATACTGAAAAGATAATCAGAAGGGTGACAGACCCTTTGAACAGTGCAAGAGGAAGTAATACCAGAGAAGCACCTCTTAGACTGTAGTACCAAAACAATAACCACCTATTATCAAAACGATCTGACAACCAACCGGAAAGAGTAGTTCCTGCCAAATCAAAGATTCCCATAAAAGAAAGGAGAGATGCAGCGGTAACTAAGGGAACCCCATAGCTAATACAGTAGGAAACAAAGTGAGTACCAATTATTCCACTTGTTGAAAGGCCACAAATAAAGAAACTTCCAGCTAAAAGCCAAAATTCTTTCACTTTAACTGCTTCGAATAAACCATTAAAAGCAATAACAATAGGATTAGTTTCCTTATATCCTTGATTGCTCTCCTGTATTTCTTCTTCCATTCCATATGGAAAAATTCCAATATCCTTTGGTGTACTTTTCATAAACAATATAATTATGACTAACATTACGAAACTCAAGATTAAAATTAAGCATATAGCCCAACGCCATGAGTAATGGTTTATCATTATGGCTAGGATGGGAAGCAGAATTAACTGGCCTGTCGCTGTGCTTGCTGTTAGTATTCCAACTGCAAGTCCCCTTCTTTTTACGAACCATCTATTCGCTATATATGGACTTAATACTGTTAGAAATAATCCGGACCCCAGGCCAATGATAATTCCCCAAATAACAATAAGCTGCCATGAGTATTGCATCTTAAGTGTAAGCAGGGTTCCTGTGAACAATGTGGCCATTGAAATTATCATTATCTTCTTTAAGCCCAGCACTTCAATTAAAGCCGCCATAAAAGGACCTGATATACCGTATAAGAACAAACCAACAGCGAAAGCCAGGGAAATAACGGACCTATCCCAGCCAAATTCATTTTCAAATGGTTCAATAAAGACCCCTGAAGATGATCTTACAATTCCAGCAACAATAATAGAGGAAAAAGAAATGAGCAGGATAATCCAGCTATAATGAAATCGTTTCAAAACATCACTCCACTCTTAGTAATAATGTTAAAGTTTATTATAATGTATAAAACTGCCAATTAAATACCTTCACTAAATATTATAAAAAAGTTATTCTATTAAATTTAAATATTACAAGCTGTTTTAAAACTTATTAATGAAAAAAAAATTAAGATTGTTTATGAGTCTAAATATTAGTGGCAAAGAAAAAGTCCGGCTTGAGTAGCCAGGATAAAGAAAGTTGTATTTTACCTAAAGAATAACGTTTGAAATTTCCTATTTCATTCATAAAAGGTGTTAAACTTATTTTAAAATGTACTAGGAGGAAATCATTTTGTTTTGGACTGAGAAAAAGCTTGCTGCTCGTTTATCTGAATTAGATCCATACCGTTATCGTGATATTTTTGAGATTTCTTCTTTAAACTTTCAACTTGATGTAAAGGGAGAAATCGGCTCAAAACCGCCTTTATCTGGCAAATGGTCAACAATACATATAGGAGAAACTTGGTCTGGACGGGATCTCTACGCCTGGTTATCAGCTGCCATTTCAATCCCTCATACTTGGGAAAACAAAACAGTGGTTGGAGTGTTTGATTTTGGGATAACGGATGAAGGTCACAACTCGGGCTTTGAGTCTTTGTTATATATCAACGGAAGTCCGTATCAAGGTGTGGATGCAAACCATAAAGAGGTCTTCTTTTCAGGAGGTCTCTATGGTAAAGACGTTCAGTTGGACTTTCGTTTATGGTCCGGACTTGAAGGAGGCGGACTCCCGACTGAACAAATACATAAGTTTAAAAAGGCTGATATCGGATGGATGGATGAAGCCGCAGATGATTTATTTTTCACAAGCAAGGCTGCTCTTCAAACAGTTGAAATGATGAATGAAAACCGCCCAGAACGTTCAGATTTGTTAGGAGTTTTAAATTATTCTTTTAATCAGATTGATTGGACGACACCAGGTTCGGATGAATTCTATCAATCCATTTATATTGCAAGAGACATTCTTAAGGCGGGATTAGAAAAAATAGAAAAGCATAACCCCATTACCATTCATGCAGTAGGCCATACTCACATCGATGTAGCTTGGCTCTGGAGGCTGCGGCATACTAGAGAAAAAGCTGCGCGCTCATTCTCGTCTGTCCTCCGATTAATGGAGAAATATCCGGAATACATTTTTCAGCAGGCACAGCCACAGCTTTATGAATATATTAAAGAGGATTATCCGGAAATATATGGACAAATTCAAAAAAGAGTTCGAGAAGGACGTTGGGAAGCGGATGGCGGCATGTGGCTGGAGCCGGATTGCAATCTTCCTTCTGGTGAATCTTTTGTTCGCCAACTCCTTCATGGAACGAGATTTTTAAAGAAAGAATTTGGGGTAGAATGCAGCTATTTATGGCTTCCAGATGTATTCGGATACAGCTGGGCTTTGCCGCAGATTCTTCAAAAGGCTGGTATTAAGTCTTTTGTAACAACAAAGATTAGCTGGAATCAATATAATCGGATGCCTCATGATGTGTTTAAATGGCGCGGTATTGATGGTTCCGAAATCTTAACTTATTTTATTACGACCCCTTACCCCGGTCCTGGCCGAGGATGGGGCGCAGATTACAATGCCCAGATTACGGCAGAAACGGTTTTAGGTGCCTGGGAAGTTTTCAAAGATAAAGGCATAACAAAAGATTTAATGATTACATATGGACATGGAGATGGTGGCGGAGGGGTTACCCGTGAAATGCTTGAAATGCGGCGCCGCCTGGATGAAATGCCAGGCGTTCCACAAGTTAAAACAAGTAAGGCTGGGGAATTCCTTGAGACACTGCATCGAGATGTTGATCAGACTAATCAGTATGTGCATACATGGGATGGAGAACTCTATCTGGAATTTCATCGTGGTACTTATACTAGCCAGGCCTATAATAAAAAAACAAATCGAAAACTGGAGATTCTCTATCGTAGAGTCGAGATGTTAAATGTTTTTGCCAGTGTCTCCTCCAAAACATGGAGCCTTTATCAGGGTGAATCGCTTTATGAGGGATGGAAAATTATTCTCCGTAATCAATTTCATGATATCATTCCTGGTTCTTCGATTAATGAAGTTTATAAAGATAGCCGAGAAGAGTATGCGAACGCTGAAAATCTCGCTAAAAGTTCCCTTAATCAAGCAGCTCAGCATATCATAACAAATAATTCTCATGGGACTTATACAGTAATAAATGATGCTTCCTGGAATAGGCATTCACTTCTTTTCATTCCCATTAAGGCAGGGATGGAAAAAGGAGGCTGGCTCAACCATAAAGGTGAGGTATTGCAGGCAGAAAAAACGGCGGACGATTGGATCATCTGCGTTCCTTCACCTCAATTAGGACATACAACCGTACAATACGATCCTAATATCAGCCAGCTTACAGCTCCGAGAGATTTTATAGTAAGCACTAATGAAGTTCATACTCCTTTTTATGAAATAAAATGGAATGAAACCGGGCAGCTGTCCAGGATTTACGATGTAAAGGCTGGAAGAGATATATTAAAAAAAGGACAGAATGGAAATGTACTGCAAATCTTTGAAGACAAGCCATTAAGATGGGATGCCTGGGATATAGATATTTTTTATCAGGAAAAAATGAAAACCATTGAAGATATTATAAGTATTGAAATTTCAGAAGTTAATTCACTTCGGACTGTTGTACAATTTACCTGGAAATACAATCGGTCGATTATTAAACAAAGCATGATCCTATACTCTAATAGCCGACGTATCGATTTTAAAACGGATGTGGATTGGCACGAGCAGCATCAGCTGCTGAAGGTGGCCTTTCCGGTAAATATTCGAGCAACGGAAGCAACCTATGATATACAGTTTGGTAATGTAAAAAGGCCTCAGCATTGGAATACCAGCTGGGATTATGCGAAGTTTGAAACAGTTGGTCATCAGTGGGCAGATGTTTCTGAACGAGGCTATGGAGTCAGTTTATTAAACGATTCCAAGTATGGATACGATATCAAGGATTCCGTTATCCGATTGTCTCTACTTAGAGGTGCTACCTATCCGGATCACTCTCAGGATCAGGGCAATCACATATTCACATACTCCCTTCTTCCTCATCAGGGCAGCTGGGTGGAGGGGTCAACGGTTCAGGAAGCGTGGGATTTAAACTCTCCCCTATCCTATCTCGAGGGTAAAGCTGGTATGGATTATGTGTCATTGTTTAATCTCTCGGCTGATTATGTCGTTATTGATGCCATAAAAAAAGCAGAGGATAGTAATTTAATAGTCCTGCGTCTTCACGAATATACGGGCCGGAGAGGAATAGTTGAAATAACGAGTGACCTCCAAATTACAAGATGGCAGGAATGTGATCTGCTGGAACGAGCTGAAAGTGATCCAGTTGAAAGTAATTCTCTAATGTTTGAGATTAAGCCATACGAAATCAAAACCTTTCTTGTTAACCTGAGTCTGGATTAATAAGAAACACTCATGATTTTGCGACTCACACCCCAGGATGAAAATTTCTTCATCCGGGGTTTTTCTTTTAACTAATTTCCCATACTTGTAAAGCTATTCACCAAACCTCCTGTATTTGTTCTTAAAAGTACCAATTTTTTCAAAAAGTAAATAAGCACCCGAATTGGTGCTTATTTCTTAAGCCTATACGCTCTTCTTTCAGCATATTCGGAACAACTCACGCATAGTTTTAATTGTTTTCCATTATCATTAATAAATGTTCTTAATGGTTTAATTTTCCTTTTACAGATCTGACATTTATTATTAAATATATTTAAAAACCCCATATAAAAGCCCTCTCTAAATTTCCATTATCCACATGTATATGACTGCAAGCATGAAAGTGTAACTTCTTTATAGAAATAGATGCTACTTTTTTTGTTCTTCAATCATGAATACAAATCGCGACCTGCTTACACTTCAAGCAGAAGACGAAACTATAGTTGAAGTAGCTGAGTGGAAAATCGAGTGAAGCTATTGAGAAGGCTCATCATTCAGCAAATGTAATGTCAGTTTGGAATAAGATAAGATTGGTTACTGAACTGAACAATATATCATCACAGCTGAAGCCAGGTACCGTTCCCCAATTTTATACCTATAAAAAATAGTTAAATAGCTTGGCCTTTGCCAAGCTATTTTTAATATTCCGGAGTTTTAAGACTGTTTTTCCATATTATTAACCATCACTTCAATCTTTTTAATGGTTTTCCAATTGCGGGATGTTACAGGGACCTTTAACTTTTGAAGCTGATTTGAAATCTTCGAATCCAGGATGCTTTTACGTAAATAAAGATAGACATCTCTTCCACTTATGTAACACTCTTCGCTTTCACTTTTATATTTCAACAGCTGTTCAATGACCTCCGTTAAAGGTTCCTTATCAAGCAAAGTAAGATGTACACTTTCTCCCTCTTTTAATTCTTCCTGATAGGGACAAGTTCTCATTATCTCTTTCCATTCAGCTGCTGTTCTCAATATAACCGGTACTGAAATTCCAAATGCGGCTTTGATTTCCTCATGAATGAGCGATTGTAATTTTTCTGCGGGATTTTCTGATTTAAAAACGATATTGCCGCTTTGAATATAAGTTTCCACTTTTTCGATGCCCATATTGGTGAACATTTTCTTTAAGTCGTTCATCTTAATGATATTGTTCCCGCCTACATTAATCCCTCTTAATAATGCTATATAAATCGTCAACAGAGCATCTCCTTCTCATTTCATTTATCCGAATATGTTTATAATTGACTGTCATATCAATGCTTTTAATAAAAATATCTAACATTTTATAAGCATCTTCTCGTTTTTTAGGATCTACAGCATTTTCAATAAACTTTATCACACTGTTTTTGTTTTCTATAGTTTTGAATTCTCACATCGAAGTCCCCCTTCTTAATCCCTGAATTTTCCAAGGGGGTATATTTATTTTATACCAACTTTTATCATTAGAACAACTTGTCCTTCGACATGTCCTTTAAGCGGATGCCCAATTTTATCTAGAATTTTTGGATATAAAGTTTGATTAGCTAAAAAAAATCCCCCCTACTCGATGTAGGAGGGAAATTATCTTATACCGCAACTTCTTGCTTCAATATCTTTACTATTTCTAACGACTTGATATGGTAACCATCTATTTCAAGAATTTTAATATCATAATCCTCGTAAGAAACGACAGTACCTTCTTTAATATCGATGTTTTGGGATAATATCCATCCGCCAATTGTATCGATATCCGTTTCTTCCATATCCAATCCGAATAGGTCATTAATTTCATCAATTAGGACTTTTCCGTCCACGATTGTTTTATTTTCACTAATTTTATTGATATCTGGTACTTCGTCTTCATCAAATTCATCACGAATTTCTCCGACTATTTCTTCCAAAATGTCCTCTACTGTTACTAAACCAGCCGTTCCCCCATACTCATCCATTAAAATCGCCATATGGACGCGGTCTTTTTGCATTTTCACTAATAACTCCTGGATAGCAATTGATTCCATTACCTGAATGACGGGTCGGGCAAAATCATTAATAGAGGTTTTAACATCAATTCCACTTATAAATTCTGTTAAAACCTCTTTCATATTTACCATACCAACAATATTATCCTTTTCTCCGTCCATTATTGGATATCTTGTATAATTTTCTTCCGTAACAACCTTAAGGCAATCCTCTAATGACTGTGATTTATCAAAAGCTACAATTTCAGTCCGGGGCACCATAATTTCCTTGGCTGTTCTGTCATCAAATTCAAAGATATTATTCACATATCTATATTCCGACTGATTGATTTCTCCATTTTTATAACTATCGGAAATAATGATTTGAAGCTCTTCCTCTGAGTGTGCATTTTCATGTTCTGAAGTAGGTTTTAATCCGAATAATCCTGCAACAAAACGGGCCGATCTATTTAATGCCTTAATGAAAGGATACATTATTTTATAAAAAAGAATCATCGGCCTTGCAAAAAGAAGCGTAACTGTTTCCGCTTTTTGAATAGCAAACGTTTTAGGTGCAAGTTCTCCGACAACTACATGAATAAATGTAACTATTGCAAAGGATAATATTAATGATGTAATTCCTGAAATGGATTCCGATACATGCAGATAAGCAAACAGTGGATGAAGGATTTGTTCAACTGTGGGTTCCCCCAGCCATCCCAAACCTAAAGCAGTTACAGTAATCCCCAGCTGACATGCTGATAAATATTCATCAAGATTGTTTACAATGGTTTTTGCCGCTAAAGCACTTTTATTTCCTTCAGCAACGAGCTGATCAATTCGTGATCCGCGTATTTTAACAATAGCAAATTCATAGGAAACGAAGAATCCCGTGAATGCAATTAAGATTGCTATAATTAGCAAGTTTATAAGAATCAATGGTCTCCTTCTCTTAACGCTTACAGGTTAAGTAAGGAATACACCTCCTGAATTATAAAAAAATCTAAAAAACTTCTATTTTTTCAAATAATAATAACAAAGTTTGAGCCAATGCAATTCCCTCTGGCGAAAGTTTGCTTACCAGCATTTCCTTTTGATTATGGTTCAACTTTTCAAGGATTGGTTCCATAACCATAATTTCCTCTTTAAGGTGCTGCATGATACTGCCAATCTGAGCAAAATGCTTTTCTACCTTTTCATTATCAATACTGCCATCTGTTTTTAATAATTCAATTAAAGACTTTATCTCCTCAAGTGGCAGATTAAGATTTTTATAGTGTTCAATAAAATTCAAAATCTGGATGCTCTCTTCCCCGTACAATCGATAATTGGAGTCCGTCCTCGTAGGGCTGAGTAAGCCGATTTGAGAATAATAATCGATTGTTCTTTTGGAGATATTCATCAATTTAGCTATTTGACCAATTCGATACAACTTCCCAACTTACCCACCCCTTCCTGTTTACATATCATTTTACTATATGCATAACCATACAGTCAACGTGACAGTTGATCCCTTGGTTTCCCTCTTAGAACAGAAACTAATGGAAAAAATTGAATTAACAGCCTTTAAACTGGAATGTTTATTAGAAATCAGGGAAATATAGGGGGGAAGAAACGGCCTCTGGCCAATTGTTAAAAATGTAAACCCATTGTAAAGTTTATGTAAATTATTCAATAAGATTCTTCCCTGAAACGACAAACTTAGCTACTATAACATTTGTGACATATTAGTCATTAAGAAATTGGAGGTAATACAATGGCCAAAAAGAAAGACAAGTTCTCAAATTACTTAACAGAGATTTCCTTAAATTTAAAAGAAAGCGCTGATTTCTTTTCAGACTACAAATTAAAAAATGTCAGTGATCTTAAGATTTTTTCAGAAAAAATGAAGGAATATGAAACGAAAGGCGATACATTCGTTCATGAGGTTATTCAGGAATTAAATAATGCCTTTATTACTCAAATTGAACGTGAAGATATTCTGGCCCTAACCATGAGTATGGATGATGTGTTGGATGGTATTGAAGGAACTGCGGCTCTTTTCGAAATGTATTCCATTACACAAGCTGATGAGTACATGCTTAAATTTGTTGATGCTATTAAAAGTTGTTCTTCTGAAATTGTCGAAGCAATTAATTTGCTTTCAGCAAAAAAACTTCCTCAAATTAGAGAACATGCCATCAAAATCAAAGACTATGAGTCCAAATGCGATGGAATTTTACGTGAATCCATAAAACATTTGTTCGCGGTCGAAAAAGATCCAATCAAGATTATTCAATATAAGGAAATATACGAGGAACTTGAAGATATTGCTGACTACTGTCAAACAGTAGCAAACACATTAGAGACAATTATTATGAAGAACTCTTAATTCCACTAAAATCTGGAGGCTGTAATGTCAATCATTATAATTATTATTACCCTTGCCTTAATCTTTGAATTCATTAATGGCTTTCATGATACAGCTAATGCTATCGCCATGTCGGTTTCGACAAGAGCTCTCCCTCCTCGGTTTGCTGTTTTTTATGCAGGGGCTTTAAATTTCGTCGGAGCAGTTACTTCCCAGGCAGTTGCAAAGTCAATTGGAGGAAAAATTGCGGATCCTTTTAAGATTGAAAATGGTTTAACCATCGTTATTGCGGCTTTAATTGCCGCCATTATTTGGAATCTCGTTACCTGGTACTTTGGAATTCCTTCATCATCGTCACATACATTGATCGGTTCGGTTGCAGGTGCTGTTATTGTTGGATCAGGATTCCATGCAATAAATTGGGAGGGATTCACTGATATTATTAAAGCATTAATCATTTCTCCCTTTTTAGCTTTTTTTATTGGATTTATACTCATGAAAATCCTAAGAGCATTATTCAAAAATGTAAATCCTCACCGTGCGACACGAGGCTTTAGGGCATTCCAGATTATTGCCGCCGGGTTAGCTGCTTTTTCACACGGAGGAAATGATGGACAGAAAACAATGGGTATTATTGTTTTTGCCATGGTAGCAGGTGGATTTCAATCCACACTGGACGTGCCGCTCTGGGTCCAAATTATCTGTGCGACTGCAATTGGCTTAGGTACCATGATAGGCGGAATGAGGATTATTAAAACTGTTGCAAAAAGGCTTTTTAAAGTTCAGCCAATTAATGGATTCGCTGCAGATTTATCTTCTTTTACCGTCATGCAGGGTGCTACCATGTTAGGTCTTCCCGTCTCAACAACTCATGTAGCTTCATGTTCCATCTTAGGCGTAGGTTCTGCAAAGAGGTTCAAGGGCGTAAACTGGGGTGTAGCTGGAAGAATGATTATCACTTGGGTAATTACACTGCCTATATCCGCTGCTATTGCTGGTATAATCATTACAATCATGAAATTGTTCACGTAAAACTTTGCAGGGGACCCATCAGCAGGTCCCTTGTTTATTTCAGTCACAAATATTAGTACCCTAAACGAATTTCACGACCTAAATAGTGTTACGATTTTTAGTCGAATTACTTCATCCCCCATCTTTATGAACAAAACGATTCATTCATAGAGGAGATATTACTTTAATGCTAACTGAAGCTGCGATAGTAATGAGCCAGTTCGATTACCATTGCTCCCATTCTTTCGTTTTCAGGAACAACCACCCTATTAATCCCCTCTTCTTTTAAGGCTTCTGCTGTAACCTTTCCCACTGCAACCGCAACAGTACTTACTTGAAAAGCACCTAATAGTTCTGCCAAAAAGTCCTTTTCCCGAGCAAATTCAAAAAGAGATCGTACCTGAGTAGCAGTAGTAAAACAAACAGCATCCATCTCTTTTCTAATAACTTCCTCACAAAGCTTCTTTACCGTATCGGTTTCTGGGGGGATATGCTGATATGGAAGAATGAATGAAACCTCTGCTCCTCCCTTCTCCAGAAATTGTATGAGTGCTGGAGCCTTTTCTCCATGAAGCTGAACCATGACTTTTTTGCCTGAAAAATCAAACTCCCTGAGAGATTCAATAAGACTCCTGGTAGTGCCATCGTCATCTGTTGCTTCTGGTGTAACTTCGATTTTTTTAAGTACCGACAGTGATTTATAGCCTCTTGATGCTATTTTAGATTCTCGGATCCTGCTTAAAAACCGGTCCTTAACACCCAGTTTTTCTGAAATGTTCATCAGCGTTTCTATACCAATTCCAGTGGTGAAAATTACCCAATCCGATCCCTGATGAACAAATTTCAAGAGTTCTGGTTCTACTTCCCTCTCAGCTAAAAACACTGTTCCTTGGAGGGAACGGACAACGGGTGTCCCCCCTTGTTTTTCTATCAGTGTACTCATTTCATCCGTTTTCCGAGAAGCACCAATGCATATTCGTTTACCCGTTAAATCTTTTTCCATAAAAGTCATCCTTTTTTCTAGTAATTAAATGGTCTAAATTTGATCTCTCTTAAATATTTTATAGTAACGATACTATATTAGCTTTTTATGTATCCATTCTATATGAAATAGGTGATGTCAAATGTTCGTTGTATCTTTTTTTGAAAACAGAAATATTTTATTAACTCAGCTGCTGAAGAGTGTTCCCTCCGAAGGTGAAGAGCTAAAAATTAAAGGACGGAAAGCAAAGGTTTCAAATGTTAATAGTATTGACGAAAAAAATGTTCATGTTCAGGTTGTTATAGAAACAGTTAATAAAAGTAAAATTGTACTGGATAATTCAAAAAAGAAGAAGAAATAATTCTCAAAACATAATGAAGAACGCGCATGATAGACTATGTGCGTTCTTTTATATTGTTTAGCATACAGTTTGAATCTCTTTTTCTAATAAAATATGATAGAGTTCCTCAAGTCTGTGAATCTCATAGGTTGGGAGAATTTCAGTATTATTTTGTTTTAATTTCCCGTTGAACCAGCATGTTTCCAACCCTGAAAGCTGTCCGCCCTTAATATCGGCGTTTAAAGAGTCACCAATAATTAAGGTTTTTTCGGCGTTAAAGTTTGGAATCCTCTCAAAGGCATAATCAAAAAATTCCTTCATCGGCTTTTGAAAGCCTGTATCTTCTGAGACAAATATGTCCTTAAAAAAGGGATATAAACCTGAGTCACGCAGCCTCATATCCTGTGTTTTTGAAACACCATTGGTTACAACAAATAAATCGTAATCGTTATATAGTTCTTTTATTAATTCCAGTGCACCTTTTACGAGTTGATGTCCTTGATTTAAATAAGCGCGGTAGCTTTTTTCAAGAACTTCTCCGTCAACTTCTTTTCCATACTCTCTGAATAAAAGGGAAAATCGTGTGTTCACAACCTCATTACGAGATAATTTTCCTTCTTCATATGCCTGCCAAAGTCCCTGGTTGATTTTTTGATAATTTTGCTCCAGTTCTATGGTTAAAGAGAGATTTTGCTCTTCCAAAAGCCTATTTAATGCCCCTTTTTCTGCAGCTCCAAAATCCAGTAATGTATCGTCCACATCAAATAATAAAGTCTGATATTTTTTCAAAAGAAATCTCTCCCGTTTTGATCTAGCTGTTTATCTATTGTATTCAGCCTACCATTTTTCCGGCCTCTCATTCAAATTATACTGCTAAAAAAGTGTCACTACCTTACAATTAAACGAAGTTTTTTGTATGAAGATGTAAAAAAATCCTTCATCGCCTGTATGAAGGATACGGATCATTAATGAATGCGAGGAAATCATTTCTCAAAAGATATTGCTGGCAGACAATCTATATACAGTACAACAAGCTTCACTTGGAAATGTATATTTTTAAGTTTGTCTTTTTTTAGTGGTAATTATGTTTTTAAAGTATTTCCGTTTATATCCAGATATATGAAGGAATTCTGTTTAAGGCTTCTGCAACCTTTTCTTTTAAATTAGATTGATCATGGAGTAATTCTTTAATGGTTATTTCCCCTGTTCTTAAATTCTTTGATATTACATTAACAAATTCTTCTTTAACTCCTGGTAATAGTCCCTCTAAAAACATGCTTTGCAATTCATCCGCAACCATTTTTTCTTTCATCCAAAGAATCCTCCTAAAAATTTTAGCGGGAGAGACAATATTTCCCTCCAAATAAATTTTAGTCTGTTTATCATACGATGAAATTTGCTGATTGTTCATATTTTTATTGCCTTTTTAGCGGCAATCCCCGTCACATTATAGACATCCTAATTTGTTTTTAAACAAACGTTATGGTAAAAATCAAAAAATCCAATATTTACAAGTATTTATTCTCTTGATAAATGGGACATTAATGTTACATACAAAGGAGGTGAAACAACATGGCAGGAAGTAATAATAACGATCTATTAGTATCAGGAGCTCAACAAGCAATTGATCAAATGAAATATGAAATTGCTCAAGAATTTGGTGTCCAACTAGGAGCTGAGACTGTTTCTCGTGCAAACGGATCAGTAGGTGGAGAAATCACTAAACGTCTTGTTTCTATGGCTCAATCTCAAATGTCTGGATTCGGCGGAACTACTCGCTAAAACAATTAAATAACATGGCTACAGGCTGTCTGCGAAAGCAGGCAGCCTTTTTAGTATACATATTTTTCTCATTTTTATTATCCTGCTTCCCGGGTATACACAGTTTTTTTTTGAAAATGAGCTTTTGGTGTTATTTTCATCACACCTTTTTTTTACGTTCAGATATACAATCGTAATACTACATAGCTTTGAAAAGGAGCTATGTTACCCACTCAATTTCTACATCTTAAACTGCAGGGAGGTGTTTTAAATGTTTAAATTTCTGGTCTTCGTTTTAATACCCATTAATTTGGTAATGATCGCTGTATTCATTGATGGGTTAATTCAATTGTACAGGCAGGAAAAAGAAGAGCAAAAAAACATTGTCAGAGAAGGTATGGAAGGATATTTAGATCAAGCCTTTGGATTCGAAACAGTTAAAATATTTAAATCTGTATTTGATGCTGAGGTAATGAGAGTTATTTAGTGTATTTGCCTCAGTATGAGTGGTTCAAAGCCCCAAAATACAAATGGTTTGAGGTTTATTCCAAAGATAACAGCTTTTATCACAGCGAAATGGAAGAATGAGTCTTTACTTTCATTAAGAAAAGCGCAAGCGCCAGTTCAGCGACGTATGGACATTAGGCGCTGGGCGCTGGAGCTAGACAATTTAATAGGTAAAACTTTAAACTCCCTCATGAAAGTAAGGTTTTACTCTTATTTTCTTTGTTTTTCTTAGTATTTCATATTACTTTGTTTGAACACT
>NZ_JBYTCJ010000027.1:0-76839 GCF_058790155.1 Neobacillus sp. FW104-15D2
TCTTATTTAAAGCCTGACGGTTACTTTATATTTAGCTGGGATCACCCCTTATATGCTCATATGATAAGTCGAAATGGACAAATCTATCTTGATGGATCATACCAGGATGAAGGAACAACAATGTACCAACGATTCAAAGGCGAAGAAGCCCCCGTTGTAATTCCCAAGAGAAAAATGAGTACTTATATAAATGAATTAATTAGGGCTGGCTTTACTATTGACTCTGTTGTTGAAAGTAATGTATCTGCAAGTTTTGATTCTATAAAAGAGGAATTTTCTGACCGTTATTATTCTTTATACAAAGCGAGAAGATTTCCAACTACAATGATAATTAAAGCGAAGAAATGTAAAAGGTGAGTTCTGCAAGTTCATTAGCAAACATTACAAGAGTTTCAAAATAAGCTTCCAATCCTGGAGGCATTTTTTGTTATTCGACTAATGGGGCAGGTTGGTTGAAGAAGAATATGGTAGAAATTAAACATATGAGGGGAGTCTGGGGAATGAAAAATGATACTTTTATTAAAGTTATTTTAAGTGGTATTTTAGTGTGTTTGTTTGTAATTGCTTTCAAAATTAATACTAAGGAGTATACTCAAACACTGACACCTAATGTTGACGTTAATAATCAAGGTGGGAGAGTTGTACAAATTGCACCTAATAGAGTTGGTGTTATTGATACTGGAAATGGAAGTGGTTGGGAACAACTTGTGGTTTTTGAATACAACCCAAATACCAAAAAATTCGAAGTAGTTAGTTCCTTACCTTATGAAGACATTTTTAAACACCCGAAAGATAATGGGATTCCAGTTCGAGATGATAAATACGGAAACTGAATGTTATTCAGCTAAAGGGGGAGTGAGCTCCGGATCTTGCTGTCAACAAAGGTGGCTTTTTTTTGTTATTCAACAAACGGGGCAGGATAGTTCAACAAGAAAAGGAGGTAAAGTAAGAGAATGATTTTAATTGTAAGATAACCTTCCAAAATTGTTGAAAAATTATTTTTAGGACTATAAATTATAGTGACAAGGATAAGGAGGGGTCTAATGGAAATCAAAATCGATGATTTAACAGGAACTGAAATTACTAACTTGATTAGGGAACATCTTTTAGGTATGTCATTAATTTCTCCACCAGAAAGCATACACGCACTAAATCTTGATGAATTACGGAGACCAGAGATTACTTTCTGGAGTGTGTGGGAAGGAAATGAATTACTAGGTTGTGGTGCACTCAAAGAGCTTGAGCCACAACACGGAGAAATTAAGTCAATGCGAACTGCAACTAAACATCAAAGAAAAGGTGTTGCAAAACGAATGCTTGACCACATAATGGAGGAAGCCAAAAGACGTGGTTATTATAGGTTAAGTTTGGAAACAGGTTCAATGAATGCTTTTGAACCTGCTAAAAGGCTATATGAAAGTTTCGGGTTTCAATATTGTAATCCTTTTTCAGATTACAAAGACGACCCCAATAGTGTTTTTATGACAAAAGTATTATGAAGTAAATAACTTGCTCTTTTCAAACGGGGCTTTCCTTTTGTGAAATAATGTACTTAAAGTAACGGGGGCTTTTGTTAAAGGTGGGATGGCTGCGGCTATCCCGTTTTCTTATTGAGCTACCGGGGGAGGATAGTTGAAGAAGGGTGATATTAAGAATGCCTTAAGGTTTGTTATCTTTCAGTTTGAATGTTAGGATGTGGCAGATAAAACAGTAATTTCTTTGTAGTAAACGTAAGCCTAATTTCCTTTATTAATGTATTGATGTAACAAACGAATCCTAAGAAATGATAGGTATCATTGTTTAGTTTCGGAAGGCGAAAGAGAACCTAAAAAATTATAGGTATCTTTGTTCTGTTATGGAAGGATTGTAGAATAAAGATACCTATAAAATAAACACTAAATTTTTTCTTTTAGCACGTAATTTAGATAATCGTTAACAATATAATCAGGAATGGGATTATACAAAATATTTTTAAATGTTCTTTCCCATATTTCGAACTTAGTTACATTGTTTAAAATTAATAAATGCATCTCTTTAGTTAATTTAATTTCAAACTTTCCCTCAATCAATTCAATAATTATATTTGTTAGGTTGTTGGGGAGATTTACATCGTTTCGAATTTTTAAATTTGTTGTCATATCTGGAAGTACATTTTCATTGGAAGCTTCATTCTTCGATTTATGTTCGGCCTCTTCATTTTTCTCTTTTATAACCTCTTCACTTTCAACACTGTCATCATTTATTATCAATTGAAGGGTGTTGGTTCCTATCCATTTTGCTCTTTTTTGTTCTAACCACTGATTGGCAAATCTAGTTAATGCAGCCTTATTTATTTTCAAATCTGATAACAAATCGTTATTAATTCTTACTTGAAGATTTTCATCCGCGTATTCCACCAGTAAATCATCGAAAATCTGCTCAGCTCTTTTCGACATTAATTTTCCTCCTTAAATCTATAAATTCCAATTAACTTTTGTTGGAGATTACGAAGGATGTCGTCATCCTTGTTTTTTACATATATCTTTTTTTGTCGTTCATCTTCCCATCCAAAGTTCTTTAAGAACATAGAATTCTGGATGTTATAGTTATCAAATGTGGTCGCAAGGTTATGTCTAAATAAGTGAACTCCCCGGTAACTAATCCCTGCAATTTTAAAAAGATTTTTCATATCTGAATATATATCAAATCGATTTGGTCTTTGCTTTTTACCCTTTGAAAAAACATATGAACTTTGATCAGGTTCATTATTTTCCATAAACCATTTAGAAAATGAGTTTTGAATTTCAGTACAAATTGGTAAACTTATTAACTTACCTCCTTTTCTTTTTAAAAAAATATAATTCGGTTCCTGTAAGACATCTACCCATTTTATATTTGCTATTTCGGATGCTCTCGGTGCAATTGTTAGAAGAAGGATTAGTAGCAATTCTAATCTCGTACTTTTAAATTTCAAAGTGGATTCAATTAATTTGTTAATTTCTTCATCCTTATATGGACCTCGAGCTCTTTCTCCACCTTTTTTTCTCCCTAAGACATTTGTTTTTTTTATCTGGAGTTGAATAATTCCTTCATCTGTTGCCCATCTAACGAAACCTAATAACACTTGCCTTGCCAGGTTAAAGGTGTTTGCATTAGGATAGCAATCCCACCAAAGGCGTAAACAATTATTTATCTGTTCAACAGTTATATCACCTATAATTGAATTTTGTTTTTTAGGTAATGTATTAATGAAGTTAACTAACCAAGTTTTTTTTACTTTTTCTGTATTTTCTGTTTTGGATAGTTTTAAATAAGTTTGTAAAACACTTTCAACTATTGGAACATTTTTAGTTTGTCTTTTTTTTAAGTATTTTTTATACAGTCGTCTTTCCTCCTTCGATAACGAATCAAAAAGAGTCTTTTATTATTTTTTAGGTAGAAAAATTTTAGATTTTTTTAAAGTCGGAAAGAACTTTTCATTATTATTAGTAACAAAAAAGGCTTTTCCGGCAAAGAATCGAATGTTTCTTTTTATATTTTTAAGCAAAAATAATTATAACTATTTTAAAAAACAGAAAGAATTTTTCATTGTTATTAGTAACAAAAAAGGCTTTTCCAGCAAACAATCGAATGTTTCTTTTTATATTTTTAAGCAAAAAATAATTATAACTATTTTAAAAAACAGAAAGAATTTTTCATTGTTATTAGTAACAAAAAAGGCTATTTCGGCAAAGAATCGAATGATTCTTTCTTTATATTTTTAGGCAAAAAATAATTATATGTTTTTAAAAAACAGAATGATTTTTCCTTGGTTTTAGTAACAATAAGAGCTTTTTCCCACCTCCGATAACGAAACAAAAGTTTCTTTTTTATATTTTTCACAGAAAAATTTATGGTTTTTTGAGTAAACCAAATAATAAAGCACATAATAAAAACGAAACGATTACTCACATTTGTTTTAGAAGGCATAGTTAAAAAACCTTCATAGAATGTGTGGAAGTCCATAAAAGGACATATCGTTTTGATGGGATAGACAACTTACTCTTGCCGGGGCGAGTTGTCTATGTATATTATTTTTGTTTAGAAAGTTTATATCCGGACTAAATATTACCATTTGATTTACAAATTAACGTGTATAAAATATAAAGTGGTTCACATACTACCTTTTAAAGTAAATGTTTTCCTGATTTAATTAAATAAAGGAAAAAGGTACACATAAGAGTTGTTATGTGTACCTTTTTCCTTTACTGTTTCTAGGTTATCTAAACTTAATTTCAGCTCAATGGATATCTCGCCTTCTTCATTCAATTGAACTTTATTGATTACATCGAGTAACATTTTGCGTTGTACTTCCGATTCTACATCATAAATTTTTTCTCTCCAATCTTTTAATTTTGCACTAATTTCCTCAATCGACCAAACTTTATCTTTTAATTCATTGTAATACTTCTTCTCATTTAGGAGTTCAACTTGAAATTTCTTTAACTCTTTTGATCTATGGGCAAGACGGTCCTCGTAAGTGGCAACTAAATGCGTTTGAGTCGATGACTCTAAGTTCTCAAGTAATACTTCAATTTTTCTTTTTAAATCTGATATCCGTCTGCTTAGATTTTTAATTTTACTTTTAGTTTCTTCAATTGATAAGTTCTGTTTTTCAATAAGTTTAATACGAGTTTTCTCATAATTACTTGGTAGAAACAGCTCGCTGCACTTTTCAAGGATGATTTGGTGAACCTGTTCTGCATTAATTCTTCCAAAATTACAAATTCCTTGGTGTTTTCCTTGGTATTTAAGTCCGCACATATAATAAGAATATTTTTTGTATTCTTTATCTCCTTTCTTATTAGTGTAATAATACGAATTATCAATACCACTCATCCGACTCCCACAATTACAATAAAGAATATTGCTTAACAAAAAAGTAGTAGTTATTTCTCTTGGCTTTATAGAGAAATTACTTCGATTTTTTTTTATTTCATTTGCTTTGTCAAAAATAGCGGGGGGGATAATGGGGGAATCCATCCCTGAACAAGGTATAAGTTTAATACTATTGTCTTCTTCAATAAGCCTTATATAGCCTTTATATATCGGATTATTAATAATTGTTTTTATGTTAGATATTGACCATTGCTTCTTGATGCTTTGGTTATTTCTAAAGAGGATATTTTCCTTATTCAAAAAAAGTGCGATTTTTCGGTAACCCATTTTCTCATTTATATAGTAATCAAATATTTTTTTTACAATCTCAGCTTCCTCGGGTATTGGGATTAATTTGGATTTGCTTTTGTCGTTATCTTTGTCTAGGTACAATCCAAAAGGCGGTCTCCCAGTTCTCCAAAAGCCATTCAATGCCTTTTCTCTGAACACTGCTTTTACTCTTGTTGATATTAATTTAGGTTCGAGAGCAGCAATAGAAGTAATAACAGATTCAATTAAATTTCCATATATATCATTTTCTTTTATATTAATTTCTCTTGGATCTAAATAGATAATTTTTATATTTGCTTTGATTAAAATATATTTTATTGAGAAGAATTCATCCTCATTTCGTGCCAATCTGTCACGCCTAAAGACCAAGAGAGTAGAAAACAATCCTTTTTTTGCATCATCCAACATTCTCATAAGTTCAGGCCGTTTTGTAAAGTGAATTTTACTAGCTGACACACCTTGGTCACAGTATTCGTAAAGGGTAATTTCCCGGTCTGATTTAGCTATATGCTGTTTAGCTAATGCTAACTGAGTTTCTAAAGATTCTCCTTTCTCTACTTGTCTTCCTGTTGAGACACGACCATAAAAGGCCATTGCTGCATCTTTAGTCATTCCACTATAACGATCTTTATTACTTTTCATTGTTATCCTCTCATTAATTGGTTGAGTTTTCAGGTGCTTACTTTTAAATCAAATTTTCCTCATTTCTGGTTTAGGTTTTCTTTAAATGTGGTTTAACACTAAAGAATTATTTAGGTTCAATGGCAACAATGGAAGTTATAAAATGATCAATTAAATTTTCGTAAATAGTTTCTTCTAAATTGAGTTCATTATAGTCTAAAAAAATTACCTTAACCTCCGCTTGTTGCAGGATGTACCGTATCTGTATGAATTCTTTGGAATCTCGGCTCAGTCTGTCTCTTTTAGATAGAAGGAGTGTTGAAAAAACACCACTTCTTGCATCATCTAACATTCTTTTCAATTCTGGTCTTTTTAAATAATGCGTACTTGCTGATTCTATTTCACAGTAATCGAATAACAGTTTATTATTACTTCTTTCAGCAATAAATTTTTCAGCTAAATTATACTGGTAATCCAATTCCTCAGTTGATGCCAATGCGACCCTTCGATATAGAGCATAAGTTTCTTTTTTTAGATTCAATTGGTTTATATCTTTCATTTTTCACTACACCTCATTTTATTGTTAATCATTGTATCTTTCTTCTAGAGAATCTTCCGTATCAACTATGCGAGAAAAAGATGAATTAAAGATCCAGTTGTAGATCTCTTCATACCAGAAATCACCAGACCTTTCTCGCACAAAATAACTTGTTTCTTTAATCCTTATTCTTTTTTTATTCATCCTTTAAACTCTCCAAACATTAGATAGTTGTTCGAAGGTAACGTGAGTATAAATAGCAGTCGTGGAAATATTCTCGTGACCTAACCATTGTTGAATAATTCGTATATCTACTCCTTTTTGTAAAAGTTCGGAAGCAAAACTATGACGAATCGTATGAGGAGTGATTTTCTTTTTATCTAATCCTGCAATCCTTAAATATTTATTCAAGACTTTTCTTAACCCTGAATCTGAAAGTTTTTGTTCGTTTTGCCCTTTAATGATTAATCCTTTCTCCGGATTATTCAATTGTGATTTAAACCGAGTTAAATACAGTTTCAATACTGGATGGAGCGGTACTAATCTCTCTTTATTTCCTTTGCCAAGAAATTTAATTGAATCTTTGTTAGTATCAACATCTTCCCATCTAAGGCATAGTAGCTCATTTCTTCTGCAACCGGTGAATCTTAAAATACCTATGCAAACTAAATCCCTTAATCCGTAATATTTATTTGGATTTAGTTCAGCAGAAAGAATCAATCTATCTAACTCAGCACTGTTTAGATAAATCGGTAGAGTTTTCTTTTTCTTAGGCATTTTTAATTTAATAAACGGATTATGTTCAATGACCCCCTCGTTTTCTAAAAATGAAAAGAATGAATTAAGGGCATAGATTTTCCTCCTAATAGTCGAACCAGTTAAAAGCTTTTCTACATTTAAATATTCAACATAATCACGACATATCTTTTTCGTTAATCGAGATAGCTGCATTTCAAATCCTATAGAATTATTTAAAAATGAAATAAACTCCCTTATATCACTTTGATAAGCACTAATGGTATGAGGGGAATAGGCTCTTTCGTATTTCAAATAGGAAAGATAGTCCTTTATCGTAACGTTAATATCCATAGCGTCACTCCTTATTCAAGTAAAAATATGGTTCCATACATAACAACTCTTATGTAGACGGTTTAAATACTCCAGAGATTTAATCAATGTGTACAGGCTTTCCAGCATAGACATAAAGAAAAGGCTAGCGAGGGAGAGCATATGGGGAAAAAAGAAATAAAAATTTCATTAGATACTTCCTATTTTGAAAAACAAGGTTGTTCTAATAAAGAATCAATAAAATCAAAAAAAAATATTTACGGATTTTTAATAAAAAAGGCGTTTGAGATGATGGACAAAAAAATTAATACAACAAGGTGATTTCATTGAAAACAGGTCTTTACCTTCGTGTTTCAACAGGTTTGCAAGCAGTTGATGGATTTAGTCTTGACTCACAAGAAGAGCTGTGTTTCCAAAAAGCAAAAGAACTTAATATTAGCATTAATAATATTGAAATATATCGAGAGGAGGGAGTTTCAGGAGAGGATATCGATAGACCAGAACTAAACCGCCTGAGAACTGATGTTACACAAGGAACTATTACTAAAGTTATTTGTGTTCACCCTGACAGACTAAGCCGTGACTTAACCGATAAATTATTAATTTGCAGAGAATTACAAAAGCACAATGTTGATCTAATTTTTGTTGATACTGAATATAAAAACACCCCGGAAGGTCAACTATTCTTTAATATGCAAAGTGTAATTGCACAATATGAACTATCGCTAATTAGGAAAAGAACTACTCGGGGAAGATTAGAGGCTGTTAGAAAAGATAAAAAAGTAATGCCAATGAGGGTGGCACCTTTTGGGTATGATTTGTTTGAATCTAAGCTATTAATTAACGAAGCAGAAGCTTTTTTTGTGAAAAAAATTTATGAATGGTATGTCTACGACAAATTGACCCTTAGAGAAATTGGGGAAAAACTATATAGTCTCGGGGTTCAACCAAAACGTGGAGAATCCAAAAATTGGAGTGCTAGTTCCATAAGAAGAATCTTGTCTTCACCCATTTATATTGGAAAATACACATATAATAAGAGACAATCCCAAAAAGTAAAAGGTCAAAAAACATTATCAGGTAAACCAAGAAAAATATTAAAAGAAAGGGATAAATCCGAATGGATTACTATTGAGGTACCATCAATAGTAGATGTGGACTTATTTAATCTTGCCCAAGAACAAAAAGTTAAGAATACCAAGAAATCAGGTAATCAAAAATTTGATTACCTTTTAAAATCTCTTTTAAGATGCGGAAACTGCGGTAGAATATATCAGGCAACAACTTACAATGGTAGAGCAGATAAAATTACCGGAGAAAAAACGAAGTATCCAGTTTATCGTTGTCCAAATCTATTTCCTAAAAAATACGGCCCAGAAGTAAAAAAATGTAAAAGTCGCTCCATTAGAGCTGATATTATTGAGGAATATATTTGGGAGCTAATTTTAGACATCATCTCCAATCCTGATGAAATTATTACCGAGTATAAAGAAAATTTCACAGAGTCAATAGAAGATATTGAAAACACATTAAAACTAGTTACACAAAACGTAAATAATAAATATAAAGAACGAGAAAGAATTAAACAAATGTTTGTAAAGGGATTTATTGATGAAGATGAAATGTCATCGGGATTTCTTAAAATAAATAATGAATTACAAAATCTTCTTCTCGATAAAGATAAGTATCAAAATTTCATCGATGAGTACTATAATGCGATAAATGATAAAGAGAAAATAAATGAAATACTAAAACATATTGGTAATATTCTTGAAACCAGCTCAACATCATTATCTTTCAAAGAAAGAAGATTTATTATTGAAAATCTTATTGAAGAAGTAGTTCTAAATTTTGAAGATGATCTTGAAACAGTTAACATAAATGTTTTGGGTGCAGCTAGAGACTTTTTGCCTTATTCCGTCGATATTGACTTTGAATCGAGTTCACAATATCAAGAAATTTGAAAATACCGGGGAGGATTCCGAGGACTTAATTTCGATTGGTACAATCGGATTAATCAAAGCCATTGAAAGTTATTCGGAAGGAAAGGGCACCAAGCTTGCCACGTATGCTGCACGCTGTATTGAAAATGAAATCCTTATGCACTTAAGAGCTCTTAAAAAGACTAAAAAAGATGTTTCCCTCCATGATCCTATTGGCCAGGATAAAGAAGGTAATGAAATTTCACTTATTGATGTTTTAAAGTCAGAGTCTGAAGATGTCATTGATACAATTCAGCTTAATATGGAGCTCGAAAAAATTAAAAAGTATATCGATGTACTAGATGATCGGGAGAAGGAAGTAATAATAGGGAGATTTGGTCTTGACCTTCAGAAAGAAAAAACACAGAGGGAAATAGCTAAAGAATTGGGAATTTCAAGGAGTTATGTTTCAAGAATTGAAAAAAGGGCTCTGATGAAAATGTTTCATGAATTCTACAGGGCAGAAAAAGAAAAACGTAAAAATCGCTAAGAATGAGAAAAAAGGCAGCTCAATCGGCTGCCTTTTTTCATATATTGTCTAGCTCTAGTGCCAAGCGAGTTTTCATCCTTGAAAAAAGCCTTCTGGGATCTTTAATGATCTTTAGAGTGATACTTGGTGCAGTTAAAGTCCATCCCACTTCTTCCTGCGAGAAATGGTCTGCATTTCGTGAGTTTAGCTTTCAATCCAAGTAAACATACTACGCTCCTGCGCCATAAGCATATCTAAGAGGCTGAAGGATGCAGATACAAGAGAAGAGATATTTACATGATGTTTCTCGGCAGTCGCTTCACTGAACGAGGCCTACGCTTTTCTAAGGTGAAACAGTGTTTTGTCCATTTTGGAGGAGAGCGGTCCAATTCATACCTCCATCACGTGTTTCATAGATATCATTATTATAAGTAGAAAACGCCATTCTTTGTGGATTCTTTAAATCTGCTGCAAGATAAGTTATAGGGTTATTATAATCTAGGAAAGGAATTTTAACTTCCGTTTCTGTTTGCGTCTTTGTATCCAGCTTCTTTAACTGGACGGTATTATTTCCTACACTGCAATAGTAGAGCCTGTCACCTGAAAAGGTTAGTGCAGTTACCATTTCCGGACTTGTTATTGCCTTCATGGTGTTACCGCTATCCACAGAATAAAATATTCCGTTTCTAGTTGCCATAGCCATTGTATCACCCTTATCGGGATGAACGGCAATCATTCCAAACGAATCGGCAGTAAAACCGGTAAGCTTGCTTTTTTTCCAGGACCTCCCCAGATCCTTAGAAAAATATATACCGGCATCGATTTTACTGTTTGGCTGTTCATTAATAATATAGACTTCATTTCCGGAATAACTGGCTGATAAAAAGTGAAAGTCACTTTCACCATAGAACGCCAGTTTTTTTAATGTTTTCCCCTTATCGGTACTTTGAATAAGCCCTAAAGGATTTTTAAGGCCTGAACCTTTTTGCGGATGGCCAGATGCGAGAAAACCATCTCTTACTGCTTGAAATCCCATATAATCGTTGTTATTACTGCTTGTTTCAGACCAATTTTTTCCATCGAACATTTTTAAACCATTATGGGTTGCTATATAAAGAGAGTCATCATTTCCCGGGTACCCCAGCCCATGAAGGTGGCTAATTTTTACCTTTTTACTTTTTATAATTGAGAATTCCTGTTTGTTATCTTCTTTGTTTTCTTGCTGGTTTGTCTTTTGCTTAGGCTCTTTCATTTGTTTGTCGGCACATCCGGAACCGAAAATCATCAGTCCTGCCATGCCTGCCAGCAAAAGCTTCTTTCCTGATTTCACTTTTCTTCCTCCTGTAGATGGGATACTTAAGTTTCTGTGTCCATCCACTTATACCCCACGCCCCACACAGTTGTCAAATAATCATCAATGGGGAACCCCGTCTTCCGCAGCTTTTCCCTTAAGTTTCTTACATGGGAGTCCACAGTTCTGTCTTCTGTTGAAACCGAATATCCCCATATAGAAGAAAGTAAATGATCACGGCTAAAAACTTTATTCCTGTTTTGCAGAAATAGTCCTAATAGGGAAAATTCCTTAGGAGTAAGAGGAATTGTATTAGTATGGAAGGTTAATTCGAAGGAATCTGGTTTTAGTGTTAGTCCGTTAAAATGGACCTCCTGCTCGTTTTTGCTGTTTCTTCTTAACACAGCTTCTATTCGGGCTATTAGTTCTTCTTCATCAAAGGGTTTTACAATATAATCATCCGCACCTATTTTTAATCCATTTATTACATCGCTTTTTTCGCTGCGGGCTGTCAGCATGATGATTGGAATATCCCAATTTTTCCGAATCTCTTTGCAGGCTTCCCATCCTCCCATTTCAGGCATCATAACATCCAATAAAATTAAATCAGCCAGATTGGTCTCTAAATAACGAATTGCTTTTACTGCTGAATTCATTTTTATACAATGGTAGCCCCTTGGCGTTAAATAAAGGGACAATAAATCAAGCATTCTATTTTCATCGTCAATGAGCAAAAGTCTTTTCAATCCATTTCCCCCCAGCAGGCTTATTGTTGTAATTATACAATATGAAGATATTGTTTTTTCCTTAAACAATGTCAATTCTGCGAAAAACGTAACAAGATTTCGATTTTAAAAGGCCCATACATTCCTAGAAAGGGATACATATCATAAAGAAAAGGATAAAAGGAGGGAAAAACATGCCATACGGTTATCCTTATCCATTCGGCTTCCCAGCCCCTTATCCTGCATATCCGTGTTATTCGGGCGGCGCCGGTCCATGGTATGCATTATTTATGGTTCTATTAATTCTTGTATTAATTTTTGGCGGCTGGTGGTATTTTAGCTACAGGGGCTGTTAAGTTTCTTATGCCTGGGCAATTTCGCCTCAGGCTATTTTAATTGTTCAGGTAAAGCTAAAAGAAAGATTTTTTGTATTAAAAGTTTGAATTGATAGAAATTTCAAATACATAATCTTATAATTGAAAGAGACGTACATATAAGGGGGATAATAATGACAACATCAACATATGTGAATATTTGGAACCTGGATGTTTTTTTTCCTGGAGGAAGTAATTCAGCCGAGTTTACTGAATTTCTAACTAGCACTCAAGCCACTATCATTGCGTTTCACAGCGAAGTAGAGAAATGGGAGCCTTCACAAAAAAGTAAAAATGAACAAAGTCTGTCTAACATCATTGGCGGTTTTGAACAAACAGCAAAAAAGATTCGCCAGGCAGGAGCTTTTGTGAGCTGCCTTCAGGCCCAGAATACAGAAGATAAGCATGCCAGCAGTCTTCAGGCAAAGGTAACATCATTAAGTGCATCGTTTCAAAATGCCTTAACTATATTTGACAGTAAACTAACACAAATCGATGACGAGGAATGGGGAAAATTAATTTCTTTCCAATCTCTAAGTGAACTTTCTTTTGTATTATCCGAGCGGAGGGAACGGGCTAGCGAGAAATTATCCAAAGAGGAAGAAGCATTAATCAACTCCTTAGGCGTCGATGGATACCATTCCTGGAGCCAATTGTATGACCTGATTGTAAGCAGCATAAAAGTTTCATATAAGGGTGAGTCCCTTTCAGTTGGCCAGGCTTCCAATAAATTCTCACAGTCTGACAGGGAAGGACGTAAGGAAGTTTTTAAAGAATGGGAAAAAGCATGGGGAGAAAAGTCTGATCTCCTTTCCCATACGCTTAACCACTTGGCCGGCTTTAGGCTTAACGTCTATAAAGCCAGAGGATGGGACGACTTTTTAAAGGAACCTCTTCAGGTGAATCGTATGAAGAAAGAGACACTTGATACGATGTGGACTGTTATATCAGAAAATAAGCAGCCGTTTGTTAAGTATTTAGAACGAAAAGCCAAATTACTAAATATTGATAAACTTAGCTGGTATGATCTTGATGCTCCATATGGAAACGCAGATACCAAGGTATCTTATCAGGAAGGGGCAGACTTTATTCTTGATAACTTCGCTGCGTTTGGAGAAAAAATGGCTGCATTTGGGAAAAAGGCATTTGAGGAAAGCTGGATTGAAGCAGAAGATAGGCCTGGAAAAGCTCCTGGAGGCTTCCATACTTATTTTCCTGAGAGTGCACAATCTAGGATTTTTATGACATATTCAGGGACACCTTCCAATGTGTCCACTTTAGCTCATGAACTGGGGCATGGTTTTCATACCTATGCTATGAATGAGCAGCATTACCTTAACAGAAATTATGCTATGAACGTGGCGGAAACAGCTTCTACTTTTGCTGAAATGATTGTGTCTGATGCTTCAGTGAAACAAGCTAAATCAAAAGAGGAAAAATTAGCCCTGCTTGATGATAAAATTCAAAGGTCTGTGGCATTGCTGATGAATATTCACGCCCGATTCCTCTTTGAAACCCGTTTTTACGAAGAAAGAAAAGGAGGGCCGGTAAGTACCTCTCGTTTAGGTGAATTAATGCAGGAGGCCCAGAAAGAGGCATACAGCGGGGCGCTGGAAGAGTACCATCCGCTATTTTGGGCATCAAAGCTTCATTTCTTTATTACAGGGGTCCCTTTTTATAATTTCCCTTATACATTCGGCTACTTATTTTCTCTTGGCATCTATGCTCGTGCTCTGGAAGAAGGGGCTCGATATGAGGAGAAATATATTGCACTATTAAAAGATACCGCCTCCATGACGGTGGAAGATTTAGTCTTAAAACATTTACAGGCAGACCTTACCAAACGTGATTTCTGGGAAAAGGCAGTAAAAGTATGCGTTGATGATATCGAAGAGTTTCTGGTACTTACTGAATAGACTAAATCTCTTACAAATATAAGTAACACAATAAAGCAACCCGGCATTTTCAATCGGGTTGCTTTATTGTTGTTTACTATTAAACCTTTTTAAGTTTAAAGGTACTTACCATAAGGAAAGATAAAAGCATTATTATAAAAATGAATATTTGCGGAGGCCAATAAGGAATAACCAGAAAGCTTAACGTTGCAAGGCAGCCTGCCGCGGTGATGGGAAGGCCAGTAAAGTATCCGTTGCTCTCAGAAATATTGAAACGTGCGAGCCTGAAGGCACCGCATGCAATGTAGAGAACGGTAAAAAATATGCCTGGTATACCAAAGTCAAATAAAATCCCCTGATATAACAATAGTGCAGGTGCCACTCCAAATGATATAATATCACTCATGGAATCCAGTTGTTTTCCGAGTTCGGATTCAATGTGAAATTTACGGGCTGCCATTCCATCAAAACGATCACAAAGTGCAGCAATGAATATTAGCAGAAGGCTTAGGCGTAAATTCCCGCGGATCCCATAAATAATGGCAAAACCGCCTAATGACAAATTGGCAAGCGTGATTACATTTGCGGTCTGGGACTTAATTTTTTTAATCGTTTGGTCCAGCACATTTGACAAGAACATTCCATCACTCCTTAAATATGAAGCCTGGCCAGGAGATCTATTTATCTGCACCATATCCGCACTTTACTATTAAGCGGAATTGTTCCTCCGGATACATTCGCTAAACCGATTTTATAAATTCTAAACGCTGGAATAGAAGCATTAGAAAAAGTCTTCAGCTTTGTCTCTTAGAGGGAAAAGCGCCAGCTTTTATGTAGTCTTCAGTTGAGCGGGATAAACGCATTAAAGCTCTGCATTCGCCTAGTTAACTTAATAATATTTAATTTTAAGACTTTTATGAATGTTAGTAAAGAGTATTTTTACACTTTTTGGAGGTAGTTACATTTGATCCAGCCGTTATATCGTTTGCTTATAGAACTTACAAATGGAAGGGTTACATCGTGGATTTTAAGAAAGTTTTCCCGTTCCCGCCTCAGTAAGGCAGTTGTTCCTTCCTTCGCAAGGATTTATAACATCAATAAGGAAGAAATGCAGGAAACTCTGGAATCCTTTCCTACTCTGCACCACTTGTTTGTACGCCAATTAAAACCTGGTACTAGAAAGATAGATCCTGCAATAGATGCAGTTGTCAGCCCTGTGGATGCTGTTATAGAAGATGTGGGCAATATTAGAGAAACGAGTGAGGTAGAAGTAAAAGGGAAGGTTTATTCCATTGATGAAATGCTCGGTGATAAAGAGGCATTAGAAAAGTACTTAAATGGTACATATATGATCCTTTATTTAAGTCCAACCCATTATCACCGTATCCACAGTCCGGTGGATGGAACTGTAATTAGGCAGTGGACTTTAGGAAGGAAATCTTATCCTGTTAATAAATTAGGGTTAAAATATGGGGTCAGAACACTTGCAAAAAACTACCGGATGATTACAGAGGTTAAAACAAACTTTGGCCATGTTTGCGTTGTAAAGGTTGGGGCTATGTTTGTTAATTCCATAGAAACTACCCACCAGGGAACAGAACTGGAAAGAGGAAAAGAAATGGCCTTTTTCAGCTTTGGATCCACGGTCGTATTGCTGTTTGAAAAAGATATATTTGAATTGGAAAAGACCATTAAGACCCCGGCAAATGTAAAAGTCGGCGAAAGAATTGGAACATTTAAGTTGAAATAAAAAGCAGCAGAGGATGTCTCCTGGCTAAAGGGGCATCCTCGTTTTAATCCATTAAGTTAAAAAAGAAATAAAGTGTGGTAAATAGATTCAAAAGCGTTTTAAGCCGGATTATATAAACTTAGAACGATTAATAGTATTAAAAAAAGGCTAATTTTAGCTTTTCAACCTTATCATAAGGGCTTGCGCTTTTATTAAGGCTGTGTGAAAGCATCTAGTTGATTTTAAGCTGTTATTAATTGGAGCGAAAATCAACAGTCAAGCTACAGTAAATCAACAATAAAAATTTCCTAGCCAATAAAAAAGAAAAAGCCCTATCAATAGGGCAATGATTAAGAGGAAATTCTGATTTTATTAGTAAGGGACCGGCGGTGTATTTCTGTTTCAATCAAGCGTATAAAATCGGGACTAAGATTAAGTTCTCTCGCTTTAAAATACGATTCAATTAATAAATCATCAGAAAGTTTACGCAAAACTAAAAGCCACCTCCTATTTTAAGTTCTACTTCATCATTTTTACTCATATGATAGTAAGTTCGTTTGGTTGTACCCTTAATCTACCAGAAAGTAGAAGGTAGAACAATCGTTCGGATTATCCACAGGTTTAGGTGGATAAGCTGTGACTAACTTGTTTATAAACCATGAAAAAGTAATTGAATCAAAGGGTATAATGTTAATAACTTTATCCACAAGAGTGAAAGAGAAGAGAATTTGTCGAAAAATATTTTTAAAAAGTCGAAAAAAGAGGTAATGAAAGGTTTCTTTTTTTAAAAGAAAGACGTAAACTTAAAATTTTCCAATGAGTTTTTTGTCTTATGCCATTTAAACTTTGAATCAACGGTTAAAATTGGTTATGATGATAACGATAATAAGGACATATATAAGAGGTGTAAGTTGTGCTAAAGCATTTTTTACCAGATGAACATGTAAAGAGTATTCTGGATATATCCCCTGAAGATTTACAAAAAAGAGGAATCAAAGGGATTATTACTGATTTGGATAACACCCTTGTGGAATGGGACAGGCCTACTGCCACTCCGCAGTTGATAAAATGGTTTGATGAGGTAAGAAAACATAATATACTTGTTACTATTGTTTCTAATAATAATGAGCAAAGAGTAAAATCTTTTTCTGACCCTCTTGGCATCCCTTTTATTTTTCAGGCAAGAAAACCTATGGGGAGAGCTTTTCGCCGTGCGATAGCTGCAATGGGGATTAAAAGAAACGAAGCTGTCGTTATTGGCGACCAGCTTTTGACGGATGTACTGGGAGGGAATCGCAGCGGTTTCCATACCATACTAGTTGTTCCGGTTGCCCAGACAGATGGATTTGTAACTAAATTTAACCGGCTTGTGGAACGTAGAATATTAAATTGGTTCCGCAGGCGCGGCATGATTCAATGGGAGGATTAATGTGTGAGTGAACATCAGCATGTATGTATAGGCTGTGGAGTAAAAATACAAACTGCAGACACAGGCGGGTTGGGGTATGCTCCTGCCTCCGCTCTGGAAAAAGAAATGATCATTTGTCAGCGCTGTTTCAGGCTGAAGCATTATAATGAAATTCAGGACGTAAGTTTGACTGATGATGATTTCTTAAAAATACTAAATGGAATAGGGGAAACAGATGCCCTAATTGTCAAGGTTGTGGATATCTTTGATTTTAACGGCAGCTGGCTCCCAGGAATTCAACGTTTTGCAGGCAGCAATAAAGTGGTCTTAGTTGGCAATAAGGTGGATCTTCTTCCAAAGTCAGTTAAGCACGGCAAGCTAATTCACTGGATGAAGGAACAGTCCCGGGAACTTGGTTTAACCCCTGAAGAAATCTTCCTTGTTAGTGCGGCTAAAGGCGATTTTGTCAGAGAAACAGCTGAGGCTATTGACGAACTAAGGAATGGAAAAGATGTCTATGTTGTCGGCTGTACGAATGTTGGGAAATCAACTTTTATTAACAGGATTATTAAAGATGTTGCCGGCGGACAGGATGTAATTACTACTTCCCATTTTCCTGGTACCACTTTGGATATTATTGAAATTCCATTGGATGATGGAAAGGCAATTATCGATACTCCGGGAATAATTAATCATCACCAAATGGCTCATTTTGTTGATAAAAAAGACCTAAAAATTATTACGCCTAAAAAGGAAATTAAACCAGCAGTTTATCAATTAAACGAGGAACAAACGCTGTTTTTTGGTGGATTAGCTAGATTTGATTATATAAGCGGCGGAAGAAGATCATTTGTGTGCCATTTCTCTAATGATTTAAAAATTCATCGTACCAAAATGGAGAAGGCTTCAGAATTATATGAAAAGCACGCAGGTGAAATGCTGACACCTCCTAATCAGGATGATATGGAACACTTTCCGGAATTAGTCAGACAGGAATTTATGATCAAAGAGCCAAAAACGGATATCGTTTTTTCGGGACTTGGCTGGATTACTGTTAATGAACCGGGGGCAAAGGTTGCTGCCTATGTTCCTAAAGGCGTACAGACGATTCTAAGAAAGTCATTAATTTAACGTAACCGGAAAAAAAGAACATCCGGAAAGCAGGATGGTTAGGGGAGAAGTGGATTGAAAAAGCTTTATGCAGTTCTGGGAGATCCAATCAGTCAATCAATGTCGCCCCAAATGCATAATGATCTATTTGCTTTTTATGGAGTTGACGCGGCATACCATGCATTCCAAGTAAAAACAGAGGGACTCAACGACGCCGTAAAAGGGTTAAAGGCCATTGGTGCATCAGGATTTAATGTAACAATTCCTCATAAGAGCGCCATTATCCCTTTGCTGGATGAGGTGGATCCACTGGCTCTTGAAATTGGAGCTGTTAATACCGTTGTTAATCAGAATGGCAGACTTATTGGGTTTAATACCGACGGACCTGGTTTCCTCACTGGTATCCAAAGCGAGATGCCTGATATTTATGGGAAAAGGGTATTATTAATTGGTGCTGGTGGTGCGGCTCGTGCCATTTATTTTACACTTGCAAAAGCAGGGGCTGCCAGAGTTGATATATATAATAGGACCCAGGAAAGAGCAAAAGCCTTAATTGATAGCTCGCCTTATAGTTATCTGTCAAAAGCAGTAAGCTCGCAAATGGTCCAAGAAGAATTGCCCGTCTATGATTTAATTGTTCAAACTACATCAGTAGGAATGTACCCAAGGGAAAACGAAAAGCCGCTTTCTCTTGAAAACCTTTCTGAAACAAGTGTAGTTTCTGATATTATTTATAACCCTCTTGAAACTCAATTTTTGGCTGCCGCGAAAGAAAAAGGCGCACGCATTCAAAACGGAATAGAAATGTTTATCTATCAAGGGGCTATTGCTTTTGAAAAATGGACAGGAATATTTCCTGACACAAACCGAATGAGAATGAATGTTTTACAGCAGCTGGGAGGAACAATATGTTAACTGGTAAACAAAAAAGATTTTTACGATCAAAAGCTCACCACCTAAACCCTATTTTTCAAGTAGGTAAAGGCGGGGTAAATGAAAATATGGTAAAGCAAATTGGCGAAGCCCTAGAAGTAAGGGAGTTAATTAAAGTAAGTATTTTACAAAACTGTGATCAGGACCGGGACGAAGTGGCAGAGGTCATATCTTCAGGTACAAAGGCCGAGCTTGTTCAGGTTATAGGAAATACGATCGTTCTATATAAGGAATCAAAGGAAAATAAACAACTGGAATTACCAAGATAACTTAGGCAGGAGGAGGATTGGCGTGAAAAAAGTCGGGATTCTCGGGGGCACCTTTAGTCCGCCCCACAATGGCCATCTAATTATAGCCAATGAGGTCATGTCAGCCCTAGAACTTGATGAAATTTGGTTCATGCCCAATCAAGTTCCTCCGCATAAAGAAAGGCCTGATACGGCAAGCAATGAAAACCGGCTGGAAATGCTAAGGCTTGCCCTCGAAGGAAATGAAAAGTTTAAAATCGAAACAATAGAATGGCAAAGGTCTGGAGCTTCATATACCATAGATACTATGAAATTATTGACAGATTTGTATCCCGGACAGCATTTTTATTTTATCATCGGGGCAGATATGATCGAGTATTTGCCGAAATGGCAAAAAATCGATGAACTTGTACAATTGGTCAATTTTGTTGGAGTTGACAGGCCGTCCTATAGTCATGAAACAAAATATCCTATTACATTGGTTAATATTCCTATTATTGATATATCCTCCAGCCTGATTCGGGAGAGACTGGGCAATGGGAAGACAGTTAGATATCTGCTCCCTGATTCAGTTAGCCAATATATTAAGGAGAATCATTTATATGGAACGTGAAAGAGCTTTAAAACTGGTAAAGGAACAATTGACTGAACACCGCTATATTCATACAGTTGGAGTCATGGAAACGGCGATAAAATTGGCGCAGCGATTCGGCGGAAATGAAAAGAAGGCAGAATTGGCTGCTATATTCCATGACTACGCAAAATTTCGGCCTAAAGAAGAAATGAAGGAAATCATTTTAACACAGGGATTTCCTGAGAATTTAATCGGATTTAATGCAGAACTCTGGCATGCGCCTGCGGGGGCTTATTTAGCAAAAAACGAGGCAGGAATAGAAGATCCCGAGGTTTTGGAGGCTATTCGCTTCCATACTTCAGGAAGGGCGGGAATGTCACTCCTGGAAAAAATCATTTATCTTGCCGACTACATTGAACCAGGCCGCCACTTTCCCGGAGTAGAGGAAGTTAGGGAAATGGCAGAGAGAGATATTGATGAAGCGCTCCTACAGGCAGTGCAGAATACAATTCTTTTTTTGATGAAAAAAAAGCAGCCCGTATATCCAGAGACTTTTAATACTTACAATGATTTAGTTAAAAATATTAAAGAACAAGCAAAGAACGTTGAAAAGAAAAATAGGGGGTAACTGGATGAACAACCAGGAATTATTGCAAATCGCAGTCAAAGCGGCAGATGATAAAAGAGCAGAGGATATCGTTGCATTAAATATGAAGGGGATATCTTTAATTGCGGATTACTTTATTATCTGTCATGGAAACTCTGATAAGCAGGTTCAGGCAATTGCCAGAGGGATAAAGGACACAGCAGAAGAAAACCAATTTGGTGTTCGGAGAATGGAAGGTTTTGATGAAGCAAAATGGATCCTGATCGACCTAGGGGATGTAGTAGTACATGTATTCCACAGAGACGAGAGGATTTATTATAATCTTGAAAGATTATGGGGCGATGCTCCGGCTGAAGACATCCAGAGTGTGCTTAATATATGAGTTATGAAAGGTTTGCCTATTTATATGATGAGCTGATGGAAGAGGCTCCTTATGAAGAATGGGTAAAGTTTGTTCTTAAAAAGGTTGAGAAGCATGGTGTTATGAAACGAGACATGCTCGATCTCGCCTGTGGTACGGGTGAGCTCTCCATTCGTTTTGCTAAAGAAGGCTTTAACATAACAGGCGTTGATTTGTCTGAAGATATGCTGACAGTAGCAAATGCAAAGGCAGAAGGAGCCGGGTTTCATATTCCTTTTTTCCAGCAGGACATGTCTGCGCTAGAAGGATTGAGAAGTTTTGATGTTATCGGCATTTTTTGCGATTCACTAAACTATTTACGATCCGAAGAGGAAGTTATCAATACTTTTTCGCATGTTTTTAAACACTTAAGAGAAGATGGTATATTCATATTTGACGTTCATTCTACTTATAAAATTACACAAGGCTTTATTAATCAGACATTTACACTAAATGATGATCAGCTTGCGTACATTTGGAACAGTTTTGCCGGCGAACACCCAAACAGTGTTGAACATGAACTTACTTTTTTTGTTTTAGATGAAAATTCCGGCAAATATGACAGGTTTGATGAACTTCATTATCAGCGTACGTATTCAGTTGAACAATACAAGCACTGGCTTAAAGAAACCGGATTTAATTTGGTTGAGGTATGCGCAGATTTTGAAGATGCAGGACCACAGTCTGATTCGGAAAGAATTTTCTTCATGGCTAAAAAAGCATAATCAAAATGAGAAAAGAAATAAAATGAGCCATCTCCGCATAAAAGGAGACGGCTCATTTTTTTAGCGTGTGTTCTTAACACACGACGAACAGGACAGGAAAGGCTTCGTGAACTGGTGCAACATCAACGAAGGAAAAGCAACGTATTTGAAGGAAGTCCCGTTTCGAGCGTGATAAGGGCAGCTACGGCTCTGCCCTCAGCTAAGTCTCGGTAATAGCTGAGTTTTTCTAATTATTTTATGAAAAATTAAAGGGAATGCCATTATCAAAAGCGAAGCTATATAGCAGAGAATTGGTGGTTTACTTTTTCAATGTCCTCTTTGAATTTTTCCTGCGTAACCCTGAAGACATGTTCAAACATTTCTCCAATATCGTTCTCCATTGATTTAATGCCTTCTCCTGTTATGCCGCCTTTTACACATACTTTTTCCTGCAGTGTTGGCAGGGTAAAGTGCCCCTGCTTTAATAACTCTCCTAATCCAATAATCATTTCTCCCGCCAATACAGTGGCCGTATTATTATCAATTTCTGTTTCTTTAACCGCCGCGTCGATAAAACGCTGGATTAGAAAACTAAAAAATGCAGGACCGCAGCTTACAATGTCGGAAGCAACTCTTGTCACCTTTTCTTCGATTTTCACCGGAACGGAAAACTTACTCAGTAAATTTTCAATTTCTCTTTTCCATCCTGCACTGCAATTATCAGCAAAGGTAATAAGTGACACACCTGACAGGGCCCTATTCGTTATGCTGGGAATTACTCTCGCTGCAGAACAAATAACCGCTTTTTCAAGGTGCTCTGTACTTATAGGGCTGGTTATTGACACAACACACTTTTCCTGCGTCAGGTAAGGTGATATCCCCTGTAAAACAGGAAGAACATCCAGTGGTTTTACACAGACAAAAATCAAATCTGAATGGGCAGCCACTTCCTGTGCATCATCATAAATTTGGAGTTTATTGTATTTATTTTTAAGCATGTATGCTTTGGCTTTTGTCCGATTTGTGATCACCATTGAAGAAGGGGGAACGGCTTTGCTTTCGATAAGCGCTTCCGCCAAAACTCTCCCCATATTGCCTGTACCTATTATGCCAATTCTCAAAATTTATCCCTCCTTCACATGCATTCCTCTCATCTAACAATATGAATTGGTTAAGAAAATTATACCATTTGAAAGGATGACGGACTTTGAAAGAATGGATACTTGAACATAAACTTAGCCTTTTTACAGGGGTAGCTTTAGCAGCTGGAGGAATTTTTTATTATTCAGATTTACCAGATACGCCTGTTATTGAACATAGCAGTATTCAGACTATTGATAAATCTGAAGTAAATAAAACACCTATGAAGGCTAAAGACGAGAACCCAAAAACAGATGCACAGAAACCGAATACTCCTTTAATGGTTGATGTTAAAGGTGAAGTAAACCATCCTGGAGTTTATCAATCACTTGATGGAGAAAGAGTAATTGATTTGATTAATAAGGCTGGAGGGATGACACGGAAAGCAGATAAAAATCAGGTAAATCTCGCACAGCATATTGCGGATGAGATGGTTATCTATATTCCTGCAATAGGGGAAGAACCTGTATTATCCCCAGTGGCGGGAAGTGGAAGAACTGGACAAACTCCAGCCAATGGAAAGCCTGCAGATAAATCGCTCGTTAATATAAACACCGCAGGTGAAACAGAACTGCAGACACTCCCTGGAATAGGTCCTTCCAAGGCAACGGCCATTATGGAATACAGGGAAACAAACGGGCCTTTTCAAAAAGTGGAGGATTTAAAACAAATAAGCGGGATTGGTGATAAAACATTTGAAAAACTGCAGGAATATATTTCTGTACATTGAGGGAAAACAGGGTTTGACCCATTCGGCCTAAGAGCATTAAACTAAAGACATAAGTTATTTAGCTGGCAAAAACAAGGGGGAAGAAAAGTGGAAAGAATTTCATGGGACCAGTATTTTATGGCCCAAAGCCATTTACTAGCAATGAGAAGCACCTGTACTCGCCTGACTGTGGGAGCTACCATTGTCAGAGATAAAAGGATTATTGCCGGCGGATACAACGGTTCCATTGCTGGAAGTGACCATTGCATCGACGAGGGCTGTTATGTGATTGATAATCATTGTGTTAGGACCATTCATGCGGAAATGAATGCTTTGCTTCAATGTGCCAAATTTGGAGTTCCGACTGCGGATGCGGAGATTTATGTAACTCATTTCCCATGCCTTCAATGCTGTAAGGCATTAATCCAGGCTGGAATTAGAGCCGTTTATTATGCACAGGATTATAATAACCATCCATACGCTATTGAATTATTCGAGAATGCAGGCGTAAAAGTCGAGCATGTAGAGTTACAGGAAAAAGTTATCGACCTTAGCAAAATCAGCCAGTAATCAGCACAGGCATCGGGGTAACCCTGATGTTTGTGTCTCTTTGTATACTTTCATGGCAGATACTCTAGAAAGGAATTATATCTATGAGCGGTAAGTTAATTTACTTATCCATTGCATCCTTGTTTGGGATTTTGGCCACCCTGGAATCATTCTCAATCCTCACTTTTTTCTTCCTCATGTATCTTTTCTTTCTTTACTACTTTAAAACATTTCCCTTTATATTTATTACCGCAGTTTCTATTGTATTTGTTCTCTTTTTATTTAGTTCACACTGGATGCTAAAAGAAAACCATACAAGAATAAAAAGCCAACAAACAGAGTTTTCATTAGTATTCAATTCGGAATATAGTATCAAGGGGGACAAATATGAGACTCAGGCTATGGATTCAAAAACAAGGGAAAAGATTTTGGTCCGTTTTAAGATTTCTTCTGAGAAAGAGAAGGCCACTCTTGAGCATTTTAAATTTCCGAATCAGTTATGTACTGTTTCAGGTGAACTTCAAAAGCCTTTAATAGTTAAAAATCCATATGCCTTTAATTATGAAAAATATTTAAATCGTAAAAACATATTCTGGATTTTAAGGCTGCAAAAATATCCTTATCAAAACTGTATACCATTAAAAAGGACCCCCTCTTCTCTCCTAGGGGAAATCAGGATGGAGGGAGTAAATTATTTGGAAGACAACTTTCCCGAAGAAACCGCGGCTATGGCAGCAGCGCTTATTTTTGGAGAAAGGGCTGCTTTTGAACCTGACATTCTTGCTGCATACCAAAAAATAGGGATCATCCACCTCCTCGCGATTTCTGGTCTCCATGTCTCACTCTCAATTGGGTTACTTTATCTATCTGGGTTAAGAGCAGGTATATCAAAAGAAAAAATGATCATATTTATTTTAGTATTCCTCCCAGCTTACGCCATTCTTACTGGAGGTTCGCCCTCCGTTATCCGTTCTGTACTTATGATATTTATAGTTACAGGGGCGGCAGCCTCAAAAAAAAGAATTAGTCTTCATCCGGCAGATGCGATTAGTTTGGCGCTAATGGTTTATATTTTTGTAAATCCATACGCTGTTTACGATGCAGGCTTTCAACTTTCTTTTTCTGTCAGTTTTTCCTTGATTCTCTCCTCAGCTTTTATCTTTTCCCAGCCCTCTAGCCTATTCAAAAGCATGCTTAAGGCTTCGTATATTTCTCAGCTGTCAGCTCTTCCTTTTTTGCTTTATCATTTTTATGAAGTATCCATCCTTGGTATATTTGTGAACCTCTTTTATATTCCCCTTTATTCTTTTTTCTTTTTGCCAGGTGTTTATTTGTTATTTTTCTGGCATTTATTAATGGGAACAATACCTGTTTTCCTCAACTATTTCTTTTCCGCAGTAGTCACCTTTTCCGGAACCCTGGCACAGCGTATTGCCTTGATTCCTTGGGGATCTATTTTAATTGGGCGGCCATCAGCTCCAGGACTTCTTCTTTTCGCAGTAATCGGGCCTATTATGTTGGTTTATTGGGAAAAGTCACTCCTGAGCAAAAAAAGAAGGGGATTTTTCGTCCTTCCGCTTCTTCTTTTATTTTTATTCGATGCATCCAGTAAGGTTGATTTAAGAGGGGAAATTACAATGATTGATGTCGGGCAGGGGGACAGTATTTTGATTAAACTTCCCTTTGATCAGGGGAATTATTTAATAGACACCGGAGGTTCTCCTGCCTTTGAACAAGACAAGTGGAGAAAGCCCTCGAATTCATTTGAAACAGGAAAAAATATTGTAGTTCCGTTCTTAAAAGCTAAAGGGATTAAAGAAATTGACAAACTTATTTTGACCCATGGAGATATGGACCATATTGGAGGGAGCTTTGCAGTTTTAAAGGATATAAAAGTTAAGCAAATTATTATGCCCGCTGTATTGAACCAAAATAACGCAGTTAGGGATGTGATTCAAATTGCATCCTTACAAAAAATCCCCATTTTGATGGCTTCTGCAGGAGATCAATGGAAAAGTCGAAGTTCTTTTTTTAAGATTTTGTCTCCAGAAAAGAACTTTGAAGGAGACACTAATACAGGTTCTTTGGTGCTTTATGCAGAGGTGGGGGGCCTGAAATGGCTATTTACAGGGGATTTAGATATTGAAGGTGAGCAGAGGCTTCTAAAGAGATTCCCTTATCTAAAAGCAGACGTTCTAAAAGCTGGGCACCATGGGAGCAGGACCTCAACTTCAACTGAATTCCTTGAAACATTACATCCACAAATAGCTCTAATTTCTGCAGGAGAAAAGAATCACTTTGGTCATCCACATGCTGAGGTGCTTGATAAATTAAAGGAGAGAGGAATTATGATATTTCGAACTGATAAACAGGGAGCAATAACGTATTCTTTTTTTCGGAGGAAAGGAACCTTCTCAGTCTTCCGGCCATAGTATATAGCAGAACAGGTTAGCGGCGAAAAGTAAAGAGACCGCATCTAATACGCAGTCTCCGCAATCTTCATTATGTAGCTTGATATCAGGATCCGATTAGTTTGATTACTGTTGCGATGATAAACATTAGAGCAAAGAAGCCGAATGAAACGCCAAAGCCTACCCCTGAATCAATAGCGTCATTACGCTTGCTCTGAACGTTTTTTTCAAATTCGTTCATAATCTACCCCTCCTATTTCCATTATAGTATAAGACATTCGAGAAAAAAAATCTAGCATCCCCTTTCTGTTTTCCTTTACTGACAAGAGTTAACACAAATACTTATTAGCCTGTTGGCTAAAAATAAAAGTACATCAGGAATCCCGTCGTCAGAGTAAGTTCCCGGGACTCATTTTGCCGGCGTTCACTATAGATAGGGAATTGGCTTCCAAAAGGGAGGTCAATTCCCTCTTGGGTTTTTTCTATTCCCAAATCGGAAGTTCTTGGTAAAGCTGAATTTACCCTCATTTTTGAAGAATTAACCCTTGTAAAAATGTCCAAGCTTCTTTACCATTAATATGTGTTATTCGGAGAAACAGGGGGAGCTTATTGACAAATGGTAATAGATGTTTGGAAACAAATAAGGCAAAAACAAATTGCTCCCATATATTTAGTATATGGACCGGAAGCGTTCCTGATAAATGAAACAAAGCAGCTGCTAATTGATCAGGTATTAGAGGAAGATGAAAAAGATTTTAATCTGTCGGTGTATGATCTTGAAGAGACACCCATAGAGATTGCTTTGGAAGATGCTGAAACTTTTCCTTTCCTGGGAGAAAAAAAATTAATCTTTTTACATAATCCTGCTTTTTTAACGTCTGAAAAAGTAAAGGAAAAAACAGAACACCAGTTATCTCGGCTTGAACGTTATCTAGAAGAGCCTGCACCTTATTCTGTCATTGTTATCTCGGCACCTTACGAAAAATTAGATGAGCGGAAAAAGATTACAAAGGAGCTGAAGAGAAAAGCTGTTACGGTAGAAGCGAAAAAGCTTAATGAACATGAACTGAAGAAATGGATTCAAGAAAGAGCACACTCAAATGGAGTGGAAATAGAGCCAGGGGCTATTGAACTAATGATTTCTTTATCAGGTACCAATATGTTCATGCTTGCGAGTGAAGTGGATAAGCTTGCTTTGTATCCAAAAGAGGAGCCAGTAATTGATGCGGAGCTTGTTGAAAAGCTCGTTTCAAGATCACTTGAACAGAATATTTTTACTCTAATTGAAAAAGTTGTTCAGCGTAAAATGGATGAGGCCCTAAGAATTTATTACGATCTTTTGAAACAAAACGAGGAGCCAATAAAAATATTAGCTCTTCTTTCCGGACAGTTTCGGTTAATTTACCAGGTAAAAGAGCTTTCGAGAAGAGGGTATGGACAGCAGCAGATGGCAGGGTATCTGAAAGTACACCCGTTCAGGGTCAAACTGGCCGCTGGACAGGCTGCAAAGTTTACGGATGAGGAACTTGCAGCCATAATGGAAACCTTGGCTGAAGCGGATTATCAAATGAAAACCGGCGGTATGAATAAATCACTTCTTGTAGAGTTGTTTTTGTTCAAGTTAAAAAGATAAATTTCCAACCCGGCGGCAGCCGGGTTTTTTGATGATAAAGTGTAAAAGCATTCAATCAAAAAAAACGATTCCTGAGGGAATCGTTTTTTAAACGAACGCTGTATTATAGAGCGTTGATTTTTTTAGCAAGACGAGATTTTTTACGAGCAGCAGCATTCTTATGGATTAGACCTTTAGCTGCAGCTTTGTCTAATTTTCTAGCCGCTTCTGCAAATACTTCTTTAGCAACCGCGCTGTCATTGTTTACAACGGCAGCATCAGCTTTTTTAACAGCAGTACGCATTGCAGATTTAGCAGTTGTATTTTGAGCGTTACGATCTTCGCTTGTTTTAACACGCTTAATAGCAGATTTAATGTTTGGCATTCCATTCACCTCCTACAAAGAATCGAGACTATATGAACTCGACTTTAAACATTCACAATTATTATCAGAACAAATGATATTCTATCAAACAGACGCACATATTGCAATACCATAGGGCTAATTTGATTGAAAACATAAGTGTAATCCCTGAATGTTTTTTCGGAAAAAGGCAATGATAGGAAATAGTTTCAGGATTTTTTCTAAAAGAATGGAATGAAGGGAATGAAATACATGAAAGACTCTCTGGATTTAAGCAAGTATTCAGTCAGGACAGACCTTGCCATTGAAGCAAATGAAATGGCGCTTGCACAAAGATTTTCCACTGTACAGGAACAGGAAAATCTTTCACAGATAAAAGGGGTAATTATTAAAGAGAAAGATATAGATGATATAAAAATTTCGATGGTTGAAATTACGCCTGAGGGAGTTCAGGAGATCGGGAAAAAAGCCGGGCGTTACCTGACGATTGAAGTAACTGGCATCAGAGACCAAGATAGCGAGCTGCAGCAAAAGGTAGAAAAAGTTTTTGCTGAGGAATTCGCGAAATTTTTAACTGGTATTGGCATTAGTAAAGATGCTTCCTGCCTTGTCGTAGGTCTGGGAAACTGGAATGTAACGCCAGATGCCCTCGGTCCGATTGTTTGTGAAAATCTTCTTGTTACCCGCCATTTATTTGAACTGCAGCCGCAAAGCGTAGAAGAGGGCTATCGGCCTGTTAGCGCATTGGCACCTGGGGTTATGGGTTTGACTGGAATTGAGACTAGCGACATCATCTTTGGTGTCGTCGAAAAAACGAAGCCAGATTTTGTTATTGCAATTGATGCGCTTGCATCACGTTCAATTGAAAGAGTGAATTCCACTATTCAAATATCGGATACCGGAATTCATCCTGGCTCAGGTGTGGGTAATAAGCGAAAAGAACTTAGTAAGGAGACTCTAGGAATACCTGTAATAGCAATTGGTGTTCCAACAGTAGTCGATGCGGTTTCAATCACCAGTGACACAATTGATTTTATTTTAAAACATTTTGGCAAGGAACTGAAAGAAGGGGACCGTCCTTCCCGAGCTTTGGCACCAGCCGGGATGAACTTTGGAAAACGAAAAAAGCTTACCGAGGAAGATATGCCTGAAGAGCAACATAGGAAAACTTTCCTTGGGATCATTGGGACATTGGAGGAAGAAGAGAAACGCAGACTAATTTACGAGGTTCTTTCTCCTCTTGGTCACAACTTAATGGTTACACCAAAAGAAGTTGATGTCTTTATTGAAGATATGGCTAATTTAATTGCATCAGGGCTTAATTCATCTCTTCATCATGCTGTGGATCAGGATAACACTGGGTTCATGACTAGATAAATTTAAAATATTCATATCAAGGGGTAGGGGAAAAGGAATCATAGGGCATTTAGTGACCCCTACTGTAAATAGAGGAGCAAAAGGGGTAAGGAGATCCTCCGTTACCCCTGTACTTCTGTAATTAAATACTGATAACAAAGCATTTTACATAATACTTATAAATGAATGTTTCAGAAGATATTGCCGACTCTCTTAATAATTGGTTCTGACAAATCTAGTAACGTCATATGATTTACTAGAATTGTTTTGAGAGGTGGAAACATGAAACAGACCAGGATATCCGGCACTTTTGTAGCAATACAAGGGACAACCATTCTAAAATTAGTAGGGCTTCTGTTGTTGTTTATGTTTATTATTTTTTCAATCAGCGGGCTTTTGACTTCTATAAAGCCCCAATACAGACCTGCATCATCCTCCGTAAACGAAGCGGCCAATAATGTAAATGGTGAATTGCTCTATCAATTAATGGGCTGGGAAAACCACCATTTTCTGAAATCAGAAAGAGACATAACCGCAGGGCCAAAAATGGCCAACCTTATTTTTAAACTATCATCAAATATTAATTTAAATGATCCGCGAAGCCTTCTGGGCCGTGAACTTCCCGGTTTTGACCAATTTGATGGGCAAATTCTTGTTGCCGGTGAAGGGGCCAATTATACTAACATGCCCATGGAATCAGCCCCGCCTGTTGAAATTATGGAGGCTGAACGTGAAGCTTCCCTGCAAAATTTAGACAGCCTAAATAAACCTAATGACAGCACCTCTTCTCCAGCACCTTCACAAACAACTGAAGGCAGAAAAGTAGTTTATCTTTATTTCACCCATAACCGAGAATCCTACTTGCCGTATCTAAAAGGAGTAACGAATCCTAATTTGGCTTACCACTCCAAAATCAATGTAAGTATGGTAGGGGATAAACTTAAGGAAAGCCTTGAGTCAAGGGGAATTGGAACTGCAGAAGATAAAACTGATGTAATGGGTAACTTTGTGAAAAAAGGATTGAAGATGCCAGTTGCCTATCAGGAATCAAGACCGCTGGTCCAAGCCGCTATGGCTTCCAACAGGGATTTACAATATATTATTGACATACACAGGGATTCGAGGCGAAAAGACCAAACAACGGTTATGATCAATGGCAAAGCTTATGCCAAGCTCTCCTTTGTTATCGGGGGGAAAAACCCCAATTATGAACAAAACCAAAAAATTGCAACAGACCTACATCGTCTCCTAGAAAAAAAATACAAGGGTCTTAGCTGGGGAGTTATTCTTAAAAAGGACCCGGGGTCAAACGGGAAATACAATCAAGATTTAAATGGGAAATCTCTTTTAATTGAATTTGGCGGTGTTGATAATACATTTGAAGAATTAAATCGATCAGCCGATGCTCTTGCCGACGTTTTTTCCGAGTATTATTGGCAGGCAGAAAAAGTAAATGGCACTGGCGGAACTGAAAATAAAATGAAACAGTAAAGAGAGGCGATTTTTGTGAAAAAGTTTATGTTAAAAAGTCTGTTGATTGCTGCTCTCATGTTTATTTCAGTTTTGGCCGGGATGCAGATAGCCAATGACGGAATTCATGAAATGAAAGGCTATAAGGCTGAAGGATTTTCAAAAGCCGCTGGCCTGGAGAATGGGGAGAACGGTGAAATAAATGCCTCTCTTTTAGGAAACGAAATTACAGCACATGACCTTAAGGAGAAAAAACAGCAGCTTGAAGATATCCAGGGCTCGAATCTTTTCTCTGTTACGGGTAAAAAAATTACAAAGGGAATATCTACGGCTTCGAAAAAAATCATAAACTCCATAACCGGAGAATAAATAATCATTCCAAAGTGGTGCAGCTTGCTGCATCACTTTTTTAGAATGAATAAGAAAAGTACAGTCCTAAAAAGTGGAAGGTGGAAAAAGAGGGAATTTTGGTTTTCGTTGAATCTTAACAACCGTGCTGATATAATCAAAAATAGTGTATATCGTGCGAGTATAGTAGGAGTGAACTACCATGAATAGAGAAGATAAACTTAAAAGACAATCCAAAATAAGAAATTTTTCCATAATAGCCCATATTGATCACGGCAAATCTACGCTTGCCGACAGAATCCTCGAGAAAACAAATGCCTTATCATCCAGAGAAATGAAAGCTCAGCTTCTGGATTCCATGGATCTGGAAAGGGAACGTGGCATTACAATTAAATTAAATGCAGTTCAGCTAAAATATGCAGCTAAGGATGGAGAAGAATATATCCTGCATCTGATTGATACCCCGGGGCACGTCGACTTTACCTACGAGGTATCCCGCAGCCTTGCGGCATGTGAAGGAGCAATCCTGGTTGTAGATGCAGCTCAGGGAATTGAGGCTCAGACACTTGCTAATGTATATTTGGCATTGGATAACGACCTGGAAATCTTACCGGTCATTAATAAAATTGACCTTCCTAGTGCCGACCCGGAGAGAGTTCGAAATGAAATTGAAGAGGTAATTGGACTAGATGCTTCAGAAGCAGTATTAGCTTCTGCAAAAGCGGGAATTGGTATTGAGGAAATTTTGGAACAGGTCGTTGCAAATGTGCCTGCTCCAACTGGAGACCCTGAGGGACCTTTGAAGGCGCTCATTTTTGATTCTCTATATGATGCTTATCGCGGAGTAGTCGCCTATATTCGAGTAGTTGAAGGGTCAGTAAAAGCCGGAGACAAAATTAAGATGATGGCAACCGGAAAAGAGTTTGAAGTAATTGAAGTTGGAGTATTTACGCCAAAATCTACTTTATGTGATGAATTGACGGTTGGAGATGTTGGATTCCTTACAGCAGCCATTAAAAATGTAGGGGATACAAGAGTCGGTGATACGATTACAAATGCTAAAAACGGCTCAACTGAGGCATTACCTGGTTACCGTAAAATGAATCCGATGGTATATTGCGGACTATATCCAATCGATACTGCGAAGTTTAATGACTTGAGAGACGCGCTTGAAAAGCTTCAGTTGAATGACGCAGCTTTACAGTTTGAGCCTGAAACCTCCCAGGCATTAGGATTTGGATTCCGGTGTGGATTTTTAGGTTTGCTTCACATGGAAATTATACAGGAGCGTATTGAACGCGAATTTAAGATTGATTTAATTACAACAGCTCCAAGCGTTATTTATCACGTTATTATGACTAACGGCACTGAAATTTCTGTAGATAACCCTTCGAATTTACCTGATCCTCAGAAAATTGAACGGGTTGAAGAGCCATATGTTAAAGCAACGATGATGGCACCTAATGAATATGTAGGAGCGATCATGGAACTCTGTCAGCAAAAACGGGGAATCTTTGGTGATATGCAGTACCTTGATCAAAACCGTGTCAGCATCGTTTATGAGCTGCCACTGGCGGAAATAGTCTACGATTTCTTCGATCAATTAAAATCAGGAACAAAAGGCTATGCTTCATTTGATTATGTTTTAATTGGGTACAAGCCTTCCAAGCTTGTCAAGATGGATATTCTGCTAAATGCGGAGAAAGTAGATGCCTTGAGTTTTATTGTTCACAACGATTTTGCTTACGACCGTGGAAAGGTTATCGTAGAAAAACTGAAGGAATTAATTCCAAGACAGCAGTTCGAGGTACCTGTCCAAGCAGCCGTTGGCCAAAAAATCATTGCTCGTTCAACCATAAAATCGATGGGCAAAAACGTACTGGCTAAATGTTACGGCGGAGATATATCCCGTAAACGTAAGCTATTAGAGAAACAAAAAGAAGGTAAAAAACGGATGAAACAAGTAGGATCCGTTGAAGTGCCTCAAGAAGCCTTCATGGCGGTATTGAAAATGGATGATAATAATCCAAAGAAATAAAGTCTATAGAGAGAGGTTAGACTTACCTGCTTCAGGGATTCTAGCCTCTTTTTTTATCGTATAGGAAATTATAGATTTTTACCTTGTGGATAACTCCGAACTAGGTTATTGTAATCTAGCTTCAGCGCCCAGCCCCTCGGGGTCATAAGCCAAATCACTTCAGAAATCAGGATTTCCTACGTGATTCGTCTTATACCTGTTGGAGGCCCACAGGATGTGGGTCAGGAAGGCGTTGCCACAGGACGTGGTGATTTTAGCCTTTCATCATTAAAGTAGGGCGCTTGCGCCTTTTGTTTTTAAAGGCTCTGTCAAGCAATGGGGCAGGTCGTATAAGGCATTTAGAGGGTGCTAGCTTCTTAGTATCCCTGCGGAAAAAGGGCTCGCAAGGCCGCGCAGCGAGGCCTAGTAAGATATCAGGTGCTTAAGCCAGTCAAAAATTTTGGTTGAAAAAGTGTAGAAAATAGGGAAGTGAAAGCATGATACAGACAGCATATATCCATATTCCATTTTGTGAGCATATTTGTCATTATTGTGATTTTAACAAGGTCTTCTTGAAGGGACAGCCTGTTGATGAATATTTAAGGGCAATGGACAGGGAGATGGAGCTTACATTGGAAAAATACGGTTCAGGGCCGCTCCAAACCATTTTTGTGGGGGGAGGAACGCCAACCTCTTTAAACGAAAGGCAATTGGAACAACTATGCAGCAGCATCCATAAGAATTTAAAATTGGCTGCCGGAGCAGAGTTTACCTTTGAGGCTAACCCTGGTGATCTTTCATTTGAAAAACTAAAAGTCCTAAAGGATGCAGGGGTAAACCGGCTCAGTCTCGGAGTTCAAACTTTTAATGATGAATTACTAAAATCAATTGGACGCGTTCACAGAGCTAAGGATGTATTTAACACGATAGAAAAGGCGAAAAATGCTGGATTTGAAAATATAAGTATTGATTTAATATACAGCCTTCCGGGGCAGACTTACGATGATTTTAAAGATTCATTACAAACAGCCTTCAGTCTTGATATACAGCACTATTCAGGCTATTCTCTCATCATTGAGCCGAAAACCGTTTTTTATAACCTAATGCGAAAGGGCAAACTTCCTCTCCCGGGTGAAGATATTGAAGCAGCCATGTATGAATTATTAATGGAAGAAATGGCTAAACATGGATTTAAACAATATGAAATCAGTAATTTTTCCCTGCCGGGATACGAGAGCAGGCATAATCTTACCTATTGGAACAATGAAGAGTACTTTGGGTTTGGGGCCGGAGCCCATAGCTATACGGACGGCTGGAGAAATTCCAATATTGGACCATTAAAGAAATATATGGACCAAATTAGCAGTGGCAGTTTGCCCGTATTAGATGAACATCTAGTGACCCTCCCTGAAAAAATGGAGGAAGAGATGTTCCTGGGCCTAAGGAAAACAGAAGGTGTTTCCATTCAAGGTTTTACAGAAAAATTTAATCGGGATCTCATGATAACCTATGGCAAAGAAATTAAACAGCTGCATGAAAGAGGCTTGATTGAAACAGAGGCTGGAAGGGTCTTATTAAGCAAAAAAGGACGAATGCTTGGAAATGAAGTATTCCAAATGTTTTTAGGAGTATCAAATTAGTTTAAAAGCAAGCTTATTAAATTAAAGTCAATATTCCGTTAGGCTTTTCCCTTAGCTTTCATCACTTCAAGAATCTAAAAAGCTGTTGATAAAATGAGGCTTTTCGGGACCGGCAATATTTTCCGACATTCCTTCTGTATTTCTTGATATGAAATCATTGACACCTTCCCACCTTTTTTGATAATTTATTATTAGATTTAGCACTCGGTTCATAGGAGTGCTAACAGAGGTGATGAATGTTGTTAACAGATCGTCAATTGTTGATTCTCCAGGTAATTGTTGATGACTTTATTCGATCTGCACAACCTGTCGGCTCAAGGTCTTTGTCGAAAAAAGAAGAGATTTCTTTTAGTTCGGCAACGATCCGAAATGAGATGGCTGATCTCGAAGGATTGGGCTTTATTGAAAAGACCCATTCTTCCTCAGGGCGGGTTCCGTCGGAAAAGGGCTATCGCTATTATGTCGACCATTTGCTGTCGCCAAAAAGGCTCAACCAACAAGATATTACGACAATAAAGTCCATATTTGCAGAGCGGATTTATGAATTTGAAAAGATTATTCAAAGGTCGGCAAAAATTCTGTCGGAATTAACCAACTATACTTCCATTGTGCTCGGCCCTGCCGCAGGCATTAATAAACTTAAAAGGATTCAGATAATCCCTTTAAATAAAGAAACGGCTATTGCGATCATCGTTACGGATACAGGGCATGTCGAAAACAGGACATTCCATCTGCCTCCTGCAATTGACCCTTCCGACCTGGAAAAGACGGTTAATATTCTAAATGAACGCTTGGCCAATGTGCCGCTCGAAGAACTTAATGATAAGATTTTTAAGGAAGTGGCCATGCTTTTAAAACAGCATATCCACAACTATGATTTTCTGCTCTATGGTATCGCTGAGGCTTTCAAAATGCCTGTAAGTGAAAAATTATTCTTTGGCGGAAAAACCAATATGCTGAGCCAGCCTGAATTTCATAATGATATCTCAAAAATAAGAAGTCTTCTAAACATGATCGAGGAAGAAGACCGGGTCTTTGATTTAATACGAAAAAATCCAGCGGGGATTAATGTTAAGATTGGCAGGGAAAATGATATTAGCGCGATGGAAAATTGCAGTCTGATAACTGCCACTTATTCTGCTGGTAAAGAAAATCTAGGCACTATCGCTATACTAGGTCCAACAAGGATGGAATATTCCCGTGTTATAGGTCTGCTTGAATTCTTAAGCAAGGACTTATCATCACTTTTATCAAAATTGTATCAAACCAACTAACGCTGGAAATAGTGTTTAAGGGTGGAATGCCTTATTCCACCCCATTTACATGACTATTAGCTTTTAAAAGTAAATTTTAAATGCCTGTATTTTTGTTTCCGGGTATCTTTTAAAGATTTAAGTGAAAAGTTTTGCTTTAAGGGAGGTGAGTAAGTTGACAGAAGAAAAAAACACTCTAAATGAAGATTTAAATAACGAGAATGCTGAACTTACCGAAGAGGCTGAAGCTGGATCCATTTTTGGAGAAGCAGAAGAATCTGCAGATATAGATAAGACAGAAGGGCTGGAAGAGCAGCTTCGCCAGGCCGAAGAAAACAACAATCAATTGGAGAAGAAACTTGAGGAAGCGGAAAACCGCTTGCTAAGACTTCAGGCTGATTTCGATAATTTCCGCCGCCGCACCCGGCTGGATGCGGAAGCAAGCGAGAAATACAGAGCTCAGTCCCTAATCTCTGATCTTCTTCCAGCTCTTGACAATTTTGAAAGAGCGCTTAAGGTTGAAACAGAAGATGAACAGACAAAGTCATTGCTGCAGGGGATGGAAATGGTTTATAAAGGTCTTCTGGATGCATTGAAAAAAGAAGGCGTGGAACCAATTGAATCCGTGGGGAAAGAGTTTGATCCTTATCTTCATCAGGCTGTTATGCAGGCTGAAGATGAAAACTACGGGCCGAATACAGTAATTGATGAATTCCAAAAGGGTTATATTTTGAAGGACAGAGTAATCCGTCCATCCATGGTAAAAGTAACCCAATAAACGAACTTACATATTTTGACGGGAGGAAAAACAATATGAGCAAAATCATTGGTATCGACCTTGGTACAACCAACTCATGCGTAGCCGTCCTTGAAGGCGGAGAACCAAAAGTTATTCCAAATCCAGAGGGAAACCGTACAACTCCATCAGTTGTAGCTTTCAAAAATGGTGAGCGACAGGTTGGTGAGGTGGCAAAGCGTCAGGCCATTACTAACCCTAATACTATTATTTCAATAAAACGCCATATGGGCACAGCTCACAAAGAAGACATCGAAGGTAAAGGATATACTCCACAGGAAATCTCAGCTATTATCCTTCAATATTTGAAGTCTTATGCTGAAGATTATCTTGGAGAGCCTGTAACAAAGGCTGTAATTACAGTTCCTGCTTACTTCAATGATGCAGAACGTCAGGCAACAAAGGATGCCGGCAGAATTGCAGGACTGGAAGTAGAACGTATTATTAACGAGCCTACAGCAGCGGCTCTGGCATATGGTCTGGATAAAATGGAAGAAGATCAGACCATTCTTGTTTATGACCTTGGCGGTGGTACTTTTGACGTATCCATCCTTGAACTGGGAGATGGCGTTTTCGAGGTTAAGGCAACTGCAGGTGATAACCGTCTTGGCGGTGACGACTTTGACCAAAAAATCATTGATTATTTGGTAGAACAGTTTAAAAAAGAAAATGGCATTGACCTTTCACAGGATAAAATGGCGCTTCAACGCTTGAAGGATGCTGCAGAAAAGGCAAAGAAGGACCTTTCCGGCGTTTCTTCTACACAGATTTCCTTGCCATTTATTACTGCAGGTGCAAGCGGTCCGCTTCACCTTGACGTCTCTATGACAAGAGCGAAGTTTGATGAACTTACTGCAGATCTTGTTGAACGTACAATGGGACCAACTCGTCAGGCTATGTCTGATGCTGGATTAACTTCAGCAGAGATCGATAAAGTTATTCTTGTCGGCGGATCAACTCGTATTCCTGCTGTTCAGGAAGCAATTAAAAAAGCGACTGGTAAAGAGCCTCATAGAGGTGTAAATCCTGATGAAGTTGTTGCAATGGGTGCAGCTATCCAGGGCGGCGTTCTTACAGGTGATGTTAAGGATGTTGTATTGTTAGACGTAACGCCGCTATCACTTGGTATTGAAACAATGGGCGGAGTATTTACAAGATTGATTGACAGAAATACAACCATCCCAACTTCTAAATCACAAATTTTCTCAACTGCTGCAGATAGCCAAACTGCTGTTGACATACACGTATTGCAGGGCGAACGTCAAATGGCTGCGGACAATAAAACACTTGGCCGCTTCCAGTTAAGCGATATTCCACCAGCACCACGCGGTGTACCACAAATCGAAGTAACGTTCGATATCGATAAAAACGGAATTGTAAATGTACGTGCGAAAGATCTTGGCACTAACAAAGAGCAGCAAATTACTATTAAATCTTCTACCGGATTATCAGATGATGAAATTCAAAAAATGGTAAGAGAAGCTGAGGAAAATGCTGAGGCTGACAAGAATCGTAAGGAAGAAGCAGAGCTTCGCAATGAAGCAGATCAGCTTGTTTTTACTACTGAAAAAACATTGAAAGACCTTGAAGGCAAAGTAGATGCAGCAGAAGTTGCAAAAGCAAACGAAGCAAAAGACGCTCTTAAGGCAGCGATTGAAAAGAACGATCTTGCCGAAATGCGCAGCAAAAAAGACGCATTGCAGGAAATTGTTCAAAATCTCTCTGTTAAGCTATACGAAGAGGCAGCTAAGCAAGCCCAGGCACAGCAGGGAGCACAAGATCAGGGAGCTGCGGGCGGCAAGTCTGATGACATTATTGATGCAGATTTTGAAGAAGTAAAAGACGACAAATAATCATTTAGCAGATAAGGAAAAGTCGAAGTCAGTCCTAATGACTTTGACTTTTTCTATGATATAGGAGCATTGTAAGTATTTAAAAAGAATGATAATGGCATAGGGCAGTCATTAGCTTAGACACGAAAAACCCTTTGTTCTTTTGTTGCCTTATTTATGCGTACAGTGTTACAATAATCTTTATGTGAAGATTCGGGAGTGGTAATCATGAGTAAGAGGGATTACTATGAAGTGCTGGGAATAGAAAAGAGTGCTTCTAAGGATGAAATCAAGAAGGCGTATCGCAAGCTTTCAAAGAAATATCATCCGGACATTAATAAAGAGCCGGATGCAGCCGACAAATTTAAAGAAGTAAAAGAGGCCTACGAAACATTAAGTGATGACCAAAGCCGCGCTCACTATGACCAATTTGGACATACAGATCCGAACCAGGGATTTGGGGGCTTCGGCGGAGGCGGAGGCGGAGATTTTGGCGGTTTCGGCGGTTTTGAAGATATTTTCAATACCTTCTTTGGCGGTGGGGGCGGAGGCAGACGCCGCGATCCGAATGCGCCAAGACAGGGAGCAGACCTTCAATATGATATGACTATTTCCTTTGAAGAGGCTGCCTTTGGAAAAGAGACTGATATTGAAATACCACGTGAAGAGAATTGCGAGACATGCGGCGGTACTGGAGCAAAACCGGGAACCAAGCCGGAAACATGTCAGCATTGCCATGGTACCGGCCAGCTGAATATTGAGCAAAATACTCCATTTGGACGTATTGTTAATCGCAGAGTCTGCCAGCATTGTAATGGTACAGGTAAAGAGATTAAACATAAGTGCTCCACTTGTGGAGGCGCAGGTAAAGTAAGAAAACGGAGAACTGTTCGCGTCAAAGTTCCGGCTGGAATTGATGACGGTCAGCAGCTAAGGATGACAAGCCAAGGTGAACCGGGTACCAACGGTGGCCCGGCAGGAGACCTTTATATTGTGTTCCATGTAAAACACCACGAGTTTTTTGAAAGACACGGCGATGACATTGCATGTGAAATGCCTATCACTTTTGTTCAGGCATCACTTGGTGATGAGATTGAAGTTCCGACCCTTCATGGAAAGGTTAAGCTTAAGATTCCATCAGGCACCCAAACAGGAAAAATATTCCGATTATCTGGGAAGGGAATTCCGAATGTACGCGGCTATGGAACAGGCGATCAGCATGTAAAGGTGAGAGTTTTAACTCCTACTAAATTGTCGGATAAACAAAAGCAGCTGCTAAAGGAATTTGCGGAGATTAGCGGTACCGCACCACTAGGGGACCATGAGGAAAGTTTTTTTTCAAAGGTGAAAAGAGCATTTAAAGTTGATTGAATAAGGATTGGAGTTGGCAGAGATGAAATGGTCTGAATTCAGCATTCATACCACAAATGAAGCGGTTGAGCCGATTTCTCATATTTTACATGAGGCTGGCGCAAGTGGAGTCGTTATTGAAGATCCATTTGAACTTATTAAGGAGCGGGAAGATCAATTCGGCGAAATCTACCAACTCGATCCAAACGATTATCCTGAAGAAGGCGTTATCGTGAAGGCTTACTTGCAAGTTAATAGCTTTCTAGGGGAAACGGTTGAAGAAATAAAAGATTCAATTAACAATCTTATCATTCACAATATAGATATAGGTTTAAATAAGGTAACCATAAGCGAAGTCAATGAAGAGGAATGGGCCACAGCCTGGAAGAAATATTACCATCCAGTAAAAATATCTGAGAAATTCACAATTGTTCCTACATGGGAGGAATACAGCCCGGTAAACAGTGACGAATTGATTATCGAGTTGGATCCCGGAATGGCTTTTGGAACAGGGACCCATCCTACAACAGTAATGTGCATCCAGGCCCTTGAAAGAACAGTGAAGAAGGGTGATTATGTAATTGATGTAGGAACTGGCTCTGGAGTTTTGAGTATTGCAGCGGCTATGCTCGGAGCAAAAGAAGTACGCGCATTTGACCTTGACGAAGTTGCAGTCACGAGTGCAAGACTGAATTTGAAACTTAATAAAGTTCATCAAGTTGCTTCTGTATCACAGAATAACCTTCTCGATGGAGTTGAAAGGGATTGTGCAGAAGTTGTAGTAGCGAACATTCTTGCCGAGGTTATCCTGCGTTTTACTGATGATGTAGCCAGGGTTGTAAAACAAAATGGTTACTTCATTGCTTCAGGGATCATTAACCAGAAAAAGGATCAAGTGAAAGATGCTCTGGCAGAAGCGGGATTTGAGATCACAGAAACAATTTTAATGGAAGACTGGGTAGCTCTTATTGCAAAAAGAAAATAAGGTTGCTTTGAGGGGTAGTCAATTACCCCTCTTTGTTTCTTTTTAGAACTTGTTTTTTCATGGTTTGGCTTTTGTTTCTATTTTTTAGTAAAATAAATTTACTTTAGGTTTTTAGATTGAGCGGGGTGCAGCGCATGCAGCGATACTTTGTAAAACAATCGGTTAACAATCAGCGGTTTGTCCTTGGTGAAGAGGACCGGCATCATATTCTGAAAGTGATGAGAATGGGACCAGGGGATAAAATAATTTGTGTTGATCCAAATGGGAAAAGTGCTGTTTGCGAGATTGCAGAAATTACCGATGAACAAGTAGCAGCAAACGTAGTACAATGGATTGATGAAACATCCGAACTTCCGGTAAAAGTTACAATTGTTAGCGGTCTGCCTAAAGGGGACAAGCTGGAGTGGATTATCCAAAAAGGAACAGAATTGGGAGCTTATGAATTTGTCCCTTTTGCTGCTGCCCGCTCCGTTGTAAAATGGGAAGAGAAGAAGGCTGCGAAAAAAGTAGAGCGCTGGCAGAAAATTGCCAAGGAAGCCGCAGAACAGTCTCATCGAAATCATATTCCTGAGGTTCTTTCTCCACTAAGCTTTAAAGAGATGATCCAAAAAAGCAAAGCCTATGATCTAAAATTGGCTGCATTTGAGGACGAAAGCAGAAACGGTGAAGTCTCTGTATTCTCATCTACTCTTTCCAGTATGAAAAAAGGCGAATCTCTTATGATGGTTTATGGTCCTGAAGGCGGTTTAACCGACCAGGAAATTTCAATGTTAAAAGAATATGGTTTTCAAACATGCGGATTGGGTCCCAGGATCCTTCGTACGGAAACTGCCCCGCTATATACTCTTGGAGCAATTTCCTATCATTTTGAATTAATGGGGTGAGTTTACATGTCAACAGTTGCGTTTCATACTCTCGGATGCAAGGTGAACCACTATGAAACTGAAGCCATCTGGCAATTGTTTAAGCAAGAAGGTTATGAGAGGGTAGATTTCGAATCATCCTCAGATGTATATATAATCAACACATGTACTGTTACTAATACAGGTGATAAAAAAAGCCGTCAGGTTATCAGGAGAGCTGTAAGAAAGAATCCTGATGCCGTTATTTGTGTAACTGGCTGCTATGCTCAAACCTCTCCTGCAGAAATAATGGCTATACCTGGTGTAGACATTGTTGTAGGTACCCAGGATCGGGTTAAAATGCTGGGATATATTGAGCAATATAAGCAGGAACGCCAGCCAATCAATGGCGTGCGTAATATTATGAAAAACCGTGTCTATGAAGAACTGGATGTTCCAGCTTTTACTGACCGTACCCGCGCCTCTTTGAAAATTCAGGAAGGCTGTAATAATTTCTGTACTTTCTGTATAATTCCCTGGGCACGCGGCTTAATGAGATCCCGTGATCCACAAGAGGTTATCCGCCAGGCACAACAGCTGGTTGATGCCGGTTATAAGGAGATTGTCCTGACTGGTATTCATACAGGCGGTTACGGCGAAGACATGAAAGATTACAATCTGGCTATGCTGCTTAGAGAGCTAGAATCCGAAGTTAAAGGCCTTAAACGCCTTCGAATCTCTTCAATTGAAGCTAGCCAAATTACAGACGAAGTCATTGATGTGATTAATGATTCAAAAATCATTGTCCGCCATCTTCATATACCAATTCAATCCGGTTCTAATACAGTTTTAAAGAGAATGCGCCGAAAATATACAATGGAGTTTTTCGGAGAAAGACTGGAGCGCCTAAAGGAAGCTCTTCCTGGTCTTGCCGTTACCTCTGATGTTATTGTTGGTTTCCCTGGTGAAACAGAAGAAGAATTTATGGAAACATATAATTTTATAAAAGAACATAAATTTTCAGAACTTCACGTTTTCCCTTATTCCAAGCGAACTGGAACTCCAGCAGCAAGAATGGACGACCAGGTAGATGAAGAAGTGAAAAACGAAAGGGTACACCGCCTCATTGCACTCTCTGACCAGCTTGCCAAGGAATACGCTTCACAGTTTGAAAATGAAGTTCTTGAAGTAATTCCGGAAGAGGAATTTAAAGAAAAGAACAATTCTGGTTTGTATGTAGGTTACACTGACAACTACCTGAAGGTTGTTTTCCCTGCTACAGAAGAAATGGTCGGACAAATTGTTAAAGTAAAAATTACCAAAGCGGGTTATCCATATAACAAGGGACAATTTGTCCGTGTTATGGATTACTCAATTGAAAAAGCAGAAGCTGTAATATAAAGAAGATGCCGTTCCTTTCAGGGAGCGGCATTTTTGTTTTAGCTAATCAGAACTTATATCCCTAAATTCTGAACGCACGACGGACAGGATAAGGAAGGCTTCGTGAGCATTATCATCGCACGAAGGAAAAGCTCCTGCTTTTCCGAGGAAGTCCTAGTCAGGCGAAAGGCACAGGACAAGGAAAGCTTCGTCAGCTTTGCCTCGCACGAAGAAAAAGCATAGCTTTTTCGAGGATGTGCCGATTTGGGCGTGATAAGTAAAACTAGGGCATCCGCCAAAGGGAATTGGCGAATGCCAAGTTTTTCTAAAAAGCAGGTTCTCTTCAATTAGGTGAGTTAAAAATTATAGGCTGTCTGAATGAAGTTCATCTCTGACTCTGGAGGATAAAAAAATATTAGCGAGTCTGAATGATGTCTTGCGAAGAAACAGGAAGACAAGAGCCCAAGGAGGCACCAGCGAGTTGGCTTGGGATTTCATCAGAGGGAAAAGAAGGTCAAGAGGATGTGGGTCAGAACGCATTGCCAGAGGAAGTGGTGACTTTAGCCTTTCATTCCTATTAACATAACAGGAACTTGCGCACGGCCTAAAAGGCAACATACAGTTAACATAGTCAAAAAAGAGAACAAAGAGTTTATTTTTCTGCCGTTTATTTTGGGTATAGTAAATAAGAAAAAACTATTACCGGAAAGGCAAGATGACAAATGTTGAATAATATCGCCGGAATGATAGATCATACACTTTTAAAAGCAGATGCAACTAAAAATCAGATTGAAAAGCTTTGTGAAGAAGCCAGAGAGTATCAGTTTGCGTCTGTATGTGTAAATCCCACATGGGTTTCAACCGCTTCTAAACTGCTCCAGAACAGCAATGTAAAGGTGTGCACTGTTATTGGCTTCCCTTTAGGGGCGACAACCTCAGAGACGAAAGGTTTTGAAGCAAAGGATGCCATTGAAAAGGGAGCCCAAGAGGTAGACATGGTAATAAATATCGGTGCCCTTAAGGATGGAAATGATGAACTCGTTGAAAAAGATATACGCACTGTTGTAGACGCTACGAGAGGTAAGGCATTAACGAAGGTTATAATTGAAACATCTTTGCTTAATGAAGAAGAAAAGGTCAAAGCTTGCCAGCTTGCTGTTAAAGCCGGGGCGGACTATGTAAAAACCTCCACGGGTTTTTCGGCAGGTGGGGCTACCATAGAAGATATTGCTTTAATGAGAAAAACTGTAGGTCCCGATATTGGCGTTAAAGCTTCAGGGGGAGTGCGAAACACCGAAGATACACAAAAAATGGTGGAAGCAGGTGCAACGAGAATTGGTGCGAGTGCGGGTGTAGCAATCGTCAAGGGAATGCAGGGGGATACGGATTACTGATGTTAGCTATATATTCAAAAAAGACGGCGTAACGGCCGTCTTTATAATTTTAGTGAAAAGGATATCTACGGCTCGGAAATTGCCGTGTTTTCTTTATTTATGCACCCTCATTATAAAGTGTCCAAACCTATTTGCAAAAGGAAGCATGATTATTGAAGTTGCTACATTAAAAATAACACTTATATGAGCCAGCTGAACATCCTTACTGGATGCGAGCTCAGGTGCGATATTGGCAAGCCAGGGGATCAGAGGGATGAAAGCCAGAACACCGAATACATTCAGCCAGACATGTGCAAAAGCAGCCAGCTTCGCTTCTTTTCCGCTTCCAATTGCCGCAGCCAGGGCAGTAATGCAAGTTCCTATGTTTGCACCAAGCATTACAGCTATTCCTGCTTCCAAATTCAATATTCCTCCAGTTAAAAAGCCCATAGCAATTCCCGTCATTGCTGTACTTGATTGAATAATGGAGGTTAAAATCGCACCGGCTATAACACTGAAAAAAATGCTGCCATTTAAGGACAACAGACTTTTATGGATAAAAGGGACACTTGTTAATGGCCCGGATAATGACTCAAACCCCTTCATGGCTGTAAATACAGAGGCAATTCCAAATATCAGCATTCCTATACTTCTGGCGGTTCTATTTTTTAATAAAATTAAGACGGCTCCTGTTACTCCAAGCGGGATTAGCGCATGATCGAGATTGAAAGTAATTAGCTCCGTTTTAAATGTTGTCCCAATATTGGTTCCTAGAATAATCCCAATTGATTGCGGAAAGGTCATAATCTTTGCAGAGATTAAACCAATGGTGAGTACCATGACCGTTGAGCTGCTTTGGACAAGAGCTGTAATAAAAGTACCTGTTAACATGCCCTTTAATGGCGTGCTGGTAAGTTTCTTCAGCCAAGTCTTCAGTTTATCTGCTGATAAATTGAACATGCCAATCCTGACAATGGTCATTCCAAATATAAATAAACCGATGCATAAAATGAATAATAAAAGATAAAGCATAAACGTCCAGCCCCTCCCTGTTTAAAGCTTATTTCAGGACAAGCCAGGACATGCCATTAAAAAAATCCAGCAATAAATATAGTTGTAAAAAAAATATGTATAAAGGTGGCATCTATTATGTTTTTTCAGTTGACCTTGCCACGCGGTTATATTATAATTGCAAAGTACATGGAAAACCATGTCTCTGATGTGAGTGTGTTGTGTTCGGAGGGAGGGAAAGAGAATGTCTAAAACCGTCGTTCGTAAAAACGAATCGCTTGAAGATGCTCTTCGTCGCTTCAAACGTACAGTTTCTAAAACTGGTACTTTGCAAGAAGCTAGAAAGCGCGAATTCTACGAAAAGCCTAGTGTAAAACGTAAAAAGAAGTCTGAAGCAGCCAGAAAACGTAAGTTCTAAGAGAGGGTGTAAATAATTGAGTCTTCTCGAGCGTTTAAATAATGAAATGAAGCAAGCGATGAAAAACAAAGACAAAGACAAACTCTCTGTTATTCGGATGATCAAAACCTCGATACAGAATGAAGCAATCAAGCTTGGCAGAGATCTATCTGAAGAAGAGGAATTGACTGTCCTTTCTCGCGAAATGAAACAACGCAAAGACTCCCTCAACGAATTTGATAAAGCGGGTCGTCCTGACCTGGTTGAAAAATTGCAGACTGAAATTGCAATTGTAGAACTTTATATGCCGGAACAGCTTTCTGAAGAAAAGGTTTCAGGAATTGTAAAAGAAACGATTGAAGAAACAGATGCAAAATCAAAAGCTGATATAGGGAAAGTGATGGCTGCCATAATGCCTAAAGTTAAGGGCAAAGCAGATGGATCACTTGTAAATAAACTTGTGCAACAACACCTATCATAAAACCAACAACAACAAGGCCGCAAGCAGATGCTTGCGGTTTTTCACTTTTTACATACTATTAAAACTTAAGGCTCTATTTCTTCTTTAACAGAAAAATAATTTAAGTTTTGCGAAACTTTGCGAATCTTTTAACGTAAGTATTATTGTCAGGATAAGGAAGGAGGCCGGTTTATGGCTGGCTGGATTACGGATCCCATAACCATTACGGTTTTATTGAGTATTGCTGGGATGGCTATGGTACTTGAGCTTTTTTCTCCTCGTATCGGATTGCCTGGTTTGGTAGGGATGGCAGCGCTTATTTTATTTTTTTACGGGCATTTTGCCGCAGGTCTTGCCGGAACAGGAACAATTTTATTGTTTATCGCGGGAATTGTTCTTATATTCCTTGAGTTTTTTCTTCCTGGAGCGGTTGCCGGAACAGCTGGTATAGCCGCATTAGTTGGAAGCCTGTTTTGGGCGGGAGAAAACACCTTTCAAATGGCCATATCTATTATTATTGCTTTATTTTTTTCCATTGTGCTTTTCATTTTATTAATTAAGGTTTTTCACCAAAAAATGGTTCTTTTTAACCGTATGGTTCTAATGGAGGCGGCAAGAAAGGAAGATGGCTACGTTACTAATGTAAACCGGACTGAACTTCTTGGGCAGGAAGGAAGAGCCCTGACCGTTCTTAGGCCCTCAGGAACTGGCGTGTTTAATAAAGAAAGAATCACAGTTGTTACTGAGGGCAGTTATATTCCCCAAGACTGTCCAATAAAAGTGATAAAGGTAGAGGGTGCAAGGATTGTAGTTAGAGAAATAGAAGATAAGCTTTCAAAAAAATAGGGGGTAATTAAATGGGTACTGAAACTGTATTTTTAATAGCTATTATTATTGTCGGTATCATACTGCTTGGGGTTCTTTTGTCTTTTGTACCTGTCATGCTATGGATATCAGCATTAGCTGCCGGAGTTCGAATCAGCATTTTTACTTTGATAGGAATGAGGCTTCGCCGCGTAACGCCGAGCCGTGTTATTATTCCACTCATTAAGGCTCAAAAAGCGGGACTGAATGTGACTACAAACCAGCTCGAAAGCCACTATTTAGCGGGCGGAAACGTAGATCGGGTTGTTAACGCACTTATTGCTGCACATCGAGCCAATATCGAATTATCATTTGAGCGTTGTGCAGCTATCGACCTTGCAGGCAGGGATGTTCTCGAGGCCGTACAGATGAGTGTAAACCCGAAAGTTATTGAAACTCCTTTTATTGCGGGCGTTGCTATGAACGGAATTGAAGTTAAGGCTAAAGCAAGAATAACCGTCCGTGCCAATATTGAGCGTTTAGTAGGTGGAGCGGGTGAAGAAACGGTAGTTGCACGTGTAGGTGAAGGGGTGGTTTCGACTATTGGTTCCTCCGATAGCCATAGTAAAGTTCTTGAAAATCCAGACTTGATTTCTCAAACGGTTTTATCAAAAGGGCTTGATGCCGGAACAGCTTTTGAAATCCTCTCCATTGATATAGCGGATGTGGATATCGGTAAAAATATTGGGGCTGAACTTCAGACAGAGCAGGCGGAAGCAGATAAAAAGATTGCACAGGCAAAGGCAGAAGAACGCAGGGCTATGGCTGTTGCAACAGAGCAGGAAATGAAGGCAAAGGTCCAGGAAATGAGAGCAAAAGTGGTAGAAGCCGAGGCCGAGGTGCCACTTGCCATGGCGGAAGCGTTAAGATCGGGAAAAATGGGCGTCATGGATTATATGAATTATAAAAATATATCTGCTGATACCGATATGAGAGGTTCTATCGGAAAAATGACTGGTAATAAAAAGGATGAGCAATAATAGCTTACTCCTTAATCATGCCCTGTCAGAAGGGAGGAGAGCTTCCTGGAAGGTTTAGTGTTCATAGCTATAATTGTAATTTCGGCCATTTACAGCATGAAAAAAGATAAAGCTGGACGTAATAATAAGGGGACCCGATCATTTTTCTCAGAAATAAAGGAAAGAATCGACCCAGTACCCATAAAGAAACCTCAGCAGCCAAAACGTCAGGCTGCTGCAGCTGCAGCCAAAACGTGGCAGGATAGGGAACTGCAGAACAGTCTTGAAAAAGAATACAACGAGAAAAAAAGAGAAATAGAAAGAAAACCATTAATCAGTAAAAATGAAATAACTTCCAAAGCGGCAGATGAAACAGAGGCTGACAATCCTTCTCTGCATGTTGATAAACAAAGCCTTGTAAATGCAATTATATGGACTGAAATTTTGGGCCCACCCCGGTCCAAAAAATCCTTTTTTCAGAAACGCCATTGAAAACCCCACTATTTTCCTTAGAAAAATGGTGCTAGAACCTTCTTTCATTTCATAAATATGAGATGAAAGGGGGTTCTTTTTTTATGGCAAAAAAATGGGGCCAACGTGTTCGCAATTGGATGGCAGATAAAATGGATCTTCCTCAAGATGTCATGATGGATTTACCCCGGATCACGATGATCGGACAAATACACGTATATATCGAAAACCACCGAGGTTTATTGGGGTTTACTGACTCTGAAGTAAGGCTGCTTTTAAAGCAAGGGCAGCTTTTAATAAAGGGAAAGGCATTAGTAATAAAAACCATTTTGCCCGAAGAAATTTTATTGGAAGGAAAAATAGATCAAGTCATTTATTTAAATGAAACAGGGGGACAAAAATGAAGAACCAGTGGCTTGAATTTTTTTATGGCAGTGTAACTGTAAGGGTTGAAGGAAAGGGAATAGAAAGATTCTTAAATGTGCTTATACGAAACGGATTGCATGTATGGAATGTTAAAAGACATGGAAGCGGTACTGCTACATTTACAATGAGGCTGCGGGATGCTCTCCAAATAAGAAGGTATGCAAGACACAGTGATTGCTCTATTGGCTTTTTAAGACGAAATGGTGCCCCATTTCTTGTTAAGAGAATCTTTAAAAACAGCGGATTTTTTCTGGGAGCTGTTGCCTTTTTCCTCATAATTATTGTTTTATCAAACAGTATATGGGGGATCGAAATAAAGGGGGCCAAGCCTGCAACGGAATATAAAATACGCAAGGAATTGGACCATATGGGAATAAAAGTTGGAAAGTTTCAATTTACTGTAGATAGTGTTGAAAGTATCCAACGAAAGCTTACCAATAATATTGGCGCCATCACGTGGGTAGGTGTGGAATTAAAGGGGACAACCTATCATTTTCAGGTTGTAGAAAAAAAACAGCCCAAGGACCCTAAAGTTTTGGCGCCTCAAAACCTTATTGCTAAAAAGAAAGCAATTATTGTAAAGAGGTTTGTTGAAAGAGGAAAACCGGTAGTTGATCTCAATGATCATGTTGAGGCAGGGCAACTTCTTGTTTCGGGATTAATCGGTAAAGAAGACGGACCTACGCAGGCTGTTGCAGCAAAGGGTGAAATACTTGGAGAAACCTGGTATAAAAGTTATGTTGAATTGCCGCTGCAAACCCGCTTTAAAGTTTATAACGGGAAAGAGCAGCAAAAACATTCACTCTTAATTGGAAAATTTGAATTGCCAATATGGGGTTTTCAAAAGGTGAAGTTTCGGGAATATGAAACAGAAAAGAATGATCATGCAATACACTTTTTTAAATGGAGCTTGCCGATTTCATATATAAATAGGACTTTTCGAGAGAAAGAAGACATTATCCGAACGTATTCAAAAGAGGAAGCCATTAAAGAGGCAATGGAAATTGCAAAAAAAGATATAAAAAAACGACTTGATGAAGATGCTACGATTAAGGACACAAAAATTTTACATGAGGCATTTCAGAATGGTAAAGTAACATTATCAATTCACTTTAAGATTTACGAAAATATTGCAAAGGGACAACCCATAACCCAAGGAGACCTTATGAATGACTGAAAAGTTAGAAACAATCAATGTGCAGCTTGAAAATCCAAATGAGGCAATGACTCTCTTTGGAACTGCCGATTCAAACCTTAAAATTATTGAAGAAGACCTTAAAGTTACAATCGTTACTCGTGGAGAATCTCTCAGCCTGTCTGGAGAAACTGAAGATGTGGAACTTGCAAGCCGGGTGCTGGACAGATTACTTTTTGTTATACGAAAAGGAGTCAGCATTAGCCAGAGAGATGTTACTTACGCTGTTCAAATGGCGCAAAAAGGAACACTTGAATATTTTGAAAATCTTTATGATGAAGAAATAGCAAAAACAGTAAAAGGAAAGTCCATTAGGATTAAAACGCTTGGACAGCGCATTTATATATCTGCAATCAAAGAAAATGACCTGGTTTTTAGTATAGGGCCTGCCGGTACCGGTAAAACCTATTTGGCTGTTATTATGGCAGTAAATGCCTTGAGGAATGGACAGGTCAACAAGATTATCCTTACACGCCCAGCTGTCGAGGCGGGTGAAAGCCTTGGTTTTCTTCCGGGAGACCTGAAGGAAAAGGTGGATCCTTATTTAAGGCCGCTCTACGACGCTCTTCATGACGTTTTAGGCATGGAGCATACCCAAAGGCTTATGGAGAGGGGAACGATTGAAATCGCTCCGTTAGCTTATATGAGAGGACGGACACTGGACGAAGCATTTGTTATTCTGGATGAAGCCCAAAATACGACTCATGCACAAATGAAAATGTTCCTGACCCGTCTTGGTTTCAGTTCACGAATGGTCATTACAGGTGATCGTTCTCAGGTAGATCTTCCAAAAGGTGTTAAATCCGGACTGATTGTAGCAGAGGAAATTTTAAAGGATGTAAAGGGCATTTCTTTTATTTATCTTGATAAAAGTGATGTTGTTCGCCATCCGCTGGTTGCCAGAATTATTGACGCTTACGAGAAAAACTTATAGAACATTTTACACCCAGGGCTGTTCAGTTTTTGAGCGGCCTTTTCTATTTGCTCATAATTATGAGTCACAGTGCTTGTTTTCTTATTTAAGGTGAAAGTTGGAAGAAAAACTGTTATGATTTTACATAAAGCATGGCGCAAAAACGTTGGAGGGATACGCACTGGATAAAATACAGCAGAATTTCATAAAAATAAGAAAACTGCTTGATATCACTTTTTTTCGTGTTTTATTTTTTCTAACTTTGGGTGTACTCCTCTATATAGCGATGTTCAGCAATGTCAGACCCGAAAAGCTTGATATTAGCCTTTTTAAGGTGGCTGAAAAAACGATCCGGTCACCAGGAACAGTTGAGGATAAACTAAGCACCGAGAAAAAAAGGAAAGAAGCGCTCGACCAAGTACAGGATGTTCTAATTTTAAAAAAAGAATACACTCAGAACAGGGTAGATTTAATCACATCTATTTTCGAATCAGCAAGTGAAGTTAATGAAGATATTAAGGATGAGATGCAAAAGAAAGCTGCGGAGGGGGGAGAAGCTTCTTCGAGGCCATTAGAGCCTGTCCCCTCTGAAAAGGCAGCCCGGCTCAAAGAGAAGCTTACTGAAGGTGTAACGAAGGATATTCCTGAGGAAGTATTCCTGAGTTTAATGCAGGCAAGCAAGGAAGACTTAGCAATTGCGAAGGACCTAACGGTAACAGCCATCAACAATATTATGAGTAAAAGAATTTCAGCTGACGATGTGGAAAATGCTAAAAAGAGAGTAGAGGAAGAATTAAAATACACAACACTTGATAAACCTCTTAAAAACTCTGCTATTGAACTTGGCCGATATGCTATTGTTCAAAATGAATTTTATGATCCGGAAGCAACGGAGGAATTGCGAAACCAGGCTGCAGAAAATGTGGAACCTGTAAAGATCCTTCAGGGACAGATTATTGTTGAAGAAGGTGAATTGATCACCAGGGAAAAATATCGCCAATTAAAGCTTGCAGGTTTTCTTAATAATGATCAATCGCTAAAACCATATATTGGCCTTGCTTTTTTAATAGGGCTTATTCTTTCCTTTATTTATTATTATTTTTATCAGCTGAAGACGCATCCTGACAAAAGACAGACGTTTTTACTGCTTTTTGGATTAATATTTACGCTTTCCATTTTCTTAATGAAAATGGTCAGTCTGCTTCACGAACTGAACTACACCGAAATCAGTTATATTTTTCCCGCTGCTATGTGCGGGATGCTTATCAAAATTTTAATGGATGAGAAGCTGGCTGTTTTTATTTCAATCATTATGGCCGTATGCGGGAGCATCATTTTTAATGAAGGGATTTCCGGGGCTTTAAATATTTCTGCAGGGATTTATATTCTCTTCAGTTCACTTGCTGGAATATTGTTTCTCAGTACTCAAAACCAGAGATCTAAGATTTTGCAAGCGGGATTTTTTGCATCGGCAGTCAACCTCATCACTTTATTGTCCCTTATGTTTTTGCGAAATGGGCAGTATTCCGGCATGGAATATGGTTTTTTCATTATCGCTTCACTTGTTTCCGGAGTAGTGTCTGCTGTTTTATGTATAGGCTTTCTGCCTTTTTTTGAAGCTAGCTTTGGGATTTTATCTACAATGAAGCTGATTGAACTTTCAAACCCGAATCATCCTTTACTAAGAAAAATACTGACAGAGGCTCCCGGAACCTATCATCATAGTGTAATGGTTGCCAATTTGGCTGAATCAGCCTGTGAAGCTATAGGAGCTAATGGATTACTTGCACGTGTAGGCTGCTATTATCACGATGTAGGAAAAACAAAAAGGCCCCTCTTTTTTATCGAAAACCAGCTGAACAGAGATAATCCTCATGATCGACTGCCACCGGAGAAAAGTGCGCAAATTATTATTGCTCATGCAGCAGATGGTGGGGCAATCCTAAGAAAGTACCATATGCCAAAAGAGATTGTCGAAATTGCAGAACAGCATCATGGAACTTCTTTGCTGAAATTTTTTTATCACAAAGCGGTTCAGGTTAATCCGGATATTAAAGAAAAAGAATATAGATATCCCGGGCCCAAGGCGCAAACTAAAGAGATTGCCATTATTGGGATAGCAGACAGTGTGGAAGCAGCTGTACGCTCAATGACCCAGCCAACCCCAGTGCAAATAGAATCGCTTGTTAGGGCCATTACAGCTGACAAGCTGCAGGATGGGCAATTTAATGAATGTGAACTTACACTAAAAGAACTTGAAGTGGTTGCCCATACTCTATGTGAAACATTAAAAGGAATATTCCACTCCCGGATTGAATATCCGGAAATTACAAAACAGAAGGTGATAGAGGCATGAATTTAAATATTGACTTTATGGATGAAACAAATCAAGTAGCAGAAGACGATATTAAAGAAATTGAAAAGCTCCTGAATTTTGCAGCCGAAAAGCAAAAGGTTGAAGGTGGCACAGAGCTTTCAGTTACCTTTGTAACAAATGATAAGATTCAGGAAATTAACCGGGAATATCGTGATAAGGACAGACCTACAGATGTTATTTCATTTGCAATGGAGGAAATGGGAGAAGGTGAAATAGAATTAATTGGCGCTGGTTTGCCTCGTGTACTTGGGGATATTATTATTTCCACTGAGAGAACTAAAGAGCAGGCTGAAGAATATGGCCACTCTTTTGAGCGTGAGCTCGGATTTCTAGCTGTTCATGGCTTCCTTCATCTCCTTGGGTATGACCACGAAAATGAGGAAGATGAAAAAGAAATGTTTTCACTCCAAAAGGATATATTGGACGAGTATGGGCTTAGACGGTAAGAAAACCACTAAGCCTATCCCTCTTTGGAAGTCTTTTTCACATGCCATAGCAGGTCTTGCTTCAGCCGTAAGGACAGAGAGGAATATTCGAATTCATTTATTTGCTGCAGTTGTTGCTATCCTTCTCTCTTTCTTTTTTTCTATTTCATCGGTTGAATGGGTCTGTATCATACTAGCTATTGGCGGAACAATCTCTTTGGAATTAATGAATACGGCAATGGAAAGGGTGGTAGACCTTGTTACAAAGGACTTTCACCCTCTGGCAAAACAGGCAAAGGATATTGCCGCAGCGGCAGTTTTTGGATTTTCCATTGTTTCAGCTATTATAGGGCTGTTTATTTTTCTTCCTAAGATTATTAACGCCTTTTTATAGGCTTTTTTCATGGCCATTTGAAAACGATATCACGTTCCGTTAAAATGACAAGGCAGGCAAGTTAAATAATGCCTTAATGTTATGAGAAAATTCTAAATTTTTTATTACGATTTTGCTACAAATAATGAAAAGCCGCTGGTTTTGAGGTAAAATAAATATATCCCAACTTTTTCCGCTGGAAAGGGAGTATCATCTTGAATATCAATGAACTTATTGAAGAAGCAAAAAAGGCTAGGGAAATGGCTTACGTTCCTTATTCTAATTTCCCTGTTGGAGCAGCTTTATTAACTAGTGACGGCAAGGTATACCGAGGATGCAATATAGAAAATGCGGCATATACAATGTGCAACTGTGCAGAGCGCACAGCACTCTTTAAAGCCTTTTCAGAAGGTGATAAGAATTATTCTATGCTTGCAGTCGTGGCTGATACAGACCGTCCGTGCTCGCCCTGTGGTGCCTGCAGGCAGGTTATTGCTGAGCTTTGCGATAAAGAGATGGTAGTGGTTTTAACCAACCTTAAAGGGGATATACAAGAGTTAACTGTAAGGGAACTTCTGCCAGGGGCTTTTTCACCGGAGGATCTAAATGGAAACTAATATGAACAACAATCAAGGATATAAATCAGGCTTTATTTCTATTATCGGAAGGCCAAACGTTGGGAAATCAACTTTCCTGAACCGCGTTATCGGACAAAAGATCGCAATTATGAGTGATAAACCGCAAACTACTAGAAATAAAGTACAGGGTGTCCTTACACTTGAGGATGCACAGCTGATTTTTATTGATACACCAGGAATTCACAAACCAAAGCATAAACTCGGCGACTTTATGATGAAAGTAGCTCAAAATACACTCAAAGAGGTGGATCTTGTTCTTTTTATGGTTAATGCAGAGGAAGGCTTTGGCCGGGGTGAGGAATTTATCCTTGAAAAGTTTCAATCAATAAAAACCCCAGTATTCCTTGTTATTAACAAAATTGATCAGGTTCATCCCGATGATCTGCTTCCAATCATGGAATCTTATAAAGAAAAGTATTCTTTTAAAGAAATTATTCCTATTTCTGCCCTTGAAGGCAATAATGTTGATCGATTGTTGGATCAAATTAAAGGTTATATGCCTGAAGGGCCGCAATTTTACCCGGCGGATCAGGTTACAGACCATCCTGAGCGTTTTATCGTTTCAGAATTAATCAGGGAAAAGGCGCTTCATCTGACACGGGAAGAAATTCCTCACTCTCTGGCAGTATTAATCGATAAGATGGAACGGCGCCAGGATAAGGATGTTATCAATGTCATGGCAACAATTATTGTGGAAAGAGATTCACAAAAAGGCATTGTTATCGGAAAACAAGGAGCCATGATGAAAGAGATTGGAAAACGAGCAAGAATGGATATTGAAAATCTTCTCGGCTCAAAGGTCTTTCTGGAGCTTTGGGTGAAGGTTCAGAAGGATTGGAGAAATAAAGCCTCCCAGCTTCGTGACTTTGGATTCAGGGATGACGAATATTAATTTGAGCCCTAATTAGATTATTAGTAGTCAAGGGAAATTATGCATGCTCTGGATTAACAGTTTTTAGTACTCATGATTTTAGGATGGCAGGCTATGATAAATGTAAGGTTTTGAATTTGTAAATGCTAGTATAAATATTGAAAGGTGGGGTTTTGAATGTTGGATTTTACCTGGAAGGTTTTCAGTGAAACAGGTAACATTGACACATATCTTCTCTTTAAAGAGCTTGAGAAGGAAAGACAAGACAGACCCGGGACTCTGGATGATGAACTAGCAACAATGGATTCTCCTGTTTCATAAGTTTGACCTTCCATAAATGGATGGTGGCTTAAAATGCTCGAAAAATGCGAAGGCATCGTCATAAGAAATACGGATTATAGTGAAACAAATAAAATAGTTACTCTTTATACACGTGAGTGGGGCAAAATTGGGGCGATGGCAAGAGGAGCAAAAAAAACAAACAGCCGCCTTGCTGCCATCTCTCAGCTCTTTACACATGGATACTTCCTTGTTCAAAAGGGGTCGGGACTCGGAACTCTTCAGCAGGGCGAAATGATTTCATCTTTGCGATCCATAAGGGAAGATATTTTTTTAACTGCCTACGCGAGTTATATTGTGGAGCTGACAGATAAAAGCACAGATGATAGAAAGCCCGACCCATTTTTGTTTGAGCTGCTTTTTCAAACGCTTCATTACTTGGATGAGGGTTATGATCCAGAGGTGCTCAAGAATATTTTTGAATTGAAGATACTGAATGTACTTGGGCTACATCCTATATTGAATCAATGTGCAGTTTGTGGCAGTATGGAGGGCCAATTCTCTTTTTCAGTCAGAGAGGGAGGATTTATCTGCCACCGCTGTCTTGAAAAAGACCCGTATCACTTTAAAATATCAGCTGCAGCTGTAAAGCTTTTAAGAATATTTTATTATTTTGACCTTTCAAGGCTTGGAAATATATCAGTTAAAGAGGAAACAAAAGCTGAACTGAAAAAGGTAATCTCAGCTTACTATGAGGAATATTCGGGACTTCATCTTAAGTCAAAGAAATTCCTTGATTCCATGGATAATCTAAAGGGACTTATATAAAATTTTTTCATATACAATTAGAACATTAACCATTCATGTTGACAATGATTGCTGTTTTGGTTAATATCTGTTTAAAGTTAATTAATTGCAGTGACGGAAAGGAGTACTTTGGCTCCTCTGTATTAAGCGATCCCGGGACAGTGGAAGCCGGGTTATAGAGACCGGAGGAAGGCATTCCTGAGCAATCTTATTTAAAGAGGCCGCTTTTGCGGCAATTAGGGTGGAACCGCGGGTAACTCTCGTCCCTATGCGATGCGCATAGAGGATGGGAGTTTTTTTATTTTCCATTTTATTAACCTTAAAGGAGAGAAAAATGATGAGCGTAAGTATGGAGCAGATTGTTTCACATGCGAAACACAGGGGATTTGTATTTCCTGGATCTGAAATATATGGAGGTTTGGCAAATACTTGGGACTATGGTCCGCTTGGAGTGGAATTAAAGAACAATATTAAACAGGCATGGTGGAAAAAGTTTGTTCAACAGTCCCCTTATAATGTTGGTATTGATGCAGCCATCCTGATGAACCCAAGGACTTGGGAGGCGTCAGGACATATTGGCAACTTTAATGACCCAATGATTGATTGTAAAAATTGTAAAGCTCGCCACCGTGCAGATAAGCTAATTGAAAATGCTCTTGATGAAAAAGGAATTGAGCTAGTGGTTGATGGCCTCCCATTTGAAAAAATGGAAGAATTAATTAAGGAGCATAATATTGCTTGTCCTGATTGTGGCAGCCACGATTTCACGGGTATCCGTCAATTTAATCTAATGTTTAAAACATTTCAGGGTGTTACCGAAACTAGTACAAATGAAATCTTTCTTCGTCCTGAAACAGCACAAGGCATTTTTGTAAACTTCAAAAATGTTCAGCGTACTATGAGAAAAAAATTACCTTTTGGTATTGCCCAAATTGGCAAAAGCTTTAGAAACGAGATAACTCCAGGTAACTTTACCTTCCGTACACGCGAGTTTGAGCAAATGGAATTAGAGTTTTTCTGTAAGCCTGGGGAGGAACTAAAGTGGTTTGATTTCTGGAAACAGTATGCCGAGCAATGGTTAATATCTCTTGGTTTAAAAAGAGAAAATTTAAGATTACGTGATCATTCAGAAGATGAATTGTCTCATTATAGTAATGCTACAACTGACTTTGAATACAAATTTCCATTTGGCTGGGGCGAGTTATGGGGCATTGCCTCCAGAACAGATTACGACTTAAAACAGCATATGCAATTTTCAGGTGAAGATTTTCATTATAATGATCCTGAAACCAATGAAAAGTATGTTCCGTATTGTATAGAGCCATCCCTGGGCGCTGACAGGGTTACCCTTGCTTATTTAATCGATGCTTATGATGAAGAGCAGCTCGAAGATGGTACGTCAAGATCAGTTATGCATTTTCATCCTGCTTTAGCGCCATTTAAAGCAGCTGTACTTCCATTGTCCAAAAAGCTTTCTGAGAATGCAAGAGGTGTATATGAAGAACTTTCAAAGCATTTTCTTGTGGATTATGATGAAGCTGGCTCAATAGGAAAACGATACCGCAGACATGATGAAATCGGTACACCATATTGCATTACTTTCGATTTCGATTCTGTTGAAGACAAAATGGTAACTGTCAGAGACAGGGATACAATGGAACAGACAAGACTTCCTATTACTGAGCTAGTAAACTTCTTACAAGAGAAAATTAGTTTCTAATTATACATTAGAAATGACCGAATTGTTCTTCCGTAAACGAAAGACCGACCCTCAACCGGAAAACAGTAACAAAGAAAAGTGCGGCTGATTTAAGCCGTACTTTCTTTATTTTTTCAAAAACTATCGTTCCAACTGCCTTTCCATTTACTTGGATTGGTATATAATGTTTTTATATAAGTATAACTCTTTTGTTGTTTCAAGGAGGAAAAGTATATCCGTTTCGTCTTAAATGATACTTAAAGGTGGTGAGGACAATAGAACTTAACAAACGACAGGAGAAAATTCTGCAAATTGTAAAGGATAATGGACCGATTACCGGTGAACATATAGCAGATCAGTTAAATTTAACAAGAGCCACTTTGCGGCCTGATTTGGCAATACTAACTATGGCTGGTTTTTTGGATGCTCGCCCGCGCGTGGGGTATTTTTATACAGGAAAGTCTGGTACACAGCTTCTGACCGAAAATCTGCAAAAAATATTTGTCAGAGAATACCAGTCGATTCCCGTAGTGGTAAATGAAAATGTTTCCGTATATGATGCCATCGTTTCTATGTTTTTGGAGGATGTAGGCACTCTATTTGTAGTCGACCAAAATTCACTGCTTGTGGGAGTTCTATCTCGAAAGGATCTTTTACGGGCCAGTATTGGCAAACAGGAGCTAGCAAGTCTTCCAGTCAACATTATTATGACGAGGATGCCGAATATTACTATATGTGAGAGAGATGATCTTCTTATTGAAGTTGCAAAAAAATTGATTGATAAACAAATTGATGCACTTCCTGTAGTGAAGAAGACAGAAAAAGGTTTTGAAGTCATCGGCCGTGTGACAAAAACTAATATAGCCAAGGCTTTTGTTGCTCTGGGAGAAGAAGGTATGTAAAAAACTCAAAAAGAGGAGATGGTGGGGAATAATGAGTATACCAGTTATTTATGTCGTCTCTGATTCTGTCGGGGAAACGGCTGAATTAGTTACAAAGGCGGCAATAACCCAGTTTAACGGTTCAGGAATGATTCTTAAAAGATTTCCTTATGTAGAGGACAAAGAACATATTGACGAGGTAATTTCTCTTGTAAAAATGGACAAAGGTATGATTGCCTTTACACTTGTGAAGCCTGATATGAGGGAATATATTCAAAAAGCAGCAGAAAAAGAAGGAATTTATGCTTGTGACTTAATTGGTCCATTAATGGATCAAATTCAAGAGTTAACCGGAAAAGTACCTCTTTGTGAACCTGGCCTAGTTCGTAAGCTTGACGAGGATTATTTTAAAAAGGTTGAGGCTATTGAATTTGCTGTTAAGTATGACGATGGTCGTGATCCACGTGGAATAATGAAAGCTGATATTGTTTTAATTGGGGTATCAAGAACGTCCAAAACCCCCCTTTCCCAATACCTTGCTCTAAAGCGCTTAAAGGTAGCTAATGTCCCTCTTGTTCCAGAGGTCGAGCCACCTGAAGAGCTTTATAAAGTTCCGCCTGAAAAATGCTTTGGATTAAAAATCAGCCCTGAAAAACTGAATAACATCCGGCGTGAAAGATTAATATCCCTCGGTCTTAACGATCAGGCAAGCTACGCTAATATTGAACGGATAAAGGAAGAGCTTGTATTTTTTGAAAAAGTGGTTTCCCGAATTAATTGTCCTATCATCGATGTAACCAATAAAGCGGTCGAAGAAACAGCAAATGAAATTTTAAATTTTATACATAAAAGATGAACTTCCTGCACATAATCAAAACGGTTATGTGCATTTTTCTATAATTTGGGACATCGCTTTAAAGAATTTAATAAGTATTAAAAAGTAAATTTCTAAAGTAAAAATTAATGGAAAAATATTAAACAATGTACTATAATAAAAAATTGTGATAAAAATGTATGTTATTAGGTTTAGACTTTGGTTTGAACGAATAAACTATTTATTGTGAGATGTCAAGGGAGGCTCTTGAAAAATATTCGACATAATCTGTATTTGATCAAATAAGTTCTTTCTTGCTTTATAAATGGTCGTTGGCAAAGAAAAGTTATTGAGGCAAGAAGGATTATACGGAGTGATGTAGAATTAGTACTAATGAAATTGGCGTTCCCACTATATTTGTAGAGCAGATTCCTGTCCGGCTAAAGAAGAAATTGTCGAAATTACCTCTTGCTTTTCAATAACAGTCCTTTTTGTTGCTTCATATAACCACGTAATAAACGATTTACACACGTGGAGTGGAAATATGTGGATGTCGGAAAGGAAGCGGCTGATCTTTTTATTATGAATCATGCTGCTAAAGGAGATATTGCAGTTACCCAGGATATTGGCCTCGCTTCTGCCCTTCTTCTGAAAGGGGTTTATGTTCTATCTCCAAGGGGAACTTTATTTGAAGAAAAAGGAATTTTGACAGCTCTTGATATGCGTTTTTCAAGTGCAAAGGCATGCCGCAGTGAGAGTGTGGAAAAGGGCCAAAACCCTTATTATCTTCCGACCGGGAACGGTTTGTGAAGGAATTGACAAACATTTTGTCGAATATTGCAGTGGGATAAACGCTATACTTTTTTTAGAAAAATGGAGTTGTTTTCATGGCAGAGCGTATTGCCGAAGAAAAAATCAACCAAATTCGTCAGGGTGTAGATATTGTTGAACTAATAAGTGATCATGTTCAACTTACAAAGCACGGGCGAAATTACTTCGGATTATGTCCTTTCCATGGAGAAAATACACCGTCTTTTTCTGTCGCACCAGATAAACAAATTTTTCATTGTTTTGGCTGTGGTGCCGGTGGAAACGTTTTTTCATTTTTAATGGATCTTGAGGGGCTATCCTTTCAGGAGGCAGCCTTAAAGCTGGCTGAACGGGCAAATATTGAACTTGATATTAGCTTACAAACCTCTGGGAATGAAAAAGGAATCTCACCCGAACTACAGGCGATGCTCGATGCCCACGACCTTTTAAAGAAATTTTACCATCACTTGCTGGTAAATACAAAAGAGGGTCAGGACGCACTAGAATACCTGCTTAACAGGGGTTTTACGAGAGAATCCATTGATAAATTTGAAATTGGCTATTCGCTTAATTCGTGGGATTTTGTCGTTAAATTTTTAACGAAGCGGGATTTAAAGCCTGAATTGATGGAAAAAGCGGGATTGATTATCAAAAGGGAAAAGGACGGAACCTATTTTGACCGTTTCAGGGATCGGATAATGTTTCCGGTACTTGACCGACATGGCAAAACGATTGCGTTTTCCGGGAGATCTTTGGGGGCGGAAGAGCCCAAGTATTTGAATAGCCCCGAAACGCCAATCTTTAATAAAAGTAAAGTTTTATATAACTTTCATTTAGCAAAACCAAATATAAGAAGAACGCAGCAAATTGTCCTTTTTGAGGGATTTGCTGATGTCATTGCTGCTGACCGTTCCGGTGTGGAAAATGGAGTAGCAACAATGGGAACTTCTCTTACAGCCGAGCATATCTCACTAATCCGCCAAAATACAGGCAGTGTTACGATTTGTTATGACTCCGATAAAGCTGGGATTGGGGCCGCTTTCCGCGCTGGAAACATGCTAAACGAGGCAGGGCTCCAGATTAAGGTTGCTCTTATGCCAGATGGCATGGATCCAGATGAATATATAAAAAAAATGGGTTCCGAGAAATTTAGGAATGAAGTAATAGGTTCAAGCCTTACCTGGATGTCCTTTAAATTTCTTTATTATAGAAGAGGAAAAAATCTTCAGGATGAAGGAGATAGGCTGGCTTATATCGAACAAGTATTAAAGGAAATATCCCAATTGACTAAAGCGGTTGAAAGGGACCTTTATCTGAGGCAGATTGCGAGTGAATTTTCATTATCGCTTGAGGCATTAAATCAGCAGCTTCAGACATATGCTGCCCCGGAAAGGAATAAGCAGAACCGGGGATCACCACCTCCCATTCAAAAACCATTAATCAGGCAGACAGCAGGATTAAAGCCTGCTCATCACAATGCTGAGCGTAGCTTGATCGCACATATGTTAAAAAACAGGGAGATTGCCTTCAAGGTCCAGGACCTATTAAATGGCAGCACCTTCAACATAGATGAACATCAGGCAATTATTACTTATTTATTTGGCTTCTACGAAGATACTTCTAATCCTGATTCTAACGCGTTTTTAAATTATATTAATGATGATAAACTTAGAAGAATTGTGGCAGACATTGAAATGATGCCTATAAATGAAGACGTGATGGATAAGGAATTAACTGATTATATCAAACAGGTGTTGAATTATCAAAAACTGCTAAAAATAAAGGAAATGCAAGCTGAACAAAATGAAGCTGAGCGCCAAAAAGATTTTAGCAAGGCAGCATCGATAGCAATGCAAATCATTCAATTACGCAAATCCTTATAGATCCCATTTGGAAGTTGTGATTTTTAGAAGGAGGGGGACAAATGGCTGAAAAATCAGCACGTTCAAAAGAGGTCGAAAATGAATTGACCGTTGAACAAGTAAAAGACCAGTTAACGGTACTGGGTAAGAAAACCGGTGTCCTTGCCTATGATGATATAGCGGAAAAATTATCCGTTTTTGAATTGGACTCGCATCAAATGGATGAATTTTATGAATTTCTTGGCGATCAAGGCGTTGAATTGATCGGAGACAGTGATGAGGATGAAGACCCAGACGCCAAGCAGTTAACTAAGGGCAGTGACGAGGAATTTGATCTAAATGATTTAAGCGTTCCTCCAGGCGTTAAAATTAATGATCCCGTCCGTATGTACCTTAAAGAAATCGGCCGTGTAGATCTTCTCTCAGCTGAAGAGGAAATCAGCCTTGCTAAAAGGATTGAAGAAGGGGACGAAGAAGCAAAACGCCGCCTTGCAGAAGCAAACCTGCGTCTGGTTGTAAGTATTGCAAAACGTTATGTTGGCCGCGGTATGCTTTTCCTTGATCTTATCCAGGAAGGTAATATGGGTCTTATAAAAGCTGTTGAAAAGTTTGATTACCGTAAGGGGTACAAATTCAGTACTTATGCAACATGGTGGATTCGACAAGCAATTACCCGTGCAATCGCTGACCAGGCAAGAACCATTCGTATTCCGGTTCATATGGTGGAAACCATTAATAAGCTAATAAGGGTCCAGCGTCAGTTGCTTCAGGATCTGGGACGCGAACCAACACCGGAGGAAATTGCAGAAGATATGGATTTAACACCTGATAAGGTAAGGGAAATTTTGAAAATTGCTCAGGAGCCGGTATCACTTGAGACTCCGATTGGTGAAGAGGATGATTCCCATCTTGGCGATTTCATTGAAGACCAGGATGCAACTTCACCTTCAGAACATGCAGCCTACGAGCTATTGAAGGAACAGCTGGAAGACGTTCTTGATACTCTTACCGACAGAGAAGAAAACGTTCTTCGCCTTCGTTTTGGTCTTGATGACGGACGTACACGTACACTTGAAGAAGTGGGTAAGGTCTTCGGCGTAACACGTGAGCGTATTCGCCAAATCGAAGCAAAAGCTCTACGGAAATTGAGACATCCAAGCCGAAGCAAAAGGCTTAAGGATTTTCTAGAATAAAATTTATATAAAGCCATTGTTGAAAAATAGTTTACTTCTTACAATAGAGGTAGGCTATTTTTTTTGTTTTTTAGGCTATATGAAAGCCCTTTTTGGTTTTTCATTATATTGATTGGAGAAGAAGGCAGAAGATACATGAAATTCATCTAGAATTAGCCTTTGGCATAGTTTCAAGGAAGAGATTAAACGTCCTGCGGGAAAAGCCGGCTAAGGAGACCCACCTCACAGGTGCACAGCGCCGAGAAAGCTCCTTTTGTGCATGAGTACGGAGAATCTTCCTTCCACTCGTCTCAAGGCCCCTTATAGCTGTTGGCGGATGTTTCTCACTCAGTTCTTACAGTCAGTTGCTTGATACCCGCGGAAAGCGACTGGAGCGGTATGTTAACAGAAACCAATGTGAAAAAATTGGCACACAAATGAATGAAATAGCAGGTATCCACAGTAGTCCAGGGTAGAGCTATTTTATAAAGTAGAAAGGTACCCCCATGAATGAGAATAGAAAAAAAATCATTTTAAATGAAATTCAATATTGGAAACAGAATAAAATGCTCCCGGAGCAGTATTGTAATTATTTATTAACGCTCTATTCCGGAGGAAATCCTGCCGTCGAAAAACAGAAAACGAAAGGATGGATTCTTCAGTCTCTATTATTTTTGGCTGCGGTTTCAATAACAGTATTTGTCATTTATTTTACTGAATTGTCATTTATTTTGCAAATAGCCTTTTTGCTTTTATTGGGAACCGCTTCAGGAATATCTTTCATTTATTTTTTGAAAAAAGGAATAGTAAGCCATTTATCTTTAATACTTACTGCTTTGGTCCTTCTGATTGGATCTGTAGAAATTGCTTCGGATGTTTTTTCGGGGAAACATATTCCGCTTGCTATATTGGTAGCCGTTAACTGTTTGGCCTGGCTTATAGTTGGCAAAAAGCTAAGGATTTTATACTTTTTTATTTCTGGAATTGCTGGTCTAGTTATTTTAACGTATTTTATTTTTGTATAATAAAATATATTTAAAAGTTTTAAAATGTTGAGAAAATTATTTCTTTCCTATTATAATATAAAAGTAAGCGCATACAAAGCTGCTTTGGAGGGGGAAGGAAATGAATTTTGATTTAACTGCGGAACAGGAAATGATTCGCAAAATGATGAAGGAATTTGCGGATGAAGAGGTAGCACCGGGAGCACTCGAAAGGGACAGAACAAAAAAGTTTCCCGTTGAAATCTTTAAAAAGCTTGCCGATGTGGGAATTATGGGACTTCCGTTTCCAGAACAATATGGCGGCGGCGGAGCGGATACTATAAGTTTTGCTATTGTAACGGAAGAGCTTAGCAGAGCGTGCGGTTCAACTGGAATCACTTATTCTGCCCATATATCACTTGGGGGAGCGCCGATTAATTTATTTGGAACAGAGGAACAAAAACAAAGGTATTTAACACCTATCTGTTCAGGGGAATCTTTTGGAGCCTTCGGTCTGACAGAACCCAATGCAGGATCTGATGCAGGTGGTACGAGAACATCAGCAAGGGAAGAAAATGGGGAATTTTTAATTAACGGAAACAAATGCTTCATAACGAATGCCAGTTTTGCAAAGCATTTGGCTTTGACAGCAGTCACAGGCGAACAGGACGGGAAAAAGGAAATCACCGCTATTATAGTACCTACTGATGCAAAAGGATTTTCTGTTATTGATAACTATGAGAAGATGGGCCTCCATTCATCTAATACTACTGAGCTGGTTCTTGAGGATGTCCGAGTACCGGTTGAGAATCTTCTTGGTAAAAGAGGAGAAGGATTTAAACAATTTTTAATTACTCTAGATGGCGGGAGAATAGGAATTGGTGCAATGGCTGTTGGTATTGCACAGGGAGCCTATGAAAAGGCACTTCAGTATGCAAAAGAAAGAAAGCAGTTTGGAAAGTCACTTTCTTCATTTCAGGCTATTCAGTTTAAACTTGCGGATATGGCAATGAAGATTGAACTTGCAAGGAATATGGTATATAAAGCAGCCTGGCTAAAAGACCAGGGAAGGCCTTTCTCTAAGGAAGCGTCCATGTGTAAGCTGTACGCCTCTGAAATTTGTATGGAGGTTACTGACCAGTCAGTCCAGATACATGGTGGTTACGGCTACATGAAAGAGTACCATGTCGAAAGGTATATGCGAGATGCTAAGCTTTTGGAAATTGGCGAAGGAACATCAGAAATCCAGCGCACCGTTATTGCAAGGCAAATTGGCTGTTAAGGAAGAGAGACTGCAAAAGCAGTCTCTCTTTCTGCTTTAGTATCCTTTTTATCCGAAACTTTTAGCTGTTTGAAGAAGAATAATCCCTCCTTTTTCAGGTAATATAAAACTTTATAGTGAATATTCGACATTAGGACTTTTCCTTCCGTCATTTTTCAAGTAAAATAAAGTTGTTTGTAATGCATTTATTGTTAAAAGATGTTCTTACATAAGGAGGTAGCAAGATGAATCGTAATCCAGTAGTTCCTTTTATTTTAATTATGGTCCTGGGTATTGGACTAATATTTGCTCTGTCATTCAAAGGACTTGGAGATTCTAAAGATTTAGCTGATGAAAAAAAAGGCGGCGGCAAGAAAACTGAAGCTGTGGCAGCTAATCCAGAAGATATTTACAAGACCACATGTATTTCTTGCCATGGCGACCAGTATCAGGGCGTTGTGGGTCCAACATTAAAGGGAGTAGGCAAGAAATATTCCCACGCTCAGCTTAAAAACATTGTAATGCATGGTAGAGGTGCAATGCCTTCAGGACTTGTTCCAGAAGAAAATGCAGACAAAATGGCTGACTGGCTGGCAAAGTTGTAAACGCATTAAAAGAAAGGTCCTTTGCATATGTAAAGGACTTTTTTTATACTTGTAAGAGAATTGATTTTAGAGATGTGGTGTGAATACATGAATGCTGACAAATTATCGAAAAGACTGGAGCGGGTGGCTGATTTTGTTCCAAAAGGCTCTAAAACAGCTGATATAGGATCCGATCATGCATATCTTCCATGTTACCTAGTTAAAAAAGATGTGATCCCTTTCGCAATTGCAGGAGAAGTGGCAGAAGGTCCATTTCAATCTGCTGCTGGGCAGGTACAGGCTGAGGGTCTTGAGGAACAAGTATCAGTAAGAAAAGGTGACGGGCTAGATGTACTGGATCCAGGAGAAGCCGAGTGCATTACCATTGCCGGAATGGGCGGTGCATTAATAGCCAGTATTTTGGAGCGTGGGAAAGACAAACTTGCTAATGTGAAAAGGATGATTCTCCAGCCAAACGTTAGTGCCATTTCAATAAGGGAATGGTTCATGGAAAATGGATGGGAGCTTGTGGAAGAAGATATCCTTGAGGAAGACGGAAAAATATATGAAGTCCTGGTTGGAGAAAAAGGCGACCCAAGCCTTCCATATAAAGAGATGGAAAACAAAGGTTTATTGTTTGGCCCATTTTTAATGAATAAAGTGAATGAGGCATTTAAAAAGAAATGGGCACTTGAGAAGGATAATTGGGAAAAGATTCTGAGTCAGCTGGAGAAGGCAGCTCAATCAGAAGAGACCTTAAGGAAAAAGCAGGAGCTTCAGCAGAAAATTAAATGGGCTGAGGAGGTTTTATAAAAAATGAAACAGGTTAATGGACACGAAATTATCCAGCTGTTTGAAGGGTTTTCCCCTAAGGGGTATGCCTTGGAAGGGGATAAAGTGGGCCTTCAGGTAGGACGCCTTAATGGAAAAGTAGAGAGAGTCATGATTGCTCTTGATGTTCTTGAGGAAGTAGTAGATGAAGCAATCGAAAAAAATGTCCAGCTCATTCTTGCCCATCATCCAATTATATACAGGCCACTTCAAAAGATCTCAACTGATATCTTACCAGGGAGAATCTTTGAAAAACTGATAAAGAATGATATTTCTGTTTATGCCGCTCATACCAATCTGGATGTAGCAAAGGGCGGGGTAAACGATATGCTTGCTTCTGCGCTTGGCTTGGAAAATACAGAGGTCCTTGCCCCCACAGCAGAAGAAAAGCTTAAAAAGCTTGTTGTATATGTACCGGAAGAAAATGCAGAAGAAGTCAGAAAAGCCCTTGGAAATGCAGGAGCAGGTGCAATAGGAAATTATAGTGACTGTTCTTTTTCCGCTCCAGGCGAAGGCCGGTTTCTTCCTGGTGAAAACACGAATCCATATATCGGGAAACAGGGTAATCTGGAAACTGTTAATGAAGTCAGGATAGAAACAATAGTTCCAGAAGTTTTAATAAAAAAGGCAGTTTCAGCAATGCTGAAGGTACACCCTTATGAGGAGGCTGCCTTTGATATCTATCCCGTTGAGAATCAAGGGGAAGTTCTGGGTTTGGGAAGAATCGGCCAAGTTCAGGAGATGACTCTTGCAGAATTCGCCGAAAAAGTTAAATCAGCCCTTGATGTTGATAAGGTGCGTGTTGTAGGAGATTTGAAAGCAAAAGTTAGAAAAGCAGCAGTTTTAGGTGGAGATGGCAACAAGTATTGGAGCCAGGCAAAATTTAAAGGCGCAGATGTATATGTAACAGGTGATATTTATTATCACACAGCACATGATGCAATGATGCAGGGCCTTAACATGATTGATCCGGGTCATAATGTTGAAAAAGTAATGAAAAAGGGCGTAGCAGATATTTTAACAAAAAAATGTGAAGAGGCTGGCTATCAAGTCAGCATTTTCCCTTCTGAAGCAGATACAAACCCCTTTAAATATTTATAAATGGTCAAGTTTTGTTTTTAGATCGGCTGAAGGATAATTTTTATAAAAGAAGAACCAGTCCAATATGGACCGGTTCTTCTTGTGTTTTTAGTTTATTGCTTCAGGCTTTTTTACCTTTGGCAAGATACGGTTTAGGGCAACTTTCTTTTCCCTGGCCCAGGTACTTTCATCTTCTGGATCAAACTGATCAAGGAATGTAATTACTTCTTTTGTTATCGGTGTTGGAGTCGAAGCACCGGAAGTAACCGCCACTGTTGAAGCATCCTTTAGCCATTTGATATCAAGTTCGGAAATGTCAGCAATACGATAGGCTTTTGTGCCGGCAATTTCTTCCGAAACCTGAGCCAGACGGTTTGAGTTATTACTTTTTGGGTCTCCTACCACAATAAGAACATCCGCTTTCCCAGCCTGTTCAGCAACAGCCTCTTGGCGCACCTGTGTCGCAAGGCAAATTTCTTTATGGACTTCCACATGTGGATACTTTTCCTGAACCAACTTCATAATTTCAGCCACATCCCATTGGCTCATCGTAGTTTGGTTGGTAACGATGATTTTATCACCGTTTATGTTTAATGCCGTAACATCTGCTGGCGTTTCTACAAGATGGACGATCCCAGGAGCAACACCAACTGCGCCCTCAGGTTCTGGGTGGCCTTTTTTGCCGATATAAATGACTTGAAAGCCTTCCTTTTCCTTTAGAAGGATTAAGTCGTGTGTTTTGGTTACATCTGGACAGGTGGCATCAATAGTCATTAGGCCTTTCTCCTTGGCTAGCTTTCTAACCTCAGGAGAAATGCCATGTGCTGTAAAAATAACAGTACCCTTATCTACTTTTTCAAGAATAGCCATCCGGTTTGGACCATCAAGTGTAATAATGCCCTCTTCCTCAAAGGCATCGGTAACATGTTTATTATGAACTATCATCCCAAGAATGTAGATTGGGCGTGGCAGTGATTTATCAAGAGCCGCATTTCTGGCAATTACCATAGCATCAACCACTCCATAGCAGTAGCCGCGCGGAGAAATTTTAATTACATTCAATTCAATCGTCCTCCTATTAAGAACATTGACTTAAAGTCTATGTAATTATTATATAGAAAATATTAATATAACACAAAGTGAGTTTAAACACACCAGAAGGAAAGGGAACCTTTCTTTCCAGTACAAAATAAAAAGATGCCGTTGCCAGCATCCGATTCCTCCTCTTATACATAAAGCCTTGGTGTGGAGCTTCCTTTAGTTTTAGTAATATTTGTCCCAGCAGTTTCCTTTTTCTTTTTAGTGTAGGTTCTTTTACTTGGTGAGGTTGATGATATTTGAACAGAACTTGATTCAATGGAGGATTCTGCCTGAACTGAGGAGGACTCCTTAACAGATTCTTTCTTTGGTTCTTCAGATTTTCCACTGTCTGACATCGCTGTCTTTAACCCTCTGTATAATTTCCACATAGATGGAAGATTTTTTACTAGTGGTCCATATTGCTGTACCATAGGACCGATAGATTGAGCCGTTTTTAAGATCTGCTGTGTATTATTAAGAAAACCATTGATGGCTCCAGGATTTGAAAGTGTTTGGAGGATTCCTCCCCCGCCAGCTCCAGCCTGTCTGCCAGCTGCGGCTACTCCTCCCATTGTACGAGCCTGATTTCCTTTGCCTAAAATTTTTGACAGAAGCCCTCCGCCCTGGCGGCCCATTTGTCCCATCCCGCCCATCATCTGGCGTGATTGTCCCATCTGCCCCATTTGTCCCATTTGACCCATTTGTCCCATCATTGGAGACTGACGAAAAGCCTGCATTCCGGGTGAAGGTCCCATTCGTCCAGCAGGGCTGCCTCCCATCATTCCAGGTCCCATTCCTCCAGGCCCCATCATACCCGGTCCCATACCCTGATAATTGGGAAATCCTTGTCTTGGTGGCATATATATTCCTCCTTTCTAAGTACTTAAGTATAGACTTATAGAGAATTTTCATTTGAGTTTATAATAATCCGGTTGAGTCTTGCACCTTTTTTTTGCTTCTTCTCTACTGTATGCATTTATCCCTATTTTGTTTAGGCCGTTTCTTCAGGTTTCTTGTTAAATTTTATGATTAGAGGAATCATGAAAGGTAAAGGATGATAATATAGGTGGAGATTTCGGGGAAACTTTACTATAATTACAGGATGGATGAAAACGAATTATCTAAATGTAAATTAAGGAGCAATTAATAAATGACGGTAAACCAGTTTGAACGTTATCAGTTTCAGCCTTTCATCATAGAAGCAATAAAAAAATTGGGTTTCCATGAGCCTACTGAAATTCAGGAAAGAATGATTCCAATTGTATCGAAAGGCGAAAGTGCAATTGGCCAGTCACAGACAGGTACAGGTAAAACCCTGGCATATGTACTCCCGATACTTGAAAAAGTAGATCCAGCCCGTGCAGAAGTTCAGGCTGTTATTACAGCTCCAACAAGGGAGCTGGCAAACCAAATCTATCACCAAATTTTAAAAATCACTGAGCATACTGAAGAGAATAAGAAAATTACAGCCCGCTGCTATATTGGTGGGACAGATAAACAAAGGACAATTGATAAGTTAAAGGTTCAGCCACAGGTGGTTGTCGGCACACCGGGCAGAATTAAAGATTTAATGAAGGAACAGGCTTTATTTATTCATACGGCTAAAACATTGGTAGTTGATGAAGCTGATATGATGCTCGATATGGGCTTTATTGAAGATGTAGATCAAATCGCAGCTAAAATGCCTGTGAATTTACAAATGCTTGTATTCTCTGCCACCATTCCCGAAAAGCTAAAGCCATTTTTAAAAAAATATATGGAAAACCCAAAGTTTATTAAAATTGAATCAAAAAATGTCGCAGCGGAAAATTTACAGCATTACCTATTACCTTCACGCCATAAAGATAAAAAAGCAATTGTTCATGATGCGATAGTAGCATTCAATCCTTATTTGGCCATTGTTTTTACAAATACAAAAAAAATGGCAGATGAAGTTGCAGATTACCTTATTGGAAGAGGCCTGAAGGTTGGCCGTGTCCATGGTGATTTAAACCCGCGAGAACGCAAAAAGATGATGAAACAAATCCAGGATCTTGAATACCAATACATAGTTGCCACTGACTTGGCAGCTAGAGGGATTGATATTGAGGGAATCAGCCATGTTATTAATTACGAGCTGCCAACAGATCTTGATTTCTATATTCACCGTGTTGGCCGCACTGCACGTGCCGGTCATTCTGGCATCGCACTAACCGTCTATGAAATATCAGATGAGGATGCTCTGAATCGCCTTGAGAAAATGGGAATTAAATTTAAAAATGTTGACCTGAAAAAGGAAGAAGGCTTTGTTGAAACAGAGGATCGCAATAGGAGGAAGACCAGAAAAAGGCAAGAAGACCCAGTGGATAAAATGGCCAAGTCTCTGGTTAAAAAACCTCAAAAGGTTAAGCCTGGATACAAAAAGAAAATGCAGACAGAAATGGATAAAATCAAAAAAAGGCAAAGAAGATTGGGCCGTAATAAGTAACAAACGATTTAGGGAGTGGAAAGAAAATGCTTAAAATTGGGTCTCACGTTTCTATGAGTGGAAAGAAGATGCTCCTGGCTGCCAGTGAGGAAGCAGTTTCGTATGGGGCAAGCACTTTTATGGTATATACAGGTGCACCGCAAAACACCCGCAGAAAGAAAATTGAGGATTTAAATATTGAAGCCGGCAGAAAGCATATGGAGGCTCATGGAATTACAGAAATAGTGGTCCATGCTCCTTATATTATTAATATCGGAAACACTACAAATCCGGCTACGTTTGAATTAGGTGTAAACTTCCTGCGTTCTGAAATCGAGAGGACGGAAGCGATTGGTGCTGGCCAAATCGTTCTGCATCCTGGAGCCCATGTTGGTGCCGGAACAGAAGCCGGGATTAAAAGAATCGTCGAAGGATTAAATGAAGTTTTAACAGGGAAAGAGAATGTCCAGATTGCCCTTGAAACAATGGCAGGGAAAGGATCGGAATGCGGTAAATCCTTTGAAGAGCTTGCCATGATAATGGATGGTGTTAATTTCAATGACCGGCTCTCAGTTTGTTTTGATACCTGCCATACTCATGATGCGGGCTACAAGATTGTTGAGGACTTTGACGGGGTTTTAAACGAATTTGATAAAATAGTTGGTTTGGACAGGCTTAAAGTTCTTCATATTAATGACAGTAAAAATGAAATAGGCATGAGAAAAGACCGCCATGAAAATATTGGTTTCGGCCATATTGGATTTGACGCATTAAGTTATATTGTTCACCACCCACAGTTAACCGAGATTCCAAAAATACTTGAAACACCATTTGTTGGCGAGGATAAAAATAATAAAAAACCGCCTTATAGGTTTGAAATCGAAATGCTGCTGAATAAAGAGTTCAATGATAATCTTCTTGATTTAATAATCGGGCAGTAAATATGTTTTTGTCCAAAGAAAAAGCTGTGCAGCCTTGCACAGCTTTCTTTATTTTGTAAACTGAACAAATAATTTATTTACCTCACGCGCTGTTTCTACATCTGTAACCTTCGCGATCTCCTTGATAAGGGAAGCCCGTTGAGCGCTGTCAAAAATATTTACTTGTCTTCCTCTTAAGTATTCGGCAATTTTCTGAGCCTGGGTCCGGGTCACATTAATTTTGAATTGATTAGCGTATTTTAATAGCTCATCACCAGTAATAGTATTAATCTTATGATTAATTATGTTTTCGAAAATTTTCATTGTTATCACTCCTCCATCCCTAATGTATGACGGAGAGGAGGCAATAGTGACACTAACAGGTTTGGAAACAATTAAAAAAGGAGAACCAGCCATTTGCTTTACTTTGATAAGAAGATATTGTATACTACGAAAGTTAAATCGGAATGATTCTTAAAATGACAGGTGATAATTATGGCAAACAAGCCAGTTATAGAGATAAAGGGGCTGTCCTATAGTTATGAAAGAGAAACAGTCCTTGATAATATTACACTTAATGTTCCGGAAAATGCCTTTCTCGGTGTGGTCGGGCCAAATGGATCCGGAAAATCAACTTTAATGAAGCTGATACTAGGACTTTTAAAACCACTGCACGGTGAAATTTATTTATTCGGGCAGGAGATACGCCGTTTTAAAAATTGGGAAAAAGTTGGATATGTTTCACAAAAAGCTAATTCCTTTAATACTGGATTCCCTGCAACTGTTTTTGAAGTTGTATCAAGCGGTCTTACTAAAAAAATGGGGCTATTTAAATTTCTTAAAAAAAATGATAAAAACAAAGTATCAAAAGCGCTGGAATCTGTTGGTATGCTTGAATTTTCATTTAAAAATATAGGCGAGCTTTCAGGGGGCCAACAGCAAAGGGTTTTCATTGCAAGAGCGCTTGTAAGTGACCCTGAACTTCTCATCCTTGATGAACCAACGGTGGGAGTAGATGCCTATAACGTGAATTCCTTTTATCAAATGCTTGGGGAATTGAATAAGGATAGGGGGATTACGCTTTTAATGGTCACTCATGATATAGGAACCGTTTCGGATAAAGTAACACATGTTGCCTGCTTGAATAAGACTTTGCACTTTCATGGAAAAACGGAAGAATTTGAACAGTTGGAGCGTAATGGTCTATCAGAAATCTACGGGCATGAGGTTCATTTGCTCGACCATCATCATGAACACGAACATGGAGGAGTCACAAGATGATCGAGGCGATTTTACGATATGAATTTTTGCAAAATGCCTTCATGACAGGAATCTTGATTGGTTTAGTTGCTCCGCTGCTGGGCGTTTTTATTGTAGTCAGGAGGCTTTCTTTGATAGCTGATGCCCTAAGCCATGTTACACTGGCCGGAATTGCAGCAAGCCTTTTGCTTGAAAAGAAGTTTTTAATGTTTTCCGGGCTGAATCCAATATATATGGGAATGGTCTTTTCCGTAGGAGGTTCCCTCTTTATAGAAAAACTTAGGGGAGTTTACAAGCAATATCAGGAGCTGGCAGTTCCCATCATTCTTTCGGGTGGTATTGGACTTGGAGTAATTTTTATTTCCCTTGCAGACGGGTTTAATACTGATTTGTTCAGTTATTTATTTGGGAGTGTTACGGCGGTCAGCCGGACTGATTTATGGACCATATTAGCCATCACTATTACGGTTGCGATCGTTATTTTCCTATTATATAAGGAACTTTTTCTTTTATCCTTTGATGAGGAATACGCAAAAGCTTCAGGACTTGCAGCCCGAAGCATTCATTTTATTTTTATCATTATGGTTGCTTTAGTCATTGCAGGTTCTATGAGGGTGGTAGGAATACTTCTCGTTTCCTCTTTAATGACGCTGCCTGTTGCGGCTAGCATTCGAATTGCTAAAGGATTTAAACAAACCATTTTTCTGTCCGTGATTTTCGGAGAAATATCTGTTCTCGGCGGATTATCGCTGGCCTATTATATGGATTTGGCACCAGGTGGTACGATTGTAATCATTTCTGTTTTTATTCTTATTTTGGCTATTTTTATAAAAAAATCCGGTTTTCGGAAAATTGCTTGATAGGGGGCAGCTTCCATGGAGGTTATTGAAGCTCTTCAATTATTAAAGGATAGAGGATATAAATATACCGGTAAGAGGGAGGAGATGCTTCAGCTTTTCTCGGATACCGATAAATATTTAACTGCCAAGGATGTGCTGGAGGAAATGAAGGAGCTGTACCCTGGCTTGAGCTTTGATACCATTTATCGAAATCTTTCCTTGTTTGCTGAATTGGGAATTTTAGAAATGACAGAACTAAGTGGGGAAAAGCATTTCAGGTTTACCTGTTCCCAGCATCATCACCATCATCATTTTATTTGTCTTGATTGCGGAAAGTCCAAGGAAATAGATATTTGCCCAATGTCTGGAATAAAGGCTGATCTAAGTGGATATGACATTTCAGGACATAAATTTGAAGTCTATGGACGTTGTCCGGAATGTCTTCATTAAAAAACAAAAGCGGCTGGTTTTCAGCCGCTTTTTCATTTGGTGTGCCAGGCATGGCAACTATCTAGGTGGTGAAAGTCCACTGTGGGGGTACACATCGACCAACCACTAAGG